>CAZRCH010000026.1:0-26280 GCA_964598545.1 uncultured Methanolinea sp. | reverse complement strand
AATGAACACTCGCTTCGCGAGTGTTCATACCACCCTCGACGTGGTCGAGAGTTCGATCCCCTTGTCAGTGATATTGAAGGGAATCAGGCGTTTAGGGACCTGGCCGCGGCGGATCTTGTGCACGGCGAGCTGGCGCTCGATCTCGTTCATGAATATGACCTCCTTTAACTCGATCACCACATCGGCAATCCGCATGATGCGGATCTCTTCGTGGGCGGGGTGGAGGTCGGGGTAGAGAACGAGCATGATGTTGGCGTTCCTGGTCGAGATATCCTTCTTGACCCTTTCAAGAAAAGCGATCGCGGTATCGATGCCGCGTGAAAGGATGATGCTCGAGAGCGAGTCCACGACGATACGGTCGCCCTTGCAGAGCTCCATGAGCTGATCCGGCGTCATTTTGGAAGCATCGAGCATTCCCTGTTCGACCTCTCCGTCGATCATCAGGTAACTTTCGGTATTGCCGTCCACGCTCCAGAACTGGCGGGCCATGTGGTCTATCCCGGTAAGGGGGGAACCCTGGACTACTATCGATGCACCGAGGGGGAAGCCTCCCTCCATGGCAAGATCCAGGCCTGATATGCCGGTGGATCGCCTGTTGTCCTTGGCCAAAGGAGATATCTCCAAACCGTACTATTTCTGTCCCTTCACTTATATCCTTGCCCCGAAATCAGGATATTTTGGAGAACTCTTCGCGTAGCGTGCGACGGAGGAGTTTCCAGCCATGTACCCTGGGAAGGGACCCGACAAAGACCACCCTCCTCGGCACCTTGTAGCCGGCCATCCGGCTCCTGCAGAACGCTGCCACCTCCGCCTCATCCGGAAGTCCGCCCGCCCTTGCGACCACCGCGGCAACGGGGATCTCCCCCTTCCTCTCGTCAGGGATTCCGAACACCGCCGCATCCGCGATATCGGGATGCTGGAGGAGGACGTTCTCGACCTCTGTCGGGTAGACTTTCCAGCCCGACATGACAATCATGTCCTTCTTCCTGTCAGTGATGAACAGGGCTCCACCCTCGTCCAGGTGCCCCATGTCGCCCGTGAGGAACCACCCCCCTGGGAGGAACGTCTCGGCAGTCTCCCGGGGCATGTTCCAGTAACCGGCGGCTACCGATGGCCCCCGGAGGGCGATCTCCCCCGTCTCGCCCATCCCCAGCACGATCCCGGGGTCCGAACTGTCGACAATACGGACTTCGCTGTACCCGATGGGTATCCCGACGCTCCGGTATTTCCGGGTCAGCCCGGGTATCCCCGGAATCGTCGCAGTCCCTGTCCCGACGACGATGGTCTCTGAGAGGCCGTAGGAGTTTGCGATGGGGATCCCATACCGCCTGTCGAACGCCTCCCAGACTGCGGGCAACAGCTGGCCCCCCCCGCTGATGATCACCCGGACGGAGCAAAGTGCGTCTTCTGTTCCTCCGGGAGCATCGCAGAGGCCATGGATGACCGGGGGCATCGCAGAGAGGACAGTGATGCGGTGATCCCTGGCCAGCCGCAGGTACTCCTCCTCTGAAAATCGCTCCATGATCACGTAGGTCCCCTTTGCCCGCAGGACCGAGATCCCCCACGATACCCCCACGTGTGCCATGGGATAGATGCCAAGGTACATATCACCCTGCCGAAGCCCAAGCACCTCCTTCTCTGCATCGAGCGCAGCGATCCAGTTCCCCTGAGTGAGCACCGCACCCTTCGGCTTCCCGGTGGTCCCTGAGGTGTACTGTACCTGGCATGGGTCATCGAACCTGCAGGGCACCGGGTCAGGGAAGGACGGCTCTTCCTGCATAATCCTGGACCACGGTATCGTGCCATCAGGTGCATCTCCCGTGCAGACCACCATCCCGGGCGATGAAAGTGAAGATAGCGCGGCCCTGACTACCGGCAACCCCTCCCTGCTGCAGATGATGCTACAGGCACCGGAGTTCTCGACAAGGTACCGGAGTTCCCCCTCCTTCAAGACAATGTTGGCCGGGACTGCGACTGCACCTATCCGCCAGAGGGCAAAGTAACTGACGAGATACTCGGGGCAGGAGTCAAGGTATATGCAGACCCGGTCGCCTTTGGAGAGTCCCCCGTCAACCAGCGCCGAGGAGAGTTTCCTGACCATGTCAAGGAGTTGACGGTACGTGTACATCTCGCCTTTCGTCGCCCAGGCAATGGCGCATGCAGAGGGATCGAGAGAATGGTTGTCGAGGAATGTGGAGAGGTTCTGCATGTGAGCTCTGCCTGAAAAATTGGTCGGATATTGCTATTAAACGCCCACTATCCTCTGGCCTTTACTGGTACTCGGGCGGCTGGACATCCTTCGGGAGCCCTCCCTTGAAGAACTGCCGGATCCGCTCGTAGTATTCCTTCAGCCGGGGGTTCATCGTGGGGTGCACTTTCGCGAGGCTTGCCTCGAAGTGACGCTGCGTGACCTGGCGCGAGCCCTCCCGCATGGCAAAAATACCGGCCTCGCGGCAGAGCGCCTCGAGGTCAGATCCCACGTAGCCCTCGGTGCGGGCTGCAATACCACGCACGAGCGATTCGCGGGCCTCATCACGGACTGCAAGTCCCCTTGAATTCATCAATTCGGCCAGGTACCTCCGGCGTTGGGGCCGCGACAGCGGGCTCTTTCCTGTGACGGTGAGCGTCGCCGCCGCAGTACGGCACTCTTCCGGGGTAACCGTCCTCTCTTTTCCGAGCAGTCCGCAGAGCTCGCCGATGGTCTCCTCGTCGAACCCCTCGATCGCGTCAACGAGCATCTCGATGACTGATCCCTCGACCGGCATCCCCCTGAGGTGAATGGCCAGGATGCGTGCCCGGTCGTCAAGGCCCGGTTCCCCGATATAGACCAGGCGGTCAAACCGGCCCGCCCGCAGGAGCGCCGGATCAACCAGCATCGGCTGGTTGGTGGCCCCAAGGACCACGACATCTTTCAACTCCTCGAGCCCGTCGATCTCTGTCAGGATCTGGTTGAGCACACTCTCCATCACGTGGCTGCCCACCTCGCCGCCCCTGGTGGGGGCGAGGGCATCGAGTTCATCGAAGAATATGATGGCAGGAGCCACCTGCCTGGCCTTCTTGAATATCTCCCGTACCGCACGCTCGCTCTCCCCCACCCACTTGGAGAGAAGCTGGGGGCCGCGGATGGCGATGAAGTTCGCCCCGCTCTCGTTTGCGACCGCCTTTGCGATCAGGGTCTTCCCGGTCCCGGGCGGGCCAAAGAGAAGCACGCCGCGGGGCGGGCGGATGCCCAGCTCCTCGAACCGCTCCCTCTCTGTAAGGGGGTACTCGACGGCCTCCCGTACCTCCTGCTTGGCCTCGTCGAGGCCGCCCACGTCCTGCCAGGTGACATGGGAGACCTCGAGCATCACCTCTCTCATGGCGCTCGGGCTCACGTCCCGCAGCGCATCGCGGAAGTCCCCGGCGGTGACCTCCATTTTGTCCAGCACCTCTTCGGGGATCTCCTCCTCGTCGAGGTCGATCTCGGGGAGATACCGGCGCAGCGCCCGGATCCCTGCCTCTCTTGCGAGGGCCGCGAGGTCCGCCCCGACGAACCCGTGGGTCTGCTGGGCAAGCATTTCGAGGTTCACCTCCTCTGAAAGCGGCATCCCCCTCGTGTGGATCTTCAGGATCTCGATACGGTCCGGCTCGGTGGGAACCCCGATCTCGATCTCGCGGTCAAACCTCCCCGGTCTTCGCAGGGCCGGGTCAATCGCGTCCACGCGGTTGGTGGCCCCGATCACCACCACCTGGCCGCGCTCCTCGAGGCCGTCCATCATCGTCAGGAGCTGGGCGACCACACGACGCTCCACCTCGCCCGTCACCTCCTCCCTCCTGGGTGTGATGGAATCGAGCTCGTCGATGAAGATGATGGACGGGGCGTTCTGCTCGGCCTCGTCGAAGATCTCGCGGAGCTTCTGCTCGCTCTCGCCGTAGTACTTCGAGATGACCTCGGGGCCGGCGATCGAGATGAAGTGTGCCCCGCTCTCGCTTGCGACCGCCTTTGCGATCAGGGTCTTTCCCGTTCCCGGAGGACCGAAGAGGAGGACGCCTTTTGGCGGCTCGATCCCCAGTTTCTGGAAGAGCTCGGGGTGGCGCATGGGCAGCTCGATCATCTCCCTCACGCGCTGCAGCTCGTCCTTGAGCCCCCCGATATCCTCGTAGGAGATGCGTTTGACGCCTTCCACCCCGGGGGCTGGCTTCTCGGAGAACTCGATGTGGGTGTTCTTTGTGATGATCACCGCCTGCTCGGGCTCGATCTCCACCACTTTAAAGGGCACAAACTGCGTCTGCAGGAAAGGCAGCCCGCTCGAGAGAGGGATCAGGTCGTTCTTCACCACCGGGAAATCGATGAGCGCATTGACGATGTGAGGGGTGATATTGATGGGAACATTTCGCGGGAGGTCTTCGGGCGGTGCAAGAACCACCCGCTTTGCCTCTACCTCGTCCTGAACGCGGGAGATCTTGACGGTATCGCCGATGCTGACCCCCGCATTCATCCTGGTGAAATTATCGATCCGTATCTTGTTCTGGTTCCAGTCCTCCACGAGAGACCGCCATACCTTGGCCACGGTCCGGCGTTTCCCCTCCACTACCACGATATCGCCAGGGGAGATCTTCAAAAAGAGCATTGTCTCTGGGTCGAGCCGCGCCTTTCCGCCGCCCTGATCGCCCGGATACGCGCTGTCAACCTTCAGATGGAGTTCAGGCATTAATTTAAAGGTGCAATACGCTGGGATTTATAAGTACGTATGCGAGTCCTGGTCTTTGACCCGTTCAGGGGAGCCGCGGGCGACATGGTCTGCGGCGCCCTTCTTCACCTTGGCGCAGATGCGGACCTGGTATCCCGGGCAATGCGTTCGGTAGTGGCCGAACCAGTCATCGCAGAGGTAAAACGGGGAGGGATCCGCGCCCTCAGGGTGGACTCTTTGGCCTCTGTCGTCCCCCGCTCGCTCTCCGAAGTGCATGCACTGGTAAAGGGAGCCGATGCTCCGGAAGAGGCGATTGCCATGGCATGCAGGGTTTTTGACCGGATCGCTGCAGGGGAGGCGGCCATCCACGGGGCAAGCCCCCACTTCCACGAAGTGGGCGCAGACGACGCCATCGCTGAGGTCATCGGGGCCTGCACGGCACTTCATTCGCTCTCCGTTGACAGGGTCGTGGTCGGGACGATTGCGCTTGGCGGGGGGACCACCCGCTCCGCTCACGGTACAATACCGGTGCCGGCCCCGGCGACACTCGCAGTCCTTGCGGAGTCCGGTCTCGCGGTGAGGTATGGTGCCGATGATGACGGTGAACTCTGCACTCCGACGGGCGCAGCCCTCCTCTCCGAGTTTGCGACCGTTCCCCATGGCGATCTCCCCCGCGGCACGCTGACCGCCACCGGCTACGGTGCCGGGGAACGGGACCATCCCTTCGTTCCCAACGTCCTGCGTGCGTCTCTCCTCGAGATGGGACCGGACAGCCCCGGAGACGAGGTCGATATCCTTGAGACCAACGTGGATGACGTGACCGGGGAGATCCTGGCCGGGTGCATGGACCGGCTGATGGCAATGGGAGCCCGCGACGTCTGTGCCGTTCCCTGCACGATGAAGAAAGGGCGCCCTGGATACCTGGTGAGAGTGATCTGTTACCAGAAAGACTCTGCACGGCTCGCTGTCGCGCTGGCCAGGGAGACCGGGACGCTCGGCGTCCGGTGCCTCCCGAGTGTCCACCGGTATGTTGCGGAAAGGGAGACGCGGGTTGTTGCGGTCGAACTGTGCGGAGCGAGGTGGGAGATCCCGGTCAAGTGCGGGATCATTGAGGGGGAGATCTTCACTCTCAAGGCCGAGTCCGACCGGACCCGTGAAGTTGCATGGGCATGCGGGATCCCTGCCCGTGACGTTGCCCGCCTGGCGGAAGAAGCGGCCCGGAAGGCTGCGGAAAGGAAGGATGCATGATCGCACACTTCCTCTCTTCGGGGTCATCGGAACTTGACCTGCTCCTTGGCGGCGGCCTTGCCCCCGGGGTGATCACCCAGGTCTACGGAGAGCCCGCCAGTGGCAAGAGTACCCTCTGCGTCATGGCCTCGGTCTCGGCACTCCGTGCGGGAAGGCAGGTCCTCTTCCTCGACAGCGAGGGATTCTCTGCCGAGCGGTTCCGGCAGATCGCGGGAGAAGACGCCGAACAACTGGCGGAGGGACTCTACCTCTATGAACCCGAGGACTTCACCCAGCAGGGGGTGATGGTAAAAAGCCTCGATGCAATGCTCCGTGATGACAAAATCGGCCTCGTGGTGGTCGATTCCGCGACCGGCCTCTACCGGAGCCAGCTCGAGCGGGGCCGCGACGCCATGCAGAAACTGACCGGGCAGGTGCTGATGCTGCTCGGGTATGCAAGGAAGTACCGTGTCCCCGTCCTCATCTCGAACCAGGTCTACACCGACACGACGAGGAACATCTTCGTCGGCCTGGGAGGGACTGCACTCGAGCACCTCTCAAAGACCATCGTCCGCCTTGAGAGAAGGAACCATTTGCGCAGGGTAACCCTCGCCAAGCACCGTTCCCTTCCCACCGGGTCATGGTTTGACTTCGAGATCACCGGGGAGGGGATCCGCGCCTGCAGCCCGCCGCAGGGGCAGAAAAAGGAAGTTATTTAATCCGTATTTCCAAGCTGTACTGGTATGAAAGGGCCTGTCTTCTGCCCCATGATACCACTGACTATCCTGATCCTGGCCACATTCGGCATGTTCTTTGTGGCCGGATGTACCGGGACAGCCCCCCCTGCACCAGGGGAGTCCGGGTCTGGCGAAACCTGGAAAACCATGGAACTCCGGGACGTGCAGACGGGAGAGGCGTTTTCCGTGGCCTCGCTCTCGGGAACCCCTGTCATTCTCTACACCTTCACCGTCTCCTGCCCCATCTGCACCCTGCAGCAGAAGGAGATATCGGCAATCAAGAGGGAGCTGGGCGACAGGATCGCGGTCATCGGCCTCGACATCGATCCAAAGGAGGAGGAGGAGACGCTGAAGAACCATATCCGGAGGAACGGGTTTTCAGGCTACTACGTCATCTCCCCGCCCGAGATGACCCAAACTTTGATGGAAAGGTTCGGCCCGCAGGTAGTCACACCCGCCTCGGCCCCGGTGATGGTGGTCTGTCCCGCGGGGAATGCCAGGCTGCTAGAGGCCGGTATCAAGACCTCGTCCCGGATCTCTGCGTCGCTCAAGGCGGTGTGCTGATCGGTGGAGGTTTTTTCTGCCTGGTGGATGGCATTCCTTGCAGGGCTCTACGCCCCACTCGGGTCCCCCTGCGTAATCCCTCTCTATCCTGGTTTTCTCTCGTTCCTTACCGGGACTGGCGCCAGCAGCAATCGCAGGCACTCAATGCTCCTGCTCGGGGCGATCGTGGCAGCCGGGGTCATCGTCTCAATGCTCGCGTTCGGGTTCATCTACGTTACCGTGGTACAGGTTTCGCTCTCACGGTTCCTCTCCATAATCTCCCCCGTGGCATTCCTTATCCTCGCAGCCTTTTCAGTGGTTTTGATCTTCGACCTTGACTTCACCAGGTGGACGGGGGCAATCTCCGTCCCGCGAAGCGGGAGGCCAATCCCGGATGCATTCCTCCTGGGGCTCTTTTTCGGGGTCATCATCCTCCCCTGCAATGCCGCAGCAGTGGTTGCGCTCCTCGCGATTGGAACGACCGCCACAGGTTTCCTGGCAAACCTCGGCTCGTTCTTCATGTTCGGAATCGGAATGTCCCTCCCACTCCTGGCATTTGCCGCCTTCTCGGAGCATCGGAGCCGCGAGGTCCTGGCATGGCTTTCCCGGCACCGGAGGGCGGTCCGTGTCGTGGCAGGAGTAGTGATGCTCGGGGTGTCGCTCTACTATCTCCTCTTCGTATTCTTTCCCCAGGGGGGATAGATGGGAGAGGTCTGACAGGATGGGTCCTAAGAAAAAAGTATCAGAACGTGATCGTCCCCGAAAAGACCGTGGTCGCAGGCCCCTCCATCTTCGTTTGCCCGTCAAGGTAAATCGTGAGCGGCCCTCCCCTGGTCCCAACGTCGACCTTTTCACCGACATACCCCAGGTGGTGAGCAACCGCCGCTGCCGCGGTTGCCCCTGTCCCGCAGCAGAACGTCTCCTCCTCGACCCCCCGCTCGAACGTCCTGACCCGGAGCGAGTCTTTGCCTGAACGCTCCACGAAGTTGACGTTTGCCCCTTTCGGGAAGGTGGAGTGCCTCCGGATCTTCGGCCCCACCTCGCCGAGATTCACCGAGTCAAGCACATCGGTGAAGATGACCGCATGGGGCACGCCAGTGTTGACTGCGTACACTTCGAATCCTTCAATCTCCTCTTTATACTCCCCCTCTCCGGTCGCCGGGATATCCTTCCTCACGAACTTCGGATCCGGCATCCCGATGGTTGCGAAGAAGCTGTCTTCCTGGTAGTTCATCTCAACCGGGATGATCCCTGCGAGAGTCTCCACTGTGCAGGACCTGCTCACGTAGCCGCTGTCGTACGCGTACTTGGCAAAACAGCGAATCCCGTTTCCGCACATCTCGGCCTCGCTTTCATCCGGCTGCAGGAGGCGCATCTTCAGGTCGGCCTTCTGCGATCGGGAGAGGTAGAGGACCCCGTCGGCGCCGATGCCGAATCTCCGGTCGCAGTACAGCGCAGCGAACTGTGCCTTCATCTCGTCAGGTATTGCCACCCCCTCGTACTCGTCGACGAGGATGAAGTCGTTCCCGTTCCCCTGCAGTTTGGTAAAGTGTAACTCCATGCCCCTGATCTCCTCGCTTACGCGTGTCGCCCCCGGGTTGCCCACGCGGGTCTGTATAGTGTATGGTCATGCACTCTTTCAATCATTCGCCCTAGCCATGGGTTCCCGCGCAACCCCAGGTTCGTGGTCATGCGGTCACCCAAATCCCCCTGAATACTCACCGATATCCCACCCAAGCACATCCCGGATGATGATGTAGGCCATCTGCGGCGGGATGGCGCCTGCCTCTGTCACGATGAGGTCGACATAATCGGCGGGAGTCACGTCAAACGCAGGGTTTCTCACCCGGATGTGGGAGAGCTCGGCATAAAGGGCCGGAGATAGGACCTCTCCCGGGTCGCGCTCCTCTATCTCGATGTACTCCCCAAGAATGGTCCGCGGTGCAAACTTGTAGGTCTCCGCAGCGACCATCACCCGTGTTCTCGCTTCCCGGGCGGCAAGGGCAATCTGCGAGGTCCCGATCTTGTTGACCACTGCCCCGTTCACCGAGACCGCGTCGGCGCCCACCACCACCAGGTCGACCTCGTTCATGAAGTACCGGGCCGCGGAATCCACGATGAAACTGGTCGGGATCCCCGCCTTATCAAGAGTCCGGATGGTCAGCAGGCCCTGGTTGCGGGGGCGGACCTCGGTTGCAAAGACCGAGATCTGTTTTCCCTCCCGTCTCGCCTCCAGGATGCATGCCAGGGCAGCCTCCGAATTGCAGTGGGTGAGGAGGATATCTCCGTCACGGATATGTCGGGCACCAATCTCGCCGATTCGCTGGACCGCCTGCTCGGATGCCGTGATGAATGCCCTGCACCGCTCCCGGAACGCGCTCTTCGCATCCTCCACCCCCGGGTACTGCTCCCTGAAGACAGACATCACCGAACGGATGGCATTCGGGAGAGAGACTGCCGTGGGACGGGTTTCAAGGAGAATGTGTGCCGCATCTCCCATGCGTGCCAGGTAGTCCTGCAGGTCCGGGGTTCCAAGCGAGGCCGAATGTTCGTCAAGGGCTTTTACGGCCGCCCTGGCAATCCTGCCGGCCCCGCGGATCTCCATGCGCTTTATCTTCTCTGCGGTATCAGCTAGCATAGCGGGCACTATGTACCTAGTGCCGGTTACGCTCACATAAATATACGGGAGACATTTCTCCGATGTCCATCGCCGTGGTATTCGACAGTGCCGGGACCCTGCTGCGCACCTACCGGGTGGCCAAGGACGTAATGAAGGGAGTGCTCCTGCCGGGGATCGAGACCGTCTCCCTCACGTTCAGCTCTCCTGAAAGGGTGCTGGTCGTCATCCACGTCCATTCGAGGGAGGTGATCGGCACTCCGCCAGATATGATGCTCTCCCATTACCTGGTGGATCACCAGGTGGGGTTCGGTGTGAGCTGCACCCGCAAGGTGATCGCCGCCGACGAGGTCGCAGCGGCACTTTACCATTCCCGCTCTGCCACGGTAGGTGACCTCCAGGACTGCATCCGGAACGTATGGCACGTCTGCAAGAGGGAGTCTGTGGTGGCAATGAACAGCGGGGTTATCGTGAACATGGGGCTCCCGGGGATCGAGTTCACGGTCACTACAGGAGGACGGCCGTTCGAGGGTGCGAGGGAAGCGATACGCGAGCTTCACCGCATGGGGATTCCTACCTATATCGCATCCGGCGACCGGGTCACAAAACTTGAGAAGATGGCTGACTACCTCGGCATCCCCCGTGACCGCGTCTTCGGGGTTGCGACCCCTACCGTAAAGGCCCAGATCGTCGCGGACCTCCAGGAAGAATACGACCGGGTGGTGATGGTAGGGGACGGGATCAATGATATCTGCGCCATGAAGAAGGCGGATGTCGCCATCCTCACAGAGGAGCAGTCCGGGGAGAGGCACCCCGAGCTCTACCAGGCTGCGGACCACGTGGTCCAGAATGTGCGGGAAGTTGTAGCCATCGTAAAAAGACTTAAAAGCTGATGAGAATGGCCAGGATCCGATGCCAGATGAAAAGTAATATGCACCATGCACCATATTGTCTAGTAAGAGGAAAAGAATGAACCCGCTGGTCACCGTTGAGAATCTCTGCATGGACTTTGATGGGAAAAGAGTCCTTCATAACATTTCTTTTGAGATCGGTGAGGGGGAGGTCCTCGGGATCATCGGCCGCAGTGGGGCCGGAAAGACGGTGCTCATGCACCTGATGAGAGGGGTAGAGCAGCCGCCGACGATGGGGAGGATCGTGTACCATGTTGCGGTCTGCGATAACTGCTCCTTCCTTGGCGTGAACAGTCTCTCAGGAAAGCCCTGCCCCGGGTGCGGAAAAACGCTCAAGGCCAGGGACCTCGACCTCTGGAACGAGCCCGACGAAGGCCTCAGGCGGAGGCTCATGCGGCACACCGCAATCATGTTCCAGAGGACGTTTGCCCTTTACGGCAACGACCGCGTGATCGAGAACGTCCTCCATGCTCTCGACGACATTGAGTTTCCCCAGGAGAAGGCCATCAACAGGGCCGCAGACCTCCTCGACCAGGTGCGCCTCTCCCATCGCATGATGCATATCGCACGTGACCTGTCCGGAGGAGAGAAACAGCGGGTGGTGCTCGCCCGCCAGCTCGCAAAGGAGCCATTCCTCCTCTTTGCAGATGAGCCTACCGGGACCCTGGACCCAGAGACCGCCCACCTGGTCCATTCGATGCTGATCGAAGCAGCCGAGCAGGACCACATGGGAATGATTGTCACCTCACACTTCTCACAGGTGATCAACGAGGTTGCCGACCGGGCCATGCTGCTGGCTGATGGCAGGATCGTCGTACTCGGATCCCCCGAAGAGGTGATCCGCACCTTCATGGCCGATCTCTCCGACAGCGAGGAGTTCGAGGTCCCCTCCTTTGGAAGCGAGATCATGATCGCAAGAGACGTCTACAAGCGCTACATATCCGTGGACAGGGGCGTGGTCCGGGCGGTCAACGGTGTCACCTTCGAGGTGAAGGAGAAGGAGATATTCGGGATCATTGGAAAGAGCGGTGCGGGGAAGACGACGCTCTCCCGGATTATCGCTGGCATCATCGAACCTACCAGTGGCGAGATGATCATCCGTATCGGCGACGACGCGGTCGACATGACGAAACCCGGCATCGAGAACAGGGGGAGGGCCAAGGGATATATCGGTCTCCTGCACCAGGAGTACGACCTGTATCCCCACCGCACGGTGCTCGATAACCTCACGGATGCCATCGGCCTCGAGTTTCCCAAAGAACTGGCAATGAGGAAGGCCATCATCACCCTCAAGATGGCGGGGTTCACCGAGGCGAAGAGCAGGGAGATCCTTGAACGGCTCCCAGGCCAGCTCTCGGAAGGAGAGCGTCACCGCGTTGCACTCGCACAGGTACTGATACGTGAGCCAAGGATGGTGATCCTTGACGAACCTACCGGGACGATGGACCCCCTGACCAAGATCGACGTGAAACACTCCATCATGCATGCCCGCGACGAGATGGACGAGACGTTCATCGTGGTCTCCCACGACATGGAGTTTGTGCGGGACATATGCGACCGGCTTGCCCTGATGAGAGGTGGCAAGATCGTGCAGATCGGCAATACCTCCGATGTCCTGTCCATCCTGACCGAAGAAGAGCGAGAGGTCATGGGCAAGGCTGTCACCCCCTGAAGGCCCAGGCATGATCACCATCCTGCTCGACGGAGAGCCCCTCGAGATCAAGGAAGGCGCAACGTTACGCGATATCTTGCCGGATCACGACCCGCAGTGCGCGGTAGCAATCATCCGCCCCGGTGCCCGCGAATCCGCCACGACAGGGAGCATGCGCCTTGACACCACCGCAGGCGAGGTGATCGTGGAGCTGAACCGCGATGGCCAGGAAATATTCGGATCCTCTTTGCTTCGATTTCCCCTCCCTTTGCACTGGCAGGATCGCTACGCCGCGGCATTCGGGCCCTTCCCTTCAACATTCACCCCTGCCCGATCTGCCTCACTATACGAAAGGGGGGACCTGGTCCTCGGATGCGGCGGATATGACCCGCGGAGGTCCTACCTCATCTTCTGCCGGAGCCGCCATACGGCGGACCACGGTGCTGCAAGGGGAGGAGGGGTGATCGGAAAAGTCGTCAGCGGTCGGGGTGTCCTGGACCGGTGGAACACGGGCGACACCGTCAGTTCGGCATCTCCCGTCCTCAACTGGGCTGACACCAGTCGTTCTTTCACCACCATGAACCGGGACACCCCCCTCGAAGACGGGATGGAAGTCGTCTCGTTCATTCGGATCACCTCGTACGGGTACAGCAGCGAAAAGGTGACCTCTCCTGCTGCCGCCGGAAGCGTCGAGCACCTCCTCCTCGCCCTTGAAGACGGGCACTTCGTCGTGGGGCGCTCGTCAAGCACGCATATCAGGGATGAAAGGATTTCAGGGACCGAGGTCGACTACCAGGTAAAACAGCCACGCCGCGAAGGTGCAGTCACGGTGAGGACGGCAGGGAGATCCGGCGGTTCTGTGTATATTTACATCGAAGACCTGCCCGGGACTCCTACGCATACCGTGGCAGGGCAGGTAACACATGGGCTCGAGCTGGCAAAGCTTGCAAGGGACGGCGATGTGCTCTGCGTCAGGGTTGAGCCTCCCCGCTTCGACCTGGTCGGGCTTCCCCTCGGGTCCGCTGTCGTTGCAGCCAGAGAGCGGGGAATCCGGATCCTGGGAGAACTGGAAGGTACGGATCTTGTCGTCGTGGGACAGGAGCCCGCCACGACCATCGAGAGCCTCGCTGCGGGAGCCGTGACACTCTCGGTCGTGGCCCTGGAGAAGGTCATCGATATCGAGCTCGACGACAATGGCGCTCCTGTTTCCTGTGACATCTTCAGGCACCTCACCGGTCTTCACCTCCACGACGTGGGGAGGATACCGTTCTTCTTCAACTTCGAGGACGTATTTCTCTTCAAGCCTGAAATCCCGAGGGGTGTGAACATCATGCCCGAGAATTCCCCCATGGACCTGGTCCCTTCCGGGGCCCTGGCCATCACCAACGACTCGCGGAAAGGATCGGGCCTCGTAGGGGTTCGCACCAGTGAGAACAGCGAGTTCGGCCCGACCTCAGAGCCTTTCGAGGGGACCAACATCATCGGGAGGGTCCTTGACCTTGAAAAACTTGCTGCACTGCAGGAAAAAGAGATCGTATATATCAGGGAGAGACACTTGTGACCGCCTACAGGCCCCGTTATGCAGGTACCGTGACCAAGTATGTCTTTGTCGAGTCCCCGGACATGACCCCCTCCGATCTCGCCATCAGGGCATACGAGATCTCTCAGGGAGTGATGATCAAGGAGACCTGTTTCGGACTCCAGGTCACCGGCAAGGAAGAGGATGTGAATCGCATCATCGGTTCGCTCCGGGCGCTCGACCCGACCCACGTCTTCGTGAAGGACAGGGGATTTCCTCCCGGTGACCCGAGGAGATGCCGTGCAAACCTGGGAGGAGCCCGCCCCGGTTACTTCGGCCACGAGTTCGAGATGGGCCTGATCAGGAACATCTCGAAAGGGCTCGAGGCGATCCCCGGACGGTCTCCCGATGAACTCCCTCATCCCCCCACGCCCACCAAGGAGCCCAGGCTCGATGCTGCACGTCTGAAGAAGATCATTGAATCACAGGAGTCCTGAAATGGCAAAGGTCTTTCTCTATCCCACCACAAGCCTCATCCTCTCGGACCTGGTGGCCAGGTTCGGTCATAAACCCCTCTCCGCAGCCCTCCAGGTCCGCGAGAGGATCCAGACAGCGGGGCTCGAGTCCCCTCCACTCCAGATCACCCCTGAAGAGCCGAAGAAAGGCCTCAGGTGGGCTGCAGTGGAGGTGCCGTCAGGCGTGCGCGGGAGGATGTCCCTCTACGGGCCCATGATCGACGAGGCTGAGGCGGCGATCATCATCAACAACGCTGACTTTTCTTTCGGGTGTATGGGATGTGCCCGGACAAACGAACTGATCAAGTACCTGGTGAGGAAGAGGGATATCCCGGTCCTTGACCTCGAGTATCCACAAAACGAGGAGGAGGGAATCGAGTTCGTGGCTGCGATCAAACGGTTCCTGGATTCCCTGGATGGGGGTCCGCCATGAGCAAAGTGAGGATTGCCCAGCTCTCCTGCGGCCCGGAGTACAGCGGGGTTCAGAAGGAGATCGACGAGGCGGCGGCGGCAGTGGACGCAGAGATCTTCTTCCCTGACTTAAAACTCGCAGACATCAGGCACTCCTTTGATGAATTTGGCCTCGAGGTGCGCAGTCCCGATCTCAAGCTCGCCATTGCGCGTGCAAAGGCCCTTGTTGAGGGGCGAGTGGAGGCGGACGCCGTCTTCATCGCCACCTGCTTCCGGTGCGCTGAGGCGGCAATCGTCCGGAACGAGCTCCGTCGGTACATCCACGAACACTCGAAGCTTCCGGTGGTCAGTTACTCGTTCACCGAGCGCACCACGGCAGGAACGCTTCTCACCCGGATGGAGGCACTGACGACCATCGCCAGGCGGCGGGCGCTCCTGGCAAGAGAGGTGCAGCAGGGGCTCACGATGGGCGTCGATTCAGGATCCAGCACCACGAAGGCGGTGGTGATGCGGGACAACGAGATCATCGGCACCGGCTGGCTTCCCACTACCGCGGTGCTCCAGAGTGCCGATGATGCGGTGGCCCAGGCCCTCTCTGTTGCCCGAGTGACCCGCGACGATCTCCAGGCGATAGGGACCACGGGGTACGGCCGGTTCCTGGTGGGTGAGCACCTGAAGGCAGATCTCATCCAGGAAGAACTGACTGTCAACTCCAAGGGTGCGGTCTTCCTCGCAGACACCCAGCGGGGCCCTTCCACAGTGATCGATATCGGGGGCATGGACAACAAGGCCATCAGCGTCCAGGACGGCATCCCGGGTACATTTACGATGGGAGGCATCTGCGCCGGGGCGAGCGGCCGGTTCCTGGAGATGACCTCAAAGAGGCTCGGGGTGGACATCACCGAACTCGGTCCGCTTGCCATGAAGGGCCTTTCGCGGAATGTGCCCATGAACAGTTACTGCATCGTCTTTGGGACCCAGAGCCTGGTGAACGCCCTTGCGGCGGGGAGCAGCCCGGAGGATGTGGCCGCCGCTGCATGCCACAGCGTTGCGGAGCAGGTCTTCGAGCAGCAACTGCAGGAGGTGGATATCAAGGACCCGGTGATCATGGTTGGCGGGACCTCCCTGATCCAGGGGCTCGTCAGGGCGATGGAGGACCTCCTCCAGACCGAGATTGTGGTCCCCCACCACTCCCAGTATATCGGCGCGGTGGGCTCCGCGCTTTTGGCCTCAGGGTTCATCAAGGGAGAGTAGATGGAGGCAGTGGAGTATTTCGAGGTGGAATGCCCTGAAAAGGCGGGCGGGGACTACTACCGCCGGATCGCCGACGTGGTGCTCCTTGACCATAACCTCATCCGGGTGATCCAGAAACTGCATATCTACATCGATCCCAGGATTCCGCTCTTCATCGCAACCGGGATAACGAGGAAACTCCCGGGGACCGTGAAAGTCCGGGATTTCTCTGACGTGAACAGGAAAGAGCGAAAAGTCACAATCTCCATAGGCGATGAGGCATACCTGGCACCACTGCTGCAGATACTCTGGGGCAGATTCGGGAAGGAGCGGGTCGAACAGCCCGATCGCTTCACCATCATGATCGATATCGACGAGGGCGAGTCTGAGGATCTCGACGACATCCCCGTATTCGACCCAAGCGAGGCTATCTATAAGGACCTGATCTATGCCCTCCAGGTTATCCAGCCCGAAGGGTTCAAGGTCAGGAGGCAGTACTACGGGAACGGCAGGTTTTACCTCGTGGCGAGCGAAGACACCCTGCCCGAGAATATCGAAGATATCGTCAGGGAAAAATTCTCGCTGATGGGGGAGCGCCTGTGATCCTGGTTCCGGTCACCTACCGTGGGGGCATCTACCGCCACGACGAGATCATCGATCTCATCGAGGACCTTGGAGGCTACATCATCCAGAAGCACATCATCGCACAGGAGGTGGTGCTCCAGGCCCTCGTGCCGAAAGAGGACATCGAGCTTATCAGGAGAGTGGGAAAGCCGCTCACCGGCGAGATCACCCCCTCCCCCCTGGTGGGAACAGAGATCGCGGTGGTGACACCGTCCCTCGAGATCCATCACCTTCCCCATGCATCCTGCGATGTTGCCGAGTATATCCGCCGTTTCGGGGCCAAGACCAACATGGTGGGCCTTGCCAGGGGCTTTGGGAAGCGCATCGCCCAGTTGAACGATGAGGAGCGGGATGTCATCAACGAGCATGACCTGGCAGTGTACCTGCTCGGGGACTTCGAGACCTGCATCGAGCAGAAGTTCCCGGTACTCCGCAGGGGGATCATGGTGCCAATCGTCCTCTGCGGCGGTCCCCCGACGGAAGCCCTGAAGGCGATCATCGACCCGCCGGTCGAGGGGTACGTCGGTAGCGTCGGCCGTTTCATGCACAGGACAAAGGAGGCAGACGAGATCTCGAGGCTCGACGATGTGGTAGAGGAGGTCACGCGGGTGCTCGACAAAAAAAGGGAGGAGTTGGCAAAGGACCCCCTCTCCATCTCTCCCGCACGCCTGATGGATATCATCTCCGGGAAAATCGACGAGATTCACGAGGTGCTCTCGCCGACACCCATCACCGTGCAGATGGGGGGGCTCAGGGTCAAGCTTCCCTACGATACCTTCGGAACGGTGTTGCGAAAGACAGTGATCGATGAAGGGGTGACCATCGGCGATCTCGCAGAGGTCCTCCCCTCCCGCATCAGGGACTACATACTCGTCAGGATAAAGCCATTCTCGGAGACCAACCTGATGATCTGAAGGGAGCCGGGGTTGCCAGCCCCCAATTCCTTCATGCGGTAAATATCCCTGACATCTCGTAATACTGGTAATCCCGGTATGCGAACGGCTGTGTCGAAAACCTCCACACTTTTCCGGGGCCAAGGGAGTTCACACTCGCATACGCGTTCCCGAGGAGATTTCCATTCGAGTTGTAGAGGTTGAAATTCACGGTGATATGGTCGATCCGGTAATTTTCATCGTTCTTTATCCTCCCTGATATGATCCGCTGGCCGGTGGCGTCCAGGTCATCTTTGATCTCGATCACGGAAAACCGGACACCGGACGTGGGGGTGGTGATGAGGTACCCGTACGGCGTCTTGATAACGTACTGGGGAACACCCCTGCCGGCATCAGGGAGGAGATCAATGCCCCCTCCTTCAATGGAAGTGCCCGGAGTTGGGGTAGCCGCGGGGCTTATAGTCCCCACAGGGCCGGGGCCTGGTTCAGCCATGAAATCCTGCGGCGATATGCAGCCCGAGAGTGCGAGCAGACTTGCCAACACTGCCAATGTCATTATCCAGGATGTGACGCGCCCAGTCTTCATTCCCTCCCCACTCATACAGAAGACTCTTCACCGTGTCCTATAAAACCAATTGGTCCTGTTCCTGCTGTCTTCCATGAAATGGCCGAGGGAACGCGTGGGTTGTGCAAGTACCATATGGTAGAATCTGCACCGGGATGGGAAAAAAGGTGGAGGGTGTTTTCAGTGAGCCCGAGGGGGCGCAATGTCATCAGGCGCGTTCTCCACCACAATGCGGGATAGCGCTTCAACGAGTGGCTGGAGGGATTCAGGGATCACCGTATCCTCCACGAGCACGGTCTTTCCATGTGCGCGGACCTGGTACAGGAACAGGTCTGCGCTCCCGGGGGGTGCCCGGTATTCTGGCGAAAGTGCATTGAACCCGGAACTCTCCAGGAGGGCGCTGATCTCCTCGAGGTCCCCTTCCGACAGCGCGAAGCTCACTGAATACTCCTTTCGGGTGAGCGAGACGCTTCCGTCAGGGTAGACTGACAGGTGGTCGTTGTTCCCTGCAAAGCCGCCGGTCCTCCAGAACTCGACCATGGGCTCCTGTTGATCGGATATATCAGCGATGCCGGGCGAGAAGACCAGTACCTCACGGCCCGATGAGTCCAAGATCACGAGGTCTCCATTCCTGATCTTCCAGGATGCCGCGGTTTCGAGGAGCTGCAGGTAGGTGCTCTCCTGCTTCATGATCGCCCTGGCGGTATCGTAACAATACATTTCAGTCGAACCTGCAGGCCCGATCCGAAGGGTAGTGCCACTCTGCTCGAATGGTGCAAAATAGAGGTTGCAGCCTGCAGTCCCGCTGACTCTGCCATCTCCGGAAAATGCCGCCGTGATCACGCTTCCCTGGATCACTGGGGCAATGACTCCGCCACGGTCCATGCCGGTCAGGGTCCATGGCCCGATGAGAGACTGGTCAGCCGACTTGTCCTCTCCCTGTCTTGCAGATATGGAGATGACGGTGACTGGAATTCCCCACATGTAGATGCCCAGGGTGTCAGGGACTGTTCTCGCAGTAAAAGAGACCTCCATCCCTTCAACCTGGAATTCTTTGTTCAGGTTCAGGGGGAGGTAAGACCTTCCATCAGCGGAGACGATGCCATAGAATCCTCCGGCAAGATCCACATACTCGATTCTCCCATTGGCCTTCACCTCTTCACCGAGGGGAACTGCCGACAGAACCCGCAGGGATGTCCCCCACATGTAGATGCTGGCCACTCCTGTCTTCTCCATGCCGGTGAATTTCACCCTGATCCCATCCACCTTGCATGATGCCGGCAGGGTGTCGGGGAGGTAACGGGTGCCGTCATCGGCGACAATGCCATAGAAGCCGCCCTCGAGATCCATGTAGACCACGGTTCCCGTGGTTGAAACAAGGGACGATTTCATCACAGACTGGTTGAGTGCCCTCTCCCTGACAGGGTTGATCCCATACGAACGGTCAGGAATGGTGAAGTTGAATCTCTTGGGGCTTTGCACCATTGATGGTGCACCGACCGGGGCGTTCTCGCGAACAATACTGCCCGGGAGGGGAAGGTCTCTCTTCCAGGTATTGGCCGCGCCGGCCATATCCGCGCGGGAGTACGATACCGGGGCAATCGTGTTCTTGGCCGGCATCTGGAAAGAAGATTGCTCCTGCATCCGGGGGGTTGACAGCTTCTCGCTGAGATCATATCTCATCGGTGCGGCCTGGACTGCTCCCATCGCTCCAAAACAAAGCGCGACGAGAAGCACCAGGCATATGGAGCGTAGAAAAGGACTCCTATTTGCCATATATGTCTCTCCTGGTCCTCAAATTTGTCTGGGGAACCATCCAGATCTATGGCGTGATTCTTATAAATACGTGACTTTCACTGCGAATTTTTTCGCACTTACCCTTCTCTGGCAGCAGTATAAAGTGGCTTCCCGGAGGATATCTAGTCAGCGAGGTTGCACATGAACGACCTGGAGGAATTCGAACACACCCTGCAGGGGATCGTATCGCGGGGTGGGGAAGAGACCGCAGAGGCCTGGATGAATGACATTGAGGCAGAGTATGGCCGTGCACCGCTCATCTTCAAGCGGATGGCTGAGCGGCCGGAAGTGCTCATCTCCCATCTTCTCTATAAGACCGCGGTGACAAGGACCAGTGCCATCGACCCCAAATATATCGAGCTGATCAGCATGGCGGTCGGTGCTGCTCTCCGCTGCCCGCACTGCACAAGCTATCACATGCAGGCGGCAGTAAAGAAGGGAGCGAGCAGGGAAGAGATCCTGGAAGTGATCCTCCTGGCAGGAATGATCTCGAACTCCTCGGTACTGGCAAATGCCTACCGTATTTTTGACGAGAAGGTGGCCCGGTGCATCCCCTGCGACACTACTGGGATCGAACTCGACAGGCACTAACCGCCCTTCGGCTCCCTTCCGGGTGCCCTCCCCCTTCTTCCAGAAGTGGGGGGGGTTTTTTTCCCTTAGAGGGTATCTCTTCTGCCCGTGGAGTTGAGTGCCTCGTTGACCAGGTGCCGGGTTTTCCTGTCACGGTATGAGAGAAGCGCCCTCTGGACCTGTTTCTCCCTTCCCTTCGGGACATGCACCGGTTCAAGGGTGAAGGGATTGAGCCCCGTATAATACATGCAGGTTGACACCGTCATCGGCGTGGGAGTGAAGTCCTGCACCTGCTCGGTATAAAGGTCGTGGTCGCGGACGAAGACCGCGAGGTCAATCATGTCCTCAACCGTGCACCCGGGGTGCCCCGACATGAAATACGGGAGGACATACTGCTTCTTCGCCTTCCCTTCCTGGCACCCTGAAAACGCGGCCAGAAATCGCTCGAAGACCTCTTTTCCTGGCTTTCCCATCAGCGCGGTGACTGCAGGGGAGATGTGCTCGGGGGCGACTTTCAGGTGACCCGATATGTGGTGGGCGCAGATCTCGGGCAGCGGATTTCCGGGATCGGCAATCAAAAGGTCGTACCGCACCCCGGATCCGATGAAGACCCGCTTCACTCCCGGAACCTCCCGAAGACGGCGGAGAAGCGCAATCTGCCGCTGGTGCGAGACCGGGAGATTCGGACAATTTTCCGTGCATGCCCTGTCCGGGCAGGGGCCGGAAACAGCCCAGCGAGGGCACTCCATGCCGTACATGTTGGCGGTAGGCCCCCCTACATCACTGATCACACCCGCAAATCCCGGCATCCCTGCCATTCGGGTCGCCTCCCTTACCAGCGACTCGATGCTCCTGCTCTGGATGATGCAGCCCTGGTGGTAGGTGAGGGCGCAGAATGCACATGCCCCAAAGCACCCCCGGTGGCTGATGAGCGAGAATTTCACGGGTTCCAGCGCCGGGACAGGGAGCGTATACGACGGGTGGGCTTTCCGGGAATAGGGCAGTTCGTAGATGGCGTCAAGATCCTGCGTGGAGAGAGGGAGCGCCGGGGGGTTCTGGATGATAACCGTCTTTGGGTGCCTCTGCGCGACTGCTTTGCCCAAAATCGGGTTCTGCTCGCGGTAGTGCATGGCAAAAGCCCTTGCATAGGCCTCCCTGTCGTTCTCAACGTCCGCAAACGAGGGGATCTCGATGAGAGGGAATGCACAGGAGCCATCATACCGGGAGGGGGGGACCCGATAGACTGTACCCCTGATGTCGGTCAGGGATGCCGCAGGTTCTCCCCTGTCAAGTCGCCGGGCGATCTCCCTGACCTGCGTCTCACCCATGCCGTACACGAGCAGGTCGGCAGGTGCGTCCGCAAGGATCGAGTGCCGGACTGCGTCCGACCAGTAATCGTAGTGTGCAAATCTCCTCAACGATGCTTCGATACCTCCCAGAACGAGAGGTGCGCCGGGAAAGAGCGAGTGGACCTTGTCGCTGTAGACGGTTGCTGCCCTGTCCGGTCTCCGGGGCTTGCCTCCTGGAGAATATACGTCGCCGGACCGCCTCTTCCTCGCAGCGGTATAATTGTTCACGAGGGAATCGCAGTTCCCCGGACAGATCGCAAAGAAGAGGCGGGGAGAGCCGAGCTGAAGAAAGTCATCGTCACTCCTCCAGTCGGGCTGCGCAATCACCCCGACCGAGAACCCGGCGTCCCAGAGTACCCTGCCGATGACCGCGGCCGCAAACGAGGGGTGATCGACATAGGCATCGCCGCTGACAAGAATCACGTCGAACCGATCGATGCGGAGGTTCTTTGCCTCCGCGACAGTCATCGGGAGAAACTTCGGCTGTCTCCTCTTCATGGAGGACTTCCAGGCAGGAACCGGGGCAGGTGGAGCCCGGTCACCTCGTCATGGCCGCGAACCGCGTGAATGCCTGCGATCTCGGTGATGATTGCTTCCACCACGATATAGACCGTCGCGCGATCCCGGAGACACCCTGCGAGGGATTGCGATCCCTGTCCGAGTGCCGAGTGGAGGTGGAGGTGCGGGCCATCCTCACCCCACGAGATTGAGCCCACGCCGAGGATATCCCACCCCCCGTCAACCTCCTCGTGATGCGGGACGGGGGGAAGGACGGGCTCCTCAGGCCCTGATACAAGGTGTGCCTGTTCCAGAGCGCCGAGCACCTGGACAGTCCCGCAGTGTATCTGCTTTTCACGTATGCACTGGAGGAGCGCTTCAAGAAGGTCTTCGCCATGGTCGATGCGAAGGACAAATATCCTCCCCGCACGCCCTTCAGTGCACTGCATGGATGTCTCCAATACGCGCGATCCCGCCACTCATCTGCCGCCCACACCTCCCCCGCCAAACCCGCCGCCTCCGCCAAAGGACCCCCCTCCCCCGAACCCGCCGCCACTCCCTCCGTGAGACGCGGCGGTGAACGCGAGAACCGGAACAAACGCGGTCCTGATTCCAATTGCCATGGGCACGCCAGCTTCTGGCAGGCTGATATGGAGGGCCTCCATCGCCCGCTCCACCTTCTCGCCCACCCCAAGCGCAGTTCCGTAGACCAGCCACTCTCCCCACATGGAGATATCGGCCGGTGTGTACTGCCTGATGAGGGCAAGGTCTGAGAGGAACCGGGCAAATGCATCCCACTCCAGTTTCTCCTTGTAGCGGTCATCCTTCCAGTGTCCAAAGAGGGTCGAGGGAAATGCAAGAGCGACCCCCGACTGGACGATCATCCCCGCCCACAGGACAATCGCAGGGACGAGCAGGGCCGAAAGGACGGGATAGAGTATGACTGCCATCACTGAGACTGCGCAGAACGAGATGCCGATGAAGAGGAGTGGAAAGAGGTGATCCCGCCCGTCCACGATATAACGGGATACGAGGCGGGGGTCAGACCTCCTCGTGACCCCGGAGAGCTGCTGCTGGTAGCTGAGCATCTTCCGTTCCATGGTCCTGTCCTTCCTTGCCTCGACCGCCATCTGCTGCAGGGTCTCCGAGTCAACGGTCCCGTTCTCCTGGACATTCTGCAGGAAGTCGAGCACCCGCTGTTCGTACGGCTCATCGGACTGGCTCCTGTTCACGGTGATGGTGATCCCTTTTCCTTCAGGTTTCTCCTGGATAGTGATCACTTTTCTCCTGTGCAGATCAAGCAGGGTCGCGTAATACCCGTCCTGGTCGAACTCGATTGCATCGCCCTTGAAGAGGAGGTTTACGGCCCACGGCTTCATCGCGGGGGCGGGGCAGAAGCTGAGGAACTCGGGCACGGTGAACTCCTTCTCGCGCCCGAATTTCCTGTGAATGAATACCAGGAGCAGGGGGGTGAAGATCACCGAGAGAAGCCCCCCGCCATAGAGTACCCATGCACCAAGGAGGGGAACCCGGTGGTAAAACGGGTTGGCGGCCAGTGTCTTCCCTCTCACGTCCTCAACGGAGACAAAAAATCCCGGCATCCCCTGTGATTCAGCTGCCGAAAAGAGCATCTCGACTCCAAGGACCTCGTCCGCCGCAGCATTCCCCCTGATTGTCACCCAGCCGCCCTCGCGTGTCACTGCGAGGCCCGGCGGGTGGGGAAATACCTCGCGTGCATATCGTTCGGGGATGCGGATCTCGAGGTCCCGGAACGGGACGTGCTCGTCGACAAGCCGGAGGTTCAGGTGAGCGTCAATTGCGTCGAACTCGACGGGCGGGAAGAGTCTGTAGGTATACGAGACGGTGTATTTTCCGGCGGGGAAATATCCCGGGTTGTAAATTCCCACCTCGTTTCTTTCAGCCCGGTCCCGGACAAACCGGATATACTCTGGGTTATCCTCTGAATAGAGCGTGACTTCTCCTGACCTGTCTTTCAAGTACCCGACCGTACCCTCCGGTTTTTCCATATCGATGATCTGGATATGAGGGGTGTCGAGCGGTTGAGACGAGAGGGGGTCCTGCCAGTACCGGTAGAGCATCCTGTATTTTCCGCTGCTCTTCACCTCGTACGTGTAGGTCTCCTTGAACGATCCATCCTCCTGGAGCGTGGCCTGGTACCGGTCCACGACAAGGTCCCCCTCCATGAGGGCAGGGATTGCCAGTGACAGGATAACGGCCACCGCACCCAGTATGATTGCCAGCACGACAAGGAACAGAAGTGATCTCGTCTCGCTCATGCGCCCCACTCTCAGAACGCGATCTTCGGCGGTGTCTGGATGGCCTCTTCAAACTCCAGGTACTCAAGCTTCGATAACCCGAGGATCCTTGCCACGAAGTTCGAGGGGATGACGTCGCGGAGGGTATTGAACTGCTGGGAGATGTTGTTGTAGGTATACCGCTGACGGGCGATCTCGTCCTCGACTCCTCGGACCGCATCCATCAGGTTCATCACCGTGGCGTTCGTCTTCAGGTCCGGGTAGTTCTCTGCCACCGCAAAGAGCCGCCCGAGGAGTGAGCGGGACTCCCGCTCGATCTGGTTGAGGTCCCCGGGGCCTGCGTTTCCGACGCTCGCCCGCATGGCCGTGACCTTCTCGAATGTCTCACGCTCGAATGCTGCATAGCTCTTGACTGCGCCCAGGAGCTGGTCGATCATGTCAAGGCGTTTCTTCATTGCCACCCGTATCTGGCCAAGCGTCGCTTCCGACGAGTTCTTCAGGCTGAAGAACCGGTTGTATACCCCGACAAAATAGAGCACCAGTCCCACGATGACAAGGACGATGATGCCCCCCACGATCCAGGGTATGAGATCTCCAAGTGCCATAGCTTCACCTATCTCTTCCATGCATATTTAAGTCCGCGGACCTGCTGGACGAAAAAGATGCCTCACCGAGTGGGAGTTGCAAGAAGCCGGGGGCGTCGTCACGTTCACGCGGGAACGATCCTTCCCACCACCCGGAGCCTGCCGCCCTCGAGGTAATGGATGAGGATCGATGCTCCTGGAGGATACACAAGTTCCTTCTCGGTTCGAAACGTGATCTCTGGCCTTCTCCAGTCCCCTGCGTTGTTGACGAATGCAATTCTCGCGGGAATGAACTGCATCCAGTGCCCCAGGTACACGACCATCTGCTCTTTTAAGGGAGCTGGCCAGTAGCGGACCAGCTCGGCCCTCCCGTTCAGGATCTGTGAAGACACGAGCGCAGGGTTGGTAGAGAGGACGAATCCCCGGTCGAGATCGTCTGCCTCCACTCCCTTCAGCGCAAGCCCAACCCGGTCCCCTGCTGCCGCCTCTGCCACGTCGTCATCATGCTTCTGGATGGACCGGAGATGTGCGATCTTTCCGGTGGGATACACTTTCAGCTCGTCGTGGGCTCTGATCGTCCCCTCCGCGACACCGCCGAGGACCACGATGCCGACACCCTTCACCGGGAAGTGGTGATCGACTGGGACGGATCCCCCCTTCGTGCCCTCCGCCGACGTCTTCTCCCTTCCGGCTTCCTCGAGGAAGAGTTCCCTCAGGTGCCCGTGGTCATCAGCATGGAGCGAGTAGTGCTCGACCACCGTTCCTTTTACAAGGGGTGCAACCTGCTCGGCGGATAAGTAATTCCGCAGCACCAGGACACCTCTTTTTATTCCTGCCATGTCGAGCATCAGGACGCATTCCCCGAACACCGCGTTGATCTCGTCCACGATGAGGAGGGCCATCCCCGCCATGGAGAGGGAGAAGAATAGCGAGGAGAGCTTCTCGGGATAACGGCCCGGCTCGATGTAGGTGACTGTGACGTCGTCCCGCTTCTGGTTATAGAAGGTGATGTCCGAGACCGTTCCTTTCTTCCCCAGGTGGCCTGCGTAGCCTTCCGGGCCGATGACCGCGACGGTGAGGTTGGGCATGT
>CAZRCH010000025.1:0-27618 GCA_964598545.1 uncultured Methanolinea sp. | reverse complement strand
TGCTCCATGAATGGTGCGTTATTATTAGGTGTGCCGGTTATAAAAACCCTTTCTCATACCATGTGCGCAGACATCTCTTCCGCACAATTACACGGCATGATATTCCACTCCCATAACTACCGCATTTTGCTGCCCCGGCCCGCGAATACCAGGGCAGGAAAGTCTTATTCAATCGATTCCCTGCCGGAATACCTTGCTCCTCTTTGTATTCTTTCCGCGGGACCTTTTCACACCGCTCCCGATGAGCGCCGAGGTCACGATGGGCAGCGCGATCGTCGCATCCACGTGAACCTGGACATGCCTCGTCGCTGCGGACTCCTTCCCCCAGCTGATGGCTTCCTCGAAGGTGCAACCGGAGAGCCCTCCCCAGTGCGGAGAGTCCGCCGTATACTGGATTGCATAATCATGGCCCCCGAGGTCTTTCTCGTGGATGGACCCGATCACCTGGGTCTGCTGGATGAAGTTCTTCGGGACGCCTCCCCCCACATAGATAACCCCTGTCTTCTTCACCTCCTCGACAATGGAGGTGACCTCGTCGGTATCGGCGATCTGGTCGATGTCGATCTCAACACCCCTCCGCCTGGCAATGAGTGCACCGATACCAATCGAGGAGTCACAGAGTGCGGGAACAAATACGGGTATATTTTCCCGGACACATGTCGCGAGGAAAGAGTCCCTGCCTGGAGCTTCCCTGATAAGCCATTCACCAAAACGTTGTAAAAATTCCCGGGATGAGCCCCTGAACGGCGCTACCTTCTCGGCAAAATTGGCAAACCCCCTGTCTACCCAGCGGAACTCTTCTTCGAACGCAAAAACGTCGTAAATGCGATCAATGCCCTTCTCGTAGAGGTCCGCGTCACTGACATGGTGGTGACCAAGATAGTGGCAGACCCCCAGGTGCTCGCATACATCGTGGAAGATGTTTGCCCCTGTCGAGACCACCACGTCGATATAGTGATGCCTGGCAAGCTCGATCAGGACCTTCTGCATGCCCGCCGGAACCATGGCCCCGGACAGGCCAAAGAAGATGGTCACCTCGGGATCGCGCAGCATCTCCTTCCATACTTCCACCGATTCACCGAGTTTTCGCCCCTGGAACCCGGTTCTGGCCATACCTGCCAGAAGCTCGGTAACATCTGCAGATGGAAGGACCGGCCGGGTGGCCCTCATCCCGTACCGGTCACCTCCTTTCAGGGGTCCGCCCATTATGCTCTCGATCCCACCTGGTTGCCCCATGCGCTCTTCCTTCTTCCCTGCCATTGCACATAGGTGGAAGGGCAATTGATAAGAAATGTGCGCCATCCCGAAACCCCTTCAACGTGGGGGTTGGGGCCGTGCGCGATGCCTGCCACCGGGAACCGCGGGGAAAAAGAGATTTAAAGGGCCTTTATCAGCGACGCCCTGGTGACGATCCCTGCGATCCTCCCGCCGCTGGTCACGGGTATGGAGCTGACACCCTTTGAGAGCATGAGGTCAACCACCTCGTCAATGCCCGCACTCTGATCGACTGTCAGCACCGGGCTTGTCATGATATCCTTGACGAGCAGGTTCCGGATGCGGTGGTCCTGGTGCCGGTCCTCGACCATCTCGCGGAATCGCCGCATGGCGACTGCAACGTCTGTTTCAGTCACGATCCCCACCGCGCGGTCGTTCTCGGTGACCACGCAGCGGTGGAGGTTGTCGTCGATCATCCGCCTCCTCCAATGCACGACCCGCTCGTCAACGTCAATGGTGCATGCCGGCTCCATCACCTCGGCAAGGCTGCCCTGGGGCCGCACGACGCGAAGGATGTCCCCAGCGGAGACCTGGCCGACCAGCCGGTGATCCTCGTCATAGACCACCACCAGCTTGTAGGCCTGGAGGAGGGGGATGACGATGTCGAGGTCCTGGTCGGGATACACCGTGGTGAAGTCCTCCTCAACGGTGTTTGCCACGTGAATGGAGGTGGGGGAGATGGAGGAGTTCCTCTTTGTCCCGAGTTTGTCTGCCACGCTCTGCCGTGATACCGTGCCTACCACCGTGTTGTGGTTCACCACGATGAGGGGGTCGATGCCCTCGTCAAGCATCCTGTCCAGGGCATCGGTGATAAGTGCGGACTTGGAGATGGTAACCGGCCTGGACATGATGTCCTTTACCAGAATATCGTCGCTCATTTTGCCACTTCCCGTATAATATCGTCTCTTTTTAAAATTCCTTTGATCTCGTTGCCTTCCATTGCGACCACGCTGTTGATGTGGTTCGCCTGCATGATCTCGATGGCATCTTTCAGTTTCGCGTTCACGTCAACGGTGATGACCGGGCGGGCCATCAGGTCTTCCGCAACTGCGGCCATCTCGATCACGTGCCGGTACTGTTTTTTTCCGCCCGATTCCCCACGGCGCAGCATCGTCACGTCTTTTCTCGGCAATTCCCTCTTTTCTGTCTCATAGAGGTAGAATGCAAGGTTGCTCTCCGTGATGATCCCTGCCAGTGTGCCATCATTATTGACCACGACAACCTTATCATTCCTTTCCTTCATGATGTCGACGACATGATCGAGGGAATGGTATCTGCTGACAGTGATGGCATCTTCCATGACATCGGCCACAGCATGTGAGAGAGAGTTGATCGTTGCAGACTTCATGAAGTCCGACTTTGTAACAATCCCCTCCACCTCTCCCTCATCCACCACCGGCAACCCGCTGATGTCCCACTGAATCATCAGGGCGGCAATTTCGTGTATCGTGGTGGAGGGGATTATGGTAAGCGGTTCGCGCGTCATGAGTATGCTGACGGGGATCTTATCGATCGGACGCCGCCTCCAGACAGGTTCGCTTTGCTGGAGACGATACCCTATGTCTTTCTTGGTGAGGATGCCCACAAGGGTCCCGGCATCCATGACCGGAATCCTGGAGATCTTGTGCTTCAGCATCAGGTTGCGCGCATACGCCACGTGTTCCCCTGGACCGACAACATAGACCGGGGATGTCATGATATCTTGTGCCCGCATGCGGTTCACCCCATTGAGAGGGCCTTGACCAGGTCAAACTCGGTTACGAGCCCAATCAGCCTCGCATCCTCGATCACCGGGAGGGCGCCCGCGTTCCTCCTCACCATCTCCGCTGCAGCCTGGTTGACACTCCTGTCCGGTGCGATAGTGTAGAGGTTTCCTGAAACGAGCGTCCTCACCGGAAGCGCCATCACCTCTGCAATGTCCCCCGTCTCCAGCTGGTCGAACACCCGCTTGCTGCCAAGGTACTTCATGATATCAGTCGTCGTGATGATCCCATAGAGCACGTCGTCGCTCACCACCGGCAGCCTCCGGAAACGGTACCTGGTCATCTCCTTTGTGACTTTTCCGATGGGGCAGTCCGGATCGGTGACCCGGAGCGACCTGCTCATTATCTCTTCCACGGTGCAGGTTACCCTCTCGTTCGCAAGCACCGTCATGACATCCCGCTCAGTGACAATGCCGTTCAGGGCCCCATCCTCATCAAGGATCGGTATCCCCCCGATCATCTTGCCCTTGATGATGTCGATGGCGTCCTGGAGCGATGCGGAGTCTGGAAGCGATGTCACCTGACTCGTCATGATGCTCCGGATGCTCTCGTTTACCGCCGAGAGCAGGTTGCCATCGTGCTTCACCTGTACCAGGTTGAACTTGTCCCCGCCACCAAGGAAGTTGATCACGTCCCCGGAAGTGACAATTCCACGAATTTTCCGGGAGCCCGCGTCCACCACCGGCAACCTCCGGAACCCGCACCGGGTCATGGTCTCCACCGCACCAATGATGCTCATCGTCTGCGGCACCGAGACCACGTCAAGGGTTGCGATCGCCATGATCTCGCCCTCCTGCTCTACGACCCTTGACTTGAATTCAATTGGGCCCCGATCGAGTTTTCCGGGCATTTTCAGAAGTTTATCACTCTGTTTGTAATTCTTGTCACTGTGGTGCACCATATTTACCCCCGAAAATTTCCTGCCTTAATATCCCGGTGCAGATGACCGCCGGGATTGCTCGTCATTCCACAAATCAGTCCGTTATTGCATTCAGCACATCGTGCCGGTCGATGATTCCTACAAGGTCATCCCCGGAAAGCACGGGGAGGCGGCTGATATCATGCCTGACCAGCATCTCGGCTGCCTTCTGCACGCTCTCGGCGGGAGAGACAGTAATGACTGGCGTGGTCATCACTCCCGCAACAGGGGTGCTCGATGCACCCTCCATGGACGCCCTCCACCGCCCATCCCTCAAGAGGTCGCGGCGGGAGACTATCCCCACCAGTCGCTTCTTCTTCACAACCGGAAATGCGGAGAAGCCGCTCTCTGTGATCAGGGTATGAATGCGGTGGACCGGCTCGTCGGCCGGGCATTCCACGACCTTCCTGGACATAAACCCCTCCACCAGGCCTCCGAGCCTGTGCCGTGTGATGATCACCGGAAATACGTCAGAGAGAAGAACCCCGCCGAGAACCTGGCCATCATCATCCACGACCGGCACGCTGTCGGTCCCATTTTCCCGAATCACCCTTACAACTTCATCTATCGATGAATTGGGATTGATGGGACGGATATCCCTGATGAACCCCTCGATCGTCACGTTTGACCGCGTTGCCGTGACATTGAGAATTCCGGATATGTCGACGCATCCCATGAGCCGGCGCCTCCCGTCGTGGACGAAGAGCTCGCGGTACACATCGTCACGGAGCACCTGCCTTGCCCGGGTTGCTTTCTCATCATATTTAAGGAGCGGAACTCCTACCATGAAGTCCCGGGCAATTTTCATTGTAACAGTTCCTCCTCACGGCATGACGGACAGAGCATGAGGTTGTCTATCCGCCGTAGATCATCAGACATCTGGCTGCACCTGCTGCAGAGACCAACCTCCACCTCTTCCAGGCGGTTGATCTCTACCAGGTCGTTCATCAGCTCATTGATCTCTGTGGATACCGTGAGAATATCACGAACTGTTACAATGCCAATCACCTTGTTCTCGTCGTCAACCACAGGGAGCCGCCGGACCCGGTGCTTAATCATCATGTGCGCTGCATCTTTCGCGTACTTGTCTGCGCTGATGGTGATGAGAGGAGTGCTCATGATCTCACTGGACTGTACGGTGCTCGGCTTCAGATCCTTGGCCACCACCTTGCAGTTGATATCCTCCTCAGTCACGATCCCGACGGGGAGATTATCCCTGCCAAGCACGATGCAGCTTCCCACCTCATCCCGGCACATGAGCATGGCCGCACGGGCAACAGTTCCCTCGTATCCTATGGTAGTGGGGTTGCGCCGCATGACCTCCCTGACTGGCACCCGGGTATCGAAGCGGATGGTATCGGATGATTTCTTCAATCGATCACCTCCATGTTGTTGAGAGAAGTTGGGTGTATTGCAGTTACCAATACGGTAAGTGGAGTCTATATACTTTCTGCAGATTCGCGAAATCCCGGGAAACGGTATATAATAAATCTAATTACCACCTTCCCCTAAAAGGATAGTAACGGATTCGCGTGATGCCGGGAGAATTCTCTGCTCCTCCCTGTGCACGACGAGGTGTATCCCATGAATATCCTGGTCCAGACCAAAAGACGTCTCTCTAAGTTCCTGATGGCCTTCTTCAAGAAGAAAAAGGCCAGGATCGGAATATACGGCCCACCAAACGCAGGCAAGACCACACTCGCCAACCGTATTGCGAAGGACTGGACCGGGGAGGATGTGGGCCTGGTGAGCGAGATCCCGCATGAGACGCGGCGGGCGGTACGAAAGACCGATATCAGCATCACCGGTTCGAACGGCAGCAACATCACCATCGACATCGTCGATACCCCCGGGGTGACCACCAAGATCGACTACAAGGACTTCCTCGAATACGGGATGGACAAGGAGACCGCGGTGATCCGCGCAAGGGAGGCCACTGAGGGAGTTGCAGAGGCCATGCACTGGCTGCGGGAGGATATCAACGGAGTCATGTACATGCTCGACGCCACTGAAGATCCCTTCATGCAGGTCAACATCATGATGATCGGGATTATAGAGAGCCGGAAGCTGCCTGTGATCATCGTCGCAAACAAGATTGATCTCCCCGATGCCTCACCGCAGCGGATCCGCAGCGCGTTTCCGCAGCACCCCGTGGTTCCCATCTCCTGCCTTGAGGGGAAGAACATCGAAGACCTGTACGAGAAGATGGTGGAGCATTTTGGATAGAGGTGGAGCATGCAGGGAATACAGATAGACCTGATATCATCCGAGAAACTTGCGTCGCTTACTTCGATGGAGAAGATCCATCTCATCCTCGACCATGTGCGAAAAGGCTCCATCATAATTCTCGAGAGGGGCCTCTCTCCTGACGAGCAGAGCACCCTGATTGAGATGACCATGCGGGAGATCCTCCCCGACGGGTTCAACGGAATCGAGATCGAGACCTATCCATCAAAGGACCAGAGTCCGGGCTTTCTCCAGAAACTGCTGGGGAGAACGGCGATTGAGTCGCGCCTGACTGTAATTGGTCCGGCAAACCAGTTGCGGATGATCAAGAAGGAGAAGGATATCATCAGCGCCTGGGTCTCCACGCGGTGAGCGCCCATGCCACACCGCTGCGTCAACTGCGGACGGGAATACCGCACCAACGAGTGCGAGATCCTCAAGGGTTGCAGGGAGTGCGGCGGAAAAAAGTTCATCTTTGTACCCCTTGTCGAGAGGTCGAGGGAGGAAGAACCCGTCCTCCCTGAAGGAACAGGGCATAAGGTGAAGGAGGAGGTGGAGCCGCAGGAAGTGAAACTCCCCCCGGGTCACGAACCGCTGGAGAGCATCCGCATCGTCTCCCCCGGCACGTACGAGCTGAACATCGAGAAGATGGCGAGTTCCGACGAGCGGGTGGTCGGTATGGGGAGAGGGGAGGGCAGCTACCTGGTGGACCTCCTCTCAATGGTCAGGCCAAAAAAGAAAAAGAACAGGAAATAGTGTATATTATCTCATTTCAGTTGATATTGTCAACGCTGTATCCCTTGTGCACCAGCAGATCCTTGACCCTCTCCTTGTGATTGCCCTGCAGTTCGATGGAGGTTCCCTTCACCGTGCCGCCGCAGGCAAGTCTCCCTTTCATGTACTTTGAGAGGTCTTCCAGGTCAATGTCCGTCGGGTTCAGGCCCTCAATCACGGTGACTTCTTTTCCATAACGCCTCCTGTCGACCTTTACGCTGATACGCTGCTGTTCTTTTGCGACTTCTTCACAGATGCATAACTCTTTCGGCAGTCCACACGTCGGACATATCCCACCATTCATTACAAGTACCTTCAAGTTCTGCTTATATATTTGTTGGCATCCCCAGAATCCTTCATTATCGGTATAATGGAGGGAATCAGGGTCTTTCTGCGTGGCTCAGTGGAGAAGGGAGTCCACCCTGCAGGTATCACACCCCCGCGAGATGACCTGGTCCGTGCGACTGCGGTAGCGGTATACGGTCACTCCCTTGCAGCGCAGTTCGCGGGCAAGTGAGAATATACGGGAGATATCCCCGGGCGTTGCATCTTCGGGCAGGTTCACGGTCTTTGATACCGCGTTGTCCACATGATTCTGGAAGGCGGCCTGCATCCTCACGTGGTGGGCAGGGTCTATCTCCGCAGCGTTCCTGAAGATCTCGCGGATCTCCCCTGGCACCTGGAGACCCCGGACGCTCCCGGTCCTCTCCACTTCCCGCAGAAGATCTCTGCCGCGGGGAAGTTCTCTGATGATCCGTTCAAGCGCAGGGTGCAGGAACCGGAAGGCCTTTCCCTCGATCAGCCTCTCGCCGGCCCACGCAAAGATCGGCTCGATCCCGCTGCTCGTGCCGGCGATCAGGTGCAGCGACCCTGTTGGCGCAATGGTGGTCACGGTGGCGTTTCTCATCGGGTTGCGGTATATGCTCTCGTCAATGGCTGGAAACGATCCCTTCTCTTCCCCAAGCATTTGTGACGCTTCATGCGACTGGTCCTGAACAAAGCACATGATCCGGTCGCCAACACGGAGCGCCTCGTCAGACTGGTAGGGTATTTCCATCCGGATCAGCGCGTCTGCAAATCCCATCACGCCGAGCCCGATCTTCCGTGTCCTGAGGGTTTGCTCGCGGATCATCGGAACCGGGAACCGGTTCACATCGATCACCGCATCAAGAAATTCAACCGCCAGCCATACTGTTGCAGAGAGGGTCTCCCAGTCAATCTCCCCGTCTTTCATGCAGCGTGAGAGGTTGATGCTTCCAAGGTTGCAGCTCTCCCATGGGAGAAGCGGCTGCTCTCCGCAGGGGTTCGTTGCCTCAATCTCCCCGAGACCCGGGACCGTGTTCGTCTCGTTTATCCGGTCAAGGAAGAGCACCCCGGGATCGCCGCATTTCCATGCCGATTGTGCCAGTGCATCCCAGAGGGAGGTGGGGTCAGCCTCCCCCCAGACTCCGCCGTCCCGGGGGTTGACCAGCGCATATCTCCGTTTCGCCTCAAGGCAGGAAAAGAATTCTGCGTCAAACCCGACTGAAAGGTTGAAGTTCTGCAGGCCGCCCGCCTCCTTTGCCCGGATGAACTCCATGATGTCGGGGTGGCTGCTCGCAAGCACGCCCATGTTGGCGCCCCGGCGCTTTCCCCCCTGCCGGAGCGCATTTGTGGCTTCGTCGTAGACGCGGATGAAGGAGAGTGGACCGCTTGCCACCCCTGCCGTGCCGGCGACCGCGTCGCCACGGGGCCGCACCCGGGAGAACGAGAACCCTGTGCCGCCGCCACTCTTGTGGATGAGCGCCATGTGACCAAGAACAGCGAAGATCTGGCGGATGGAGTCCTCAACCGGCAGAACAAAGCATGCGGAGAGCTGGCCGGGAGAAGTGCCGGCATTCATGAGCGTGGGGGAATTGGGAAGAAACCGTAAATCCTCGATGATACTGGCGAACCGGGCAGTCTTATGCCCTCCGACCGCCCGGGCCACCCTCGTGCACATCTCTCTGGGGGTCTCGCCCGGGTGAAGGTAACGACTCCCCAGCAATACCTTCGCCGGTTCAGAGAGTTCCATCACGAGAGAGAGGAATGCTCTTTATTTAAATTCATGCATATTTCTATGCACATGTCCCTTATGGTGCTGGGCACCTCATCCCATGCAGGCAAGAGCACGGTGGTGGCGGCACTCTGCAGGGTGCTCGCCAACAGGGGGACCAGCGTGGCACCGTTCAAATCACAGAACATGAGCCTGAACTCCTATGTCACGCGTGATGGGTGCGAGATTGGGATTGCACAGGCCATGCAGGCGTTTGCCGCGAGGCTCGAGCCGATGCCCGAGATGAACCCTATCCTCCTCAAGCCAAAAGGGGACGCCACATCCCAGGTCGTGCTGATGGGTCATCCTTACAGGGATGTCCCTGCCAGGGAGTATTACCTCGAGACGGATTTCCTTCTTGAAAAGGCAGTGTCTGCCGCCCGTTCCCTGGAAGAACGGTTTGGGCACCTCGTGGTCGAGGGAGCGGGCGGTGCTGCAGAGGTCAACCTCTACCCGCGGGACATCGCAAATGTTCTTCTCGCCAGGGCGTTGCAATACCCTGTCATCATCGTCGCCGACATCGAGAGAGGGGGGGTGTTTGCACAGGTGTACGGGACCATCAAGCTCCTCCCCGGCGACATCAGGCCCCTGGTGAAGGGCATCATCATCAACAAGTTCCGAGGAGACCCGGAGATCTTTTCGCAGGGGATAGAGATCATCGAGGAGATTTGCGGTGTCCCTGTTCTGGGAGTGCTCCCGTTCATCAGCATGGATCTCCCGAGCGAAGACTCGCTCTCGATCGCAGAGAAGCAGTCAACAGACCACCCTGTGCGGATCGCGGTCATCAGGCTTCCCAGGATCTCCAATTTCTGTGATTTCGAGAGGCTGGAGAGGGACGCACGAGTGGACTACGTTCCGCTCGGGACACCTCTGAATGGCTATGACTGCATTATCGTGCCGGGGACCAAGAATACAGTCGATGACCTGGCACAGGTATGGAAATCGGGGACAGCGGCTGAGATAAGGGGGGCGTGGGAGCGCGGCACCCCGATCATTGGCATCTGCGGGGGCTATCAGATGCTGGGCCTCGAGGTGATCGATTCGGGGGTGGAGTCATGCGAGGGATCCCACCGGGGGATCGGGATACTTGAAGTGGTAACCCGTTTTGACCGTTACGAGAAGAAGACCGAGCAGGTCACGCTGGAAGCACGGCCAATCGGACCGGTGCTCTCTTCGATGGGCAGGGTGTCAGGGTACGAGATCCACATGGGCATGACTGAACGGGTGGGCGCAGTCGAAGCGTTCTCCGGTGAAGGAGCTGCAACACACGATGGGCTTGTCTTTGGCACATACCTGCACGGTCTCTTTGCAAACCCGCGGGCAGCAGATGCCCTGCTCTCCTTCCTCTATGCCCTTAAGGGCCTCTGCTATGCACCCAGCCATCAGGAGCGTGATCCATACGAGGAACTGGCAGCGAATTTCGAGCGCCATGTGCGGATGGATCTGATTTACCCATATTTTGAGTGAGACAATCGAGAAGAGGGAGATCAGGGAAAAAATCATATCCTTTCGAATCGCCCCTGTTGCAGACAGGGAGATATTTGAGTGTTGAGACACAAACCCACATTAAAGAGAAGGTTGGACGAGGAACTACCATGCCGATGAGGGTTTCAATCACCATAGACCCGGACACCATGGATCTTGTCGATAAATTCGGCAAGGAACACGGTCTCGACCGGAACCGGGCCATCCTCGAATGTATAGAGACGGGCTATGCACGGCTCACCGACGGGACCCCGGTGAGCTTCACCCAGACGAGGGCATTCGAAGAGTATAACGACCTCAAGCAGGCAATATCAGAGATGAAGACATCTCTTGTGAACCTTGCAGAGGAGGTCAGGCTGATGCACCATACCATCGAGGTGGAATGGACAAAGGAGATACGGGGGGTCCCATTCCAGAGCAAGAGATGGTATGAATTCTGGAAGGCATGATATGTTCAGGAGAGATAATTCCTCCATCAGCCGATAATGCTCATCATGCTCCGGTAACCTTCCCCGTGCCTGTCACCGCATTTTACTGCCTCGACTGCACTCAGGTCCACCTCTTCGGCATCGCGGTGCCGGAGGCAGAACGCGAGTGCCGGTGATTTCCGGTAGGTCCCTTTCACCCGGAAATACCTGGAGTGAACACAGAACCTGCAGTGCGCAACCGTCTCATCCTTTCCGGGGAGACAGGCAACCTTGCCGTCATGCACTTCAAGTACCCGGTATTCGTCTTCAGGCATATTTCTTCTCCCATCCTGTGTTTACTGCGGATCTATTTCTACCCTACAGTTCCGGAACACGCAGGAAAACGGAGGTAAATAACCCTGGCATGAGGCCCCCCTGCCGTGACACATGCGGGGCCGGGCCGGCCACCTGTTCGGCTCTCCGCAAGGGACCGTCCCCTGTCGCGCCGCTGGGAATGTCCACTTGTCATTCTCTGGGGATATGGACCTTCGTGCCGATAAGGAGAGAGAGGTCCTCCTCCATCTGCAGGAAGATCATGGGGATCTTCTCCTGCATCTCCTTTTTTTTCTCAACCAGGCCCTGAAATTCCGTCTCCTTCCCTTTGAGGGCAGCGAGGAGGGATGCAAAATCATGTTCTGCAATCCCGCACCGGGCTTTCAGAGGGTGGGCAGCCAGTTGCGCTTTCAATCTCCCTGCATTCTCTTTTGCATGCTCACACTGCACGATCCGGGCCGAGAGAGTCTGTGGGATCGTATCGGGATTCGAGAATAAGTCCCGCTCCTCCTGGTTCTTCAACTGGATCTCTCCGGAGGTGATCATGCTGGTCACGACCGGCAGCACGGCACCGGCCTCCCTGGCGACATCCCCCGCACTGGGAATCTCATGATCCGTGACTATGTGTATCACATGCTTGAGATCCCGCGCCAGCCTTGCGGCATCCGATCGCTGCGTGATCTTCTCTGCCTTCCTGAGCACATGGGCAAAAGTCGAGAAGGTTGCGTTGAGTTCGCGCTCGATATCCATCAATTCCTTCTCCGAACGCTCCGCTTCACTTACTGCCTCCTGGAACGCACTGTCACTAGCAAGCTCGCTGGTGCAGGAATCCATAAATTCCTGCTTCATTGCCCTCGCACGTTCAAGCTCCCTGATCTCTGCCTCGAGAGCCGGGATCTCCCGGGAAAGACTATTGAGTGTACTTTGAAGCTCGAGGGCATGCGCGTGGGCACTGCGCAGGGATCGGAACTTCTCGCGCCTCGCCCTTGATGCCGCAACGTGCGGGGTGAGGAGATTGATCTCTTTGCCAAACTCGTCGATCAGTCCCCTGATCTCCTTCATCTCCCCGGGAAAAACATTCCTGAGGTACCTGCCCGGCCCGGCAAGTCCCTTCACGCACCCCTTCAGCGATTCGGAGCATGCGAGGTAGAACTCGTCGGCATCCTCCGGCAACTGGCGGCTCAATGCAAGGAGGAGTGCTTTCTCAAACTGGGGGAGGGAATTCCTGACGATCTTTTGAAGTTTGGGATGGAACTCTCCTTCCTTGTTGCTGTCTGAGAGGCCCCTGACAGCATTCTCCAGCCTTTCCCTGGTTGCAAGTATCTTCTGCCTCGAGGAGGTGGCCGCTGCCCGGAGATCTGCTTCATGCCTCATCTCGTGTGAAGCGAGGAGATCCGGAATGTCTTCCAGACGTATCTCCTGATCTCCTGACTCTTCTCTTCCCCCAAAAAGCTCCTTCACCTTTCGGAACATGCCAGATCACCAGGGAGACCTGCTGTCTCCATCGTTCCTTGCTATCTGCCTGATCCTTCCGACCCCGTCGATCTCCCGGATCACCTGCTCAACTGCCGGGGGAACCAGGCTTTCCCATCCCTCCCCTTCAAGGATCCTCCTCCTGATCTCTGTCCCACTGTGCGAGTCGCGCTCGTACATGGCCGGTGACTCGACGCATACCCCATCCTCCTCAAAGAGACGGACCACCAGTGGATTGCCCGAGTACACGGTATCAAACGGGGGAGCCATTGACCGGACGTGCGCTACCCAGAGCGCATTGCGCCTGATGTCCTCTATGGGAATGACATACAGCGGACAGCCGAGATGCTTGAGTGCCCGCGTTATCATCAGCACCCTCTCTCCCGCGGTAAAAGGGTTTGCCGGCTCGTGCGAGAGCTGTGCACTCCCGACCCCTATGATGATCTCGTCAGAAGTCCTTGCGATCTTCTCAAGGATGTACTGGTGCCCGTTGTGATACGGCTGGAATCTCCCTATGTAGAATCCCCTGTTCATCTCTCACTCACCATGTTGGCGATCTGGGCTGCAAATGCCCCTGCCACGAATCCCGCATCGATGTTGACCACTGCAATGACCGAGCATGACTGGAGCATGCTGGCAAGGGCGGCCCTGCCGCCTCCCATGTATCCGTACCCCGTACTGACAGGTACACCGATGACCGGCCGGTCGACAAGCCCTGCGACCACGGCAGGGAGGGTCCCTTCCCTGCCGGCAGCTACAACATACACATGCGCACCAAGGCACTCCCTGAGCGCAGGGAAGAGGCGGTGGATCCCGGCGGCACCGACATCGTAGGCGGTCCTGACGCGGCAGCCCATCTCTGATGCGATCACCCTGGCCTCCTCGGCCACCCTGATGTCAGATGTCCCGGCAGTGATGATGGCAACCACTCCCTGCCCCGGCTCGGGGGGCGGGCCCTGGGATACCACCGCCATCGCCGCATCTTCATGGAACGAGAGCGGGAGACCGTGGTCAGTACACACGGTCCGTATTGCCTCGAGTTGCTCGCGCGAGACCCTGGATATGATCACCCTCCCTCCTCCAGAGGCAGCCTTTCGTGCAATCTCTGCGAGCTGCGTTGGGGACTTGCCCTCCGCGAGAATGACCTCAGGGATGCCGCACCTTGCCGATCTCCCCGTGTCGAGATTGGCAAGAGCTGCCACGGCCTCTATCCGAAGCCCCGCGATCTCGTTGACCGCTTCTTCGAGCGGTATGCGCCCCTCTTTCCACAATGAGAGGATCTCTTCCACGCGGTGATTCGGTGACATGCTGTGATAATTAAGATATGGGCCTGGGTATAATAAGTGATGCAACCGCATGAGTTACCTGATTTACGTTGCCGCGTTCGGGACGCTGGCAGTATTTTTCCTCTGGCTTCGTGACGTGAGGATATTCCTGCGCACGGGACTCGCAGGATACCGGAATGCCGCGTACCGCGGGGTGCTCCACGGGGCTCTTGCAATCCTCGGATGCGCATTTACGTTCTCCTCGACCGAGCGGTTCCCGACTGAACTGATAGGCCTCGGGATCATACTCGCGGCCCTCTACTTCCAGGGGAAGGTCACAAGAGAGCGTGTTTTCTCCAACGAAAGCACATGGGACCGCTTTTCAGGAAAGGCCCCGAGCGGAAAGAAAGCAGCAGCGGATCGCAAGGTGTGAGGTCTTTTTCCATGCTTCAGAAACCACGAGGGACCAGGGATTTTCTCCCGGACGAGATGGAATCGCGGCGTGATGTCGAACGCGTGATGCGGGAGGTTGCCCGGACCTGGGGATACAGGGAGATCTGCACCCCGGAGTTCGAGGAGCTGGAGCTCTTCACCATCCGCTCGGGGGAAGGGATAATCCAGGAGATGTACGTGTTCGAGGACAAGGGGGGGAGGATGCTTGCGCTCCGGCCCGAACTGACCGCTCCCGTGCTCCGCATGTACGTAAACGAGGGACGAAACCTTCCAAAACCTCTCCGATGGTTTTACTTCGCTGACTGTTTCCGGTACGAGCGGCCCCAGAAAGGCCGGTACCGCCAGTTCTGGCAGTTCGGGGTGGAATTGATCGGGGCCGACTCCGCACTCGCGGAGGCCGAGGTCGTCATGCTCGCCCATGAGATCCTCACCGCTTCCGGTATCACATTCTCCCTCCACGTTGGCCACCTCTCGTTCATGCGGACTCTTCTTGGAGAGCTGGAACCCGAAGACCAGAAGAAGGCCCGGATGTTCCTTGATAAAAAGGACAGGCGCGGCCTCGAAGACTACCTCTCTTCGCGTGGGAAGGCAGGGCTTTCTGAAAGACTTGTCGCCCTTGCAGAATGTCGTGACCTCAGCGAAGTGTTTGCGATCATTGGCGGGAGCCCGGATATGGAGAGGATCGCGGATCTCTTCCGTATCCTAGACCAGTCGAATATCCGGTACACCCTGAACCCCGGGATCGCCCGCGGCCTCGACTACTACACCGGCATGGTTTTTGAGGCATTCGCCGAGGGACTCGGCGCCGAGAACCAGGTGCTCGGGGGTGGGGCCTACCGCCTTGCCCACCTCTTCGGGGGAGAGGACACCCCCTCCTGTGGGTTTGCTGCCGGGTTTGACAGGGTCATGGTGGCGCGCGGGCAACGGGATCTGCCCGGGGGAGTGGCAATCGGGGTGGCATGTACACCTGAAGGCAGGGAATGGGCGCTTGCGGCGGCAAAGGAGTTCCGAAAAGCTGGGATTCTCACGCTGTTCGACCTCTCGGGGAAGTCCATCGGTCAGCAGATCTCGCACATCTCCCGGACCGCTGACTATGCCCTTATCATCGGATCGCGGGAACGGGATGAACGGTTCGTCACGCTGAAAGACCTTCGTTCCGGGACACAGAGGGAACTTTCACTCTTTGATGCGGTCAGCGAGGTGAGCGGTGGTGACCCTCGCTGATGACCTTGCACGGCAGCAGCGGAGTATCAGTGTAGCAGAGTTCTTCGAGAAGAACAAGCACCTGCTCGGGTTCGACTCCCCCACACGGGGGATCATCACCACCATCAAGGAGGCGGTCGACAACGCACTCGACGCCTGCGAGGAGGCGATGGTCCTCCCTGATGTGTTCGTGGGCATCAAGAGAACCGGGACCGAAGTCTTCAGGATTACTGTCGAGGACAATGGCCCCGGGATCGTCCCCGCGCAGGTCCCGTTCGTATTTGGAAAGCTCCTGTATGGATCCCGGTTTCATCAGATACGCCAGAGCAGGGGGCAGCAGGGGATTGGCATCAGTGCCGCGGTGCTCTATGCGCAGCTTACCACCGGTCTTCCCACCCTCGTGATCTCAAGGACCGGCCCCGAAAACCCGGCCTCCCGTTTTCTCCTCCAGATCAATATCAATACGAACGAGCCGGAGATAGTGGAACATGCTGAGGTTGAATGGGACAGGACCCATGGCACCAGGGTGCAGATTGAGTTCAAGAGCAGCATGGCCGCAAAGAAGCGGCTGCTTGAATACCTCAAGTACACCTCTGTCGTGAACCCCCATGCCCGTATTCGCGTGGATCTCGATGACGAGACGTATCTCTTCGAACGGGTCAGCGATGAGGTGATCGCCTGCCCCAGGGCCATCAAGCCCCACCCTCACGGCATCGAGATCGGCCAGCTGATGCGGATGCTCGGGGCGGCGGCGGGCACCTGCGGAGAGTTCCTGGTCGAGAACTTCACGAGGGTGGGGAAGAAGACCGCCGATGAGATGTGCAGGAGTGCCGGCATCTCTCCTGCTGCCCCGGCCTCATCCCTCTCCCCTGTCGATCAGAAGCGGCTGCTTGGCGCGATGCAGGGCGCCAAAGTCCCTGCACCACCTACACAGACATGTCTCTCCCCTATAGGAGAGGAACTCATCGCGAGGGGCCTTGAGAAGGAGTTCCAGATGGACTTCGTGCGTTCACGGACCAGGCCCAGTTCTGTGTATTCCGGACACCCTTTCCTCGTGGAAGCCGCGATCGGCTACGGGGGAAAACTCCCCCCCGAAGGAAATGCCCAGATACTGCGGTTTGCAAACAGGGTCCCCCTCCTCTACCAGCAGGGAGCATGCGCCATCACGGGATGTATAGCGGGAGTCTCCTGGAAGAACTACAATGTATCCCAGGCAGGCCTTCCCACCGGTCCACTCCTTATCCTGGTGCATGTCGCCTCAACACACGTCCCCTTCACGAGCGAGAGCAAGGATGCCATCGCCGCGATCCCGGAGATCGAGAGAGAGGTGACCCTCGTGCTCCAGGAACTCGGACGGGAACTCAAGACCTACCTTTCCCGGCGCGATAAAAACAGGCTGCAGGAGGACAGGGCAAGGGCGGTGTGCTCAATCATCCCGGAGATTGCAGTAAAAGTCGCCGAGATCGTAGGTCTCCCGGTACCCGACACCTCCGCTATCGAGGGGAGGATCATGAGGAAAGTGGTGGCAAAGAAGTTGTCACGGGACGGGCGTGTCAGGCTCGAAGTGAAGAATTACACCTCGAAGCCGGGCGCGCTCACTCTCTACGACATCTCTCCCGATGCCGGGGAGGGTGCCGATCCAAAACCGGCCATCGTAACCGAACTTGACGGGGAGCATACGAAGGTCTGGCAGGTGGAGCTCGATGCCGGCGGAGCATGGAGTGCCGAATACCGGGGTGCAGGGGGAGGAATTCTTGAGATAAGGGGGATGCCCCCGGAACACGTCGTGGTGGTGGATCTCGATGCCCAGTGATGAGATGGACCAGAAGACGCAGGAACGCCTGGTTTCCATCGCGATGCGATGGTACGACCAGATCAAGGAGAGCGCGATCCCTTCCATCTCGCTGCCTACCCGGACAAAGCAGAACATCGAGTTTGACGATGACAGCGAGGTGTGGAAGTACGGAGACCGGGAGAGTGTCCGGTCGGCCCATACCGCAAAGAGCGCACTGCATCTCCTGAAGATGTCGTACGTGATCTCGTTTTTAAAGACACAGCTTCGCGAGAAGCGCTCCTCGACGTTAAGAGAGCTCTATTACATCTCGGAAGGGTGGAAACGCGCGAAGTTCTCTGCCCAGGACGAGAGCAACCTCCTGATAGAAGACCTCGAGATCCTCACCGATCTCCAGCGGGAGGCATTCCACCTCAGGCCCGAGGAGGACGGCGCCACGATCTTCGGCCCGCTCAGGCTGAAGGAGATGACACGGAGAGGGGAGCGGGTGATCCACTGCCAGGAAGACGTGGGAGAGGCGGGGTACCAGATCCCAAGCAACGTCGAGAATATCGATCTTCTCGAGCACAATGCACGCTTCGTCATCGCCATCGAAACAGGCGGTATGTACGCCCGGCTGATAGAGAACGGCTTCGACCAGGACTACCAGGCGATCCTTGTCCACCTGAAAGGCCAGCCGGCCCGCTCCACCCGCAGGATGCTGCACCGGATCAACGAGGAGTTCGGGCTCCCCGTGCTGGTATTCACCGATGGCGACCCCTGGTCCTACCGGATATACGCAAGTGTTGCCTACGGCGCCATCAAGAGCGCCCACATGTCAGAACTGTTGGCCACGCCCAGGGCTCAGTTCATCGGGGTTCAGCCAAGCGACATACGCGATTACAACCTCCCCTCTGACACCCTCACCGACAAGGACGTTGCCGCCCTGCAGAGCGAGATCTCCGACCCCAGGTTCGCATCCGATTACTGGAGGACACAGATCCAGCTGCAGCTCAAACTCAACCTCAAGTCCGAACAGCAGGCCTTCGCAGCCCGCGGCCTGGATTTCGTGACCAGGGAGTACCTCCCCCGCCGGCTGACTGAAATGGGGATCCTCTCCTGACCGCCTGGATGCATCGCATAACTGTAATGAGTAGGGAGAATGTACCTGATTCCGCCAATTATCCGGAAAACCTCACGAGCGGGGACTCGGGTCAGGCGAAAGGGTTTTTCCCCACCCCCGCGGGGAAACCCGGCCCCTCATCCTTCATCAGACCATGAACCTGAACACCAGCCATGCGATGGTGAGCATGATTGCCGAGTATTTCAGCCCGGCTATTACCCGTGCCTCGCCCATCTGGCCGGCAACCAGCCCCGAGAAGATCCCCTGGATCATCGCGGCATGGGAAAAGAGCCTCGTGTAGAAGAAGAGGTCGACGTTCCCTATGAACGATGCCGCGCCCGCACCCGCAGCGGATGCCGCTGAACCTGCTGTCGCCATGGTCGAGAGGAAGGTGCTCACCAGGATCAGTATCACGAAGACAAAGACCATGAATGAGATGAGAACAATGATCACGTAGATCAGCATGTTGTTCTTCCGCTCCGACCGGAGTGCCAGCACCTCGTAGGTGTCACGGGCTGCGGCCCTGAGCACCTCACTCACGTCACCGCCCGCCTTGCTTGCCTTGGCGATGAGGTCAATGCTCCTGTCAGAGAGGGGTGTGCCCAGGCGGGTGCGGAACCGCTGGATTGACTCGATGAACGTCGTATTCCACGACATCTCGTTATCAAGGCGCCTGATGAACGGAGTGAGGGTGCTGTATTCGCCCTGGGCGACCAGGTGGATTGCGTTCGGGAGTGTCATTCCGCTATCGTTCATCCCGGCAAGGTCTCGGAAGAAATTCGGCAGTGCCTCCTCGAGGTTCTTCATCCTCCGGTTCTCGCGGAAGTCCATGATTGCAACGGGAACAATTGCAACGAGAATGGAGATGATGACGATATCGTCGATGAGGGTCGTGGTGAAGAGCACGCTCATCCCGTAGTCCCTGATGACGATGGCTGTTCCTATCAGGAAGAAGAGGACCGCCAGCGGCAGGGTCAGGATGAGGATATTGAGAGGTTTCTCGAGCAGTACTTTGATGGGGTGCTTGAATACCCTTCGCCAGCCGGAACGCTGGCTCCGGTGCCGCTCGAGCTTACTGCTGATCTCCACCTGCTCCCGTGCAAACTTTCCGATCTCTCCCGGACTGAGATCCACGGAATACGGCTTTTCTCCCTTTAATACTCCCCATAATCCGGGTTTTTTCGGGGGAGCCCCTCCCGGCGGAAGGGACCTTGTGGGGGGATTGGATGAGGACCCCGCTCGTGCAGCGGGAAGCAATTCCGCCTTCTTTTCACTTTCGTTACCAGGGCCCGGGTACTTCTTAGGCAGAATTCTCAAAAAAGAGTCCTTGATGCCCATCTCAACCCTCCGGAGTCATCGAGCTGATCAGGATCACGAACATGATGCTCCCGAAGGGGATCATCAGGTAGATGATCAGGTAAAGGAATATTGGCTGTGACGACTGGCTCAGTATGGCCATGATTGACTGGAGGATGATAAGGAAGAGCGGGCCGGCGACCATGGCAGTCACATACGATTCCGAGATCAGCCCCAGGGTATCAAGGAAGAGTTTCTGGCTCTGGCGGTTCTCGAGGGAGTACTGTTCTGCCTTGGTCCGGAAATACTCGGTGAGGCTGCTCCCGGCAGATATACACCCCATCGCCCCCTGCAGGAACTCCTTCATGCGCATGCTCGGAGTGGTTGCTGAGATGAGCCGAAGTGCATCAATAAGGTCCCGCCCGAAGAGGTCGATCTCCATGGAAATGAAACGGGCCTCGACGGCGCTCTCCCCGTACATCGTGCTGCTCCCCAGCTGGCGGAAGATCTCTGCCGGGGGAATCCCTGCAGTCGACATTGCGGTGATATAGTTGATGGCGTAGGGAAGCGTTGCATCGATATTCCTGCAACGGTTCCCTGCGACCACGCTTGGATAGACGAGGAATACGAGAAAAGTGATGCCCCCGATCACTGCAAACGAGATGACCGCGGCGAGGACTGTCCCGATAACCAGGCTGTACTCGTTAATGGTGAGCATGAACTCAGGGACTGCTCCCTGGTACTTGATCATCCCGGGGATGTTCAGGAGGTAGGTGACCAGCCCGAGAAGGATCGATGCCACAATCGCGGTAATGACAGAACTCAGGTATGCCGTCGAGAGATACACCTCGAACGGGACCTTCATGCGTGCGGTGACAAGGTCGTTCCTGAGCGCGGAATACGCATCCCTCTTTTTCTCCGCATATCTCCCCATCAGCCTGAAGGCGAGACGTTCATACCCGTTCATGCTTCTCCGTATAGCTCGGCCCTTATCTTCTCCATGGTCCCTGCGGGGTCACGGTAATACTGGACCAGGATGTTGCCTACGTCCCTGAAGTTGCGTATCTTCTTGATGCGCATCCACTCAAGCACCTCCTGGCGCATCTTGAGCTCTTCCCTCATCCGCTCCTCGTCCCATCCCCTCGACTCCATGATCTCCTCGAGGACATAGGACTTCCCCGAGTAGGTAATCTCATCGGTTGCCGGGTGCCACCTGAAGACCTCGTTTGTGATGAGTTCATTCGTCCGGGGATCGATATCGAGTATCTCGATGATCTGCTTGTTCCTCCTGATGCGCTGGCCTCCGATGCGGGCCTGGACCTGGACCGACACGAGGTCAAGCGCGGAGAGCATGTTCCTCGGGACATTCAGAGGCGGGTTCTCCAGGCGGTGGACGATGCTCGCCACGGAGTCTGCATGGATGGTCGAGTAGGTCACGTGACCCGTACTCATCGCCTGGAAGAGGGTCAGGGCTTCTTTTCCACGGACTTCTCCGACGAGGATATATTCCGGCCGCTGCCTGAGGGCGGCGCGGAGGAGTTCGTACATGTCGATCTCCCCCTTTCCGCTCGTGTCAAACGAGGTCCGGGTGATGCTTGGGATCCAGTTTGGGTGGGGGAGCTTGAGCTCACGCGTATCCTCGAGGGTGACGATCTTTGCCAGGGGAGGCATGAAGAGCGATATCGCGTTGAGCGAGGTCGTCTTTCCTGAAGCGGTCCCGCCCGCGAAGATGCAGGACTTCCCGCTCTCTACCGCCATCCAGAAGAACGCAATTGAGAGGGGAGAGAATGTGCGCCAATCGATGAGATCCGTGGGGGTGATAGGCTCGTCCTTGAACTTCCTGATGGTGTAGGTGGAGCCATGTGCAGTCACTTCCGTGCCGAGCGTCATCTGGATGCGGGACCCGTCGCTCATGGTGGCATCGAGCATCGGTTCTGCGATAGAGATGTACTTCCCGGCCCGCTGGGCGAGCTTGGTCACGAACGAGTCGAGTTCCTCGGAACTCTTGTAGATGAGGTTCGTCCGCATCGACTCGTAACGGTTGTGGTAGACAAAGAGGTTCGAATTCACGCCATCGCACGAGATGTCCTCGATAAACCGGTCATGCATGAGGGGGTCTATCATCCCGTTTCCAAGGAATTCCTTGTACATGGCATAGAGGATCTTCTCCCTCTGGACTGGCGAGAGCGAGAGTCCGTAATCATGGATGATATCATCCGTGACGTCCCGCAGCGTCTTCTTCGCGATCTCTTCGAGCACGTTCTGGGTGTTGATATCGAGACGCTCGAATATCCGCTCCTTGATATCCCGGAACAGGTCGATCTCGGCAGGAGTCAGTTTCGGCTCCAGGACCTCGTACAGGTATTCGTGGGTGGCATTGTCATACGTGATGCGGACATACGCATAGGGCTCGTTTACCGGGTAGACTTCCGTCTGCTCCACGCCGGGCCTCGGCCGGAATGTCAGGTCCACGAGGGGGCCGTGCGTCCTCGCGTTGTACTCCAAAGGGACTTTCCGAATGACGTTTATGGGGTTCAACTTTGCAAGGAGTCCACCCTTCCCTGCCTCCTCCTGGACTTCGGCGGCAGCTTCGGATACCTTTTTAAGGCCTGAATCCAGCAGGTCGGATTTCTGCAGGTCTTTTCCGGCAGCCGCACCTCCCTGTCCCTTGAATGAGAAGATGTTGCTGCGGTCCTGGATCTTGATCTCTTCTATCTGGAACGTGGCGCCCTTCGGAAGTATCAGCCCGGAGAGATCGTTGATCTGGTCAACGGATATCACCGTCTCCTCAATGACTGGCTTTTTCTCGCTCCACACCGCCTTTTTTGCGGGCTCAAACCGTGGAGGACTGTGGTCCGGGATCGCCTCCGGTTTCGCATCGGGTGAGGTCTCGGGTGGGGGGTGAATGGAATGGATATCTTTCACGGCACCTGCATCCGAACGGGTCGTGGTCACCCCTCCCCCGGCCGGTTCCCCCACCTCCGGTTGCCGGGTAGCCACTGAATCCCTGCCTGTGCCAGATTGAGATCCTTTCCTGGTATCGGAGGAAAGACCGATCCTCTTCATGAACCCTTCGAGATCCTCGCCTCCCACAGGAGGGATCGATGCCCCTTTCTCCTCCCCGGGACCTTCCTTGCCAGTCTTTGCAGGGGGGGCATCTGCCTTCTTCTTTCCAAACAGGTTTCGTATCGAGAGCCCTTTCTTGTCCTCTGCAGTCATCGTTCTATTCCCCCGTTCATGAGATTATCCATCCCGCAAATCCGCCGTGTGGGCATTCCTCTACCCCCTCCCCTTCATCTCCTTTTGAATATTTCTCACGGCCAGCCTTATAAGGCCGAGGTTCGCGTCGGCATCGGTGAGGAGGCAGAGGAAGAGGTCCCCGTAGGGTGCAATTATACACTTTTCCTGGTCGCTCTCGAGGGTTATCTGGTCAAGTGCCCCCATCCGGAGATTCTCTGCCATCGTCCTGCCTGCCCGCAGAAAATCCTCCGCCATGGCCGCTACATGTTCAAAATCACCGTCACCGGCTGACTGGACTGGGAACCCTTCGAAGAAGATGGATACTGCACGAACACCCGGTTGCCCTGACAACCGTGTCAGGAGAGTATCGTCGAGTCCGGCTCCAACCGGTTCGCGGGCACGCCCGGCCTCCTCCTGCATGGACAACCCCTCCTCCCGGCAGAACTCCATTGCCTCCCTGGATTCGTCGTGAGAATACCGATACTGGGCGTACCGGACAGGCAGATCAATCTCCCGCGAACGATGGAGCAGGTAGGTGATCGCCTCCTTCCCCCTGTGATCACCGGTCCTGTCCTGGTAACGGGCTGCGGTGACCTCCCCTTTCATCACGACAAGGATCCCCAGCCCCTCGTCCGTGAGTACCTCAACTTTCCCTGTGAAAGGCCGGGCCCCATCCGGGAGTTCCTCCCTGAGGGGATCCGCCGAAACACCTGCATACGTGCCTTCGGGGAGACTCATGCATTATAATGCGGCAACAAGGCGCTCTTTGTTTTTCTTCAACTCATAGCGAATGCGTCCGATATTTGCCTCGTTCCCGGCCACCACTGCGATCAACTCATCCGCAGAGAGGGGGGACATGATGATGGGGCCATGGTCCAGTTCGACAAGCATCTGGTGCAGCTCTCCCTTTCCAAGCTCCTTTCCCATTGCCTCAGATGTCCCCATGCCGGTCGATGCCATTGCTCCGAGGGCATCGATGTCCATCTTGCCTGAGACTGCACTCTCTATCACAAACCCGTCACGCCCCACCACGACCGCCGCAGTGACCCCATCGATCTTCAGGAACTCTCCCAGAACTTGTTTGAGCATTCATGCCACCTACTTATATAAAGCATCTGTGTGGATATATAAAAATAAAAATGTTTGCCATACCGGCTGTACAGGCGGCAGGAAGATTTTTGGAGTTTTATTCTTCCTGATTTTTGCCAATCCCGCACCAATAACCTTATGAATGGACGAGTAATGATCAATACTGATGCAGCTTCCCCGCGGTACTTTCCATTCCATGAAAAAAGGGCTGGAACTGGGCATCATACTGGAAGATCTCATGAAGGAACATTTTTCAGGAACCTGTTCAATCCTCTCCGGAAACCAGTCCTTTGATCTCGTCTTCCAGGATGGGCAGGTCATGCTGGCCAGCGGTGACTCAACCCGCGGGGATGCAACGATGGAGATCATCGCAAATCAGAGGGATTCGATCGCAGATGCGTCGCTTTCAGCCCTGACATCAGCCCAGCTGAAACTCACGCTCGAGTTCAACGCGGAATGCAGGGTGCAACGCCAGAGACCATCTGCCCAAAAAACCCCTGCACCCTCACCGGAAGTCCAGGTGAGTTCCCCTGCCAAAAAGCCCCCCCAACTCATCCCAAAACCGGCAAATATTCAAGAAAATGTGAAAAAATCTCCTGAAATCCACGTGTCCCCCCCGGAGTCCCCTGCAGCCACGACTCCCTCTGCACCGGTACGCGACAAGGACAAAAGATCTGTTGATATCTTCGCATCTGACGGCGACGAATACACGATGGTGGACAGGGACTTGCAGGCCCTGGATGCCATGGACCTGGACACCATGAGCCAGAAAATCCGCATGAATTGCAGGCAGATGATAGAGAAACTCCACCTTGAACATCTCATCGATGACCGGGGGAGGTGAAGAGAGAGAGGCATGGATTCCATCAGTATTGATACCTTTCTCCTTCTTGTGCTGCTCATCCTCGTAGGAATAGTCCTGTTCCTCTCGCTCGTGATTGCGCTCTACGTCATCAGGCTGTCACGGGATATAACCGGCAGGGAACGCCTGGAGGTGGGGCGCGGCAGAATGGTCCCGGCAAAAACCCAGAAAGTGCAGGGGGTCTCCGGGGAGACCGTTCCCATTGTGGCACCTTCCCCCCGGGAGCCGGTACAGGAGACCGCATTTGATGCATCGAAGGATGCCCCTGATATTCCCACGGGGATGAAGAACCTGTGCGAACGGTATGGCCTTACATCCCTGACAGTCTCTTCGGCCGACGGACTGGTAATAGCTTCGTCAGGTCATCCCGATGCCGTCACCGATGCTGCACAATACAGTTATGCCTTCCTGACAGGAGCGCCCTTGGGAGAGCGCGGGGTTTCGGTATTCCCCGTCGATTTCGGCAGCACTCCCCTGGTAGGTATCATCCGCAGCACCGGGAATCTCCCCGGTGATTCGCTGGAGGCACTCCAGAAAGATATTGCGAGATTGCTCGAGCGATGGATTTGAGATGCTTCCTCTTTCCGTGCGGCTCATTAACCTTATATAAACACAGGGCGACATTTTATAAAATGGAGGGTTGAATGGTCCGAGTCTTTACGATAGCGTCGGGAAAGGGGGGAACGGGTAAAACCACGGTCACGGTCAATCTTGGGACAAGCCTTGCCCAATTTGGGAAAAATACCATCATCATGGATGCAGATATCGGTATGGCAAACATGGGTCTTGCCCTGGGACTCGAGGATGTGCCGGTCACCCTCCACGAAGTCCTCGCGGGAAAAGCCAATGTCCATGACGCCATGTATGACGGGCCCGGCGATGTGAAAGTGGTGCCAAGCGGCATATCCCTTCAGGGCTTTCAGCAGGCGAATCCCGAGCGGCTCAAGGATGTCCTGAAAGAACTTGTCGAGGTCTGTGATTTCCTCCTGATTGATGCACCTGCAGGAATCAGCCGGGACGGCGTGATCCCCCTTGCAGTGGCAGACGACGTAATTCTTGTAGTCAACCCCGAACTCTCCTCCATTGTCGATGCCTTGAAGACGAAGATCCTTACCGAGGTGGTAGGTGGACACGTGCTCGGAGTCATTATCAACCGTGCCGGAATCGAGAAGACCGATGTCGTCAAGCAGAAGATGGAGAAAGTCCTCGGCGTGAAGGTGATAGGGACCATCCCCGAAGACCCGAACGTCCGGAAGGCTGCCTCATTCAAGACTCCCGTCGTGATCAAGTATCCCCTCTCCTCCTCATCGGTCGCAATCAAGAACATGGCAGCCGAACTTGCCGGCATCCCCGTTGAGCACCGCGGTGTGGAGAGCCAGGAGCGTTTCATCGAACGATTTGCAAAAGTCCTCTTCAGGGTGAGAAAATGACACTGGAGATGATCCTCCTGATCATCAGCAGCGTGGTGATCCTCTTCCTGCTAATCCTTGTGATATTTATGTATATCCGAATAAAGCAGCTCATTCGGGATTTCGAGCTGCTGGAGTCGCAGATAATGGTGACAGACTCCGAATTCGATGCGCTGATGCAGAACGTGGATGAGATTGGACATCTCAAGATCTGATTTAACAGGGCATCAGATCCCTGGAGTTTTTTTCCCAGGCCTGGCCTGTGACCAATTTTCGATTCGGGAGACTAGTCCCCTGAACTACGACATATGGATAAAAGAAAAGATAATGCGCTATCTCACCCGGTTATAGCGGGAAACGCCATTCCTTTTAAGTTCTTGAAAGAGATGAGATAGGGGATATTGGACGTAAATATCAGGATTCTCCTTGCCGGTTCTTGATCTGGAACACGCAATGTTCGTCTCCCTTTGATTTGCATGAAATCTCCCTGCACTGGACCTTGATCCCAAAAGAACCTTCAATGATTCCTGCAAGGAGACCTGCCGTACAGAAGCAGACCGGTTTTCCCGTATTGCCGAACGATTCGGACTCGACCGTATGAGAGAGGGTGATTGTCTTCGTCTTGGTCTTCTCGTCCCATTCTTCCTTGATGATGTTGAACCAGCCCATCTGGGAGTAGAAGGCAAATGCCATGTCGGAGAGTGTCTTTGGATTGATTTTTTTCTTGCCCTCCTCCTTTATCGTGTCTTCAGGGGTTCCCACAAACAGGATACCGATGATCTCTCCTGCGAGGTTCCTGATTGGCTTATACGCCGCGACATACTTCTTCCCAACCACATCTGCAGTGCCGTAATAGGTCTGCCCTTTGTTGATCACAGCATTGTAGACGATACTTGAAATCTCGGTTCCAACAGCCCGCTTGCCGTCAGCGCCAATAACGTTGGTAGATATACGGATTGCCTTATCACCGGTTTTCTGGAAGACCGTGGCCTTGCTGCCCTTTTCCTTTTCGATGGAATCAACAACCTCGAAGTTATCGTTGACGAGATAGTCGCCGAACGAAATCTTGCCTCCGGTTATTGAAGGAGACCCATATGCTGCGAAACGGTCATGCAATAATTTGAGATCCCCGTCAAGTTTGGTCCTGGAGAGGTCAAAATAGATACTCATCTTCTTGT
>CAZRCH010000024.1:0-27696 GCA_964598545.1 uncultured Methanolinea sp. | reverse complement strand
CGGTATTGTCTCAATAGGAGGCCAAAGGACCAGTTGTGGCGAAGCGAGTGTTCATCTGTATGAGTAAAAAAAACATCGCCCGAGCTCATCCAAGTGCCTGACGGACTTCCCGGACAGCTGCGACCATGTGGGAGATCTTCCCAAACGCCGCATCTTTTGGGAGCATCCGAAGGCCGCAGTCAGGGTCAAAGAGGAGGACGTCGGGGCCGAGGAGGTCGACCGCATGCTCGACCCTCTCCCGGATCACGCTGACGGGCTCCACGGCCGGGTCGCTTGAATCCACGCAGCCGACACCGAGCTTTTTGCCGTGGAGCGATCTCCTGTCAAAGAGATCCAGGTTTTCCGGGCTCTTTGCACATTCGATGTCGAGCATCGCGACCGGGAGCGAAAGGAGATGGTCAATTATCTCCGAGAGGTCCCCGCAGACATGCAGGGAGACCGGAACCTTGAGCGCCGATGTCACCCGTGAGAGCGCTTCTCTCCCCGCGTCAAGAGAGGCGGCCCCCGTGGAGAGGATGGGCTCGTCGACCTGCAGCATGCAGACCCCGGCCCGTTCAAGGAAAAGGGCCTCGGGGACCAGTGCGGCCGCGAGATCGCGGGCCAGGTCCTCCCGGTTCCTGTAGAGCGGCGTGGAGATATGCAGGCCATGCGAGAGCGTGGTCGGGCCGGTGAGGATGCCCTTCACCAGCGGGTGGCAGGAGAGCGCGTAACGGGTGTCGCTGACCGTGATGGCCCCGGATGCAGGGAGCACCTTGTTCACCACGTCCTGACCTTGGATGCCGGGGAGCCGGGTGGAGAACGCCCGTATCATATCCCCTCTCACCTGCCCGTCAGAGATGATGTCGATACCAGCCCTGACCTGGGCATCGACCGCAACCCTCACCGCGTGCCTGAGAGGATCGAGGAGGCCTAAAAGCCCCGACCCCCGCTCGACGGGAAAGCTCCCCACCACAGTCGTGGGGAGGAAGGGGAAGCGTGCGAACGGGTCCATAATCGTCTCAGGGAACCAGTCGGTGCCTGTCGCGCGGGAAGAGGACGGCTTCACGGATATTCTGGAGCCCGAGCATGGTCATGACAAGCCGCTCGGCGCCAAGACCCCATCCAGAGTGGGGAGGCATGCCGTACCGGAACGGGGTAAGGTAGAACAGAAAGCTCTCGGGGTTCAGCCCCTTCGACTGGATCTGGCGGACGAGCAGGTCGTGCTGGTGCACCCGCTCAGAGCCCGAGGAGAGTTCCATCCGGGGATGCATCAGGTCGAACGCCTTGCAGACGGAAGGGTCGTCATCGTACGGCATCGCGTAATACGGTTTTATTGCAGTGGGCCAGTCGACGATGAAGTAGTGGCTGCCCATCTCCTCGCCAATTGCTCTCTCTGCCGCGGTGCCGATGTCGTCACCGTACGAGATGGACTCATCGGTCTTTTTCCCGGCGATGGTGATTGCCTCCTCGTATGGGAGGCGTGGGAAGGGGGACGAGGGAACCTCGAAGTCCCCGAGTTCGAGCAGGTCGAGGAAAGACCGGCAGGTCGAATCTACTCTCCTGTATGTGGCAATGACGATCTCCTCGAGAAGCGCCATCACCTGGTGGTGATCAGCATACGAGATTTCCACGTCGATCGAGGTGGCCTCGTTCAAGTGTTTCGTGGTATTGTGCTCCTCTGCCCGGAAGATGGGCCCGATCTCAAAGACCTTCTCAAAGCCCGCACCCATCATCATCTGCTTGTAGAGCTGGGGGCTCTGGTTCAGGAACGCCTCTTTCTCGAAGTAGGCGATGGGAAAGAGCTCGGTCCCTCCCTCGGTAGCCGCGGCCACTACTTTTGGTGTGGTAATATGGATGAATCCTGAAGAGAAGAGGTGCTCGTACACCGCCTGCATGCAGGCGTTCCTGACCTGGAAGACCGCAGCCACCCGGGGACGCCTTGCATCCAGGAAGCGGGAATCGAGCCTGGTATCGAGTTCTGCAGGTACCTTCTCCACGACGTCGAGAGGGAGCGGGCTCCCTGCGAGGCTCACGATCTCGAAGGACTCGGGGATTAGCTCCCTTCCTCCCGGAGCTTTCTCGATGGCTTTGACGGTCCCGGCAACCCTGACGACGGATTCGCGGGAGACCTCCCGGACTGCGGAGAGGACGGCCTCCGGGACTTTCTTCTTGGGGACGGTCACCTGGATGATCCCGGTTCGATCCCTGACGAGGAGAAATGAGAGTCCCCCCAGGTCCCGCAACTCGTGGACGAAACCCACTATCTCTGCCCTTTCCACGCCGGGAGTGACCTCCTGTATCGGTATCCGCATATCAAATCCAGTAGCTATGGGATGTGAAGGATAATTGTGTTTTCCTGCACCATAGTCATGACAGGAGTCTGGATGCACCCAACATCCGGTGGAAGGACTCACGCGCCCTGTCAGTCAGTCCCGAATATCTCCTGCTGAATGGCCGATTCCATTCCCTGTTGTGTGACGAGCGCAGCTTTCAGGTGTGCGGGACTCTCCCAGACAAACCAGTCCTGCATTCCCGTCATCACCCCCCAGCGTGAGAGTATCTCTCTTGAAAGCGCGAAGATCTCCCTGAAATATTCCTCGTTTAACTCCTTCTCCATGTCCATGGTGATGGTGAGCTTGAGGATGTTCGAGAGCGCATCCCCGACCATCTTGGTATGGTACCACGGGGAACGGCTCCAGCGGTGGCTCATCATCTCTTTGACGTCCAGGTTCCGGAAGCGCTGGAGCTCGGGGATGTTGATGACGGGGTTCAATTTGAACTCGGAGAGCACGTAGGCAAGCAGCATGTCCCGGGCATAATACATCCCGTTGTGCAGGACAAAATAGCGCTGGGGCAGGAACTCTTTGACGGGGACCAGGTCGTGCATGTCCCGCATGCTCTCTTTTAAGAGGAAGTAGACCTGGGCGTTCCTGATTACGGGGTACCTCCTGGCAATCACGAGGTTTGCGAGGAGGGTGAGCGGAAGCTCGGAGAACGCCTCGTGGAAGAGCATGTACAGGAGAAAGACGAGCTGCTTCTTTCTCCAGACGGCAATGTTCCGTGTACCCTCGTCCTTGAGGATGTCGAGGTAGATCTGCTGGCAGGCAGGGAGCGCACACTCCTTTGAAAAGGAGATGACCCGGAACTCGTTGCTTTTGGCCGCACAGCCCTTTGCCAGAAGCTCCAGGCAGTGGCGGCAGATGGTATAGTCCTTGAGCATCCCGAGCTGGGAACTCGAGAACGCGATCACATGCTTGCCGGTCCCGAACGTGAAGTCGTCTATCAGTACACCCTGGGGAGGCACATCCGTCCTCCTGACAAGCTGGATCTCGGTCCCGAGGCATCCTTCCGCGAACTCGAGGAGCTCGCGCAGGACAGGGGAGAGATTAAACGGGGAGTTCATCCGTCACTTCCAGCGAGAGGGCATGCAGGACTGGGGCGCATCTCAACAGAATGTAACTTCGTCACCGATGAATAATAAACGATACCTCGCGGGGAAGCACCCGTGAAAGGCTGCTTGGGATATATGGCATCGTATCGCTCACCCGTGTCTTCCTGCGGGTATTCAGGTATGGGAATTGGAAGACGATGTCTCCACAACCATTCAGCAATTCCAACCGCCACCTTTTTTGACGGTCCATGGAAGGGTTCCGGAATCATCCCCGCAATATAGGGGGCATTATCCGAGTGGTCGAGGTGCACCCGTCAGGCCTCGGAAACGGGAACCTTTGCCGGCATTCCCTGCGCGACAGGTATCATCACCCCTGGAGGTGAGAGAGGCGAGAAAGGTTCCACGAAACAAGCCATATTCGCCGGTCCAACTCCCACCAGTGAGCGAACACCGGGAAAACGATAAAAAAGGCGGAGTGTTGTTCAGATCCCGATGGATTTCACCTCGAGATCCGGGCGTGGAGTTTCCGGAGCGCCGGCTCGATGGTGGGAAGGTAGACGTTGAGCACGTTCCACACGAGGCCCCAGTCGGGGGAGAAGTATGGGTGTATCAGCCGTGAACGGAGGCCTTCCAGTTCATCCCAGGAGACTCCTCTGGAATCCTGCCTGCACTGGTCCGAGACCCTTGCCGCAGATTCCCCTATGACCTCAAGGCTGCGGACCACGGCACGCCGGAGGGTCTCGTCCTTCTGGAAGTCGCGGGCGGACACCCCCTTTGTGCGGTGTGAAAGGTAGACGATTTCGTCGAGGATCTGGCCAAGGTAGACCTTGTCGCGGCTGAGCACCGCAAACTCGGCCCCAAGTTCCGGCCGGAGGTACGAGGCGAGCACGCGGGACATCACAAGGTCAACTCTCCTCCCCAGGAGTTCATCCAGGTACAGGGAGAGTCCGATATAGTTCGCGTAGGTGTCCATCCCCGAATCGAATTCCACCTCGATATCCACGTCGCTTTCGGCCCGCTCTTCGCCCCGGGCGACGGAACCGAAGAGGCCTATCTTCTTCACTCCGTACAGCCTGCGCATCACTGCGAATTTCGCATTCAGGGCGAGTATCACCTCTTCCCTTGTTGATGGTCTCTCCTGTGGCGGCATCGTGCACCCTGCCCTCTTTCTCCTCTCTCTTTTGTGTGCCGGGGCCTTATGGGTATCGCCGATGCGGGGTGGAAGCGAAAGGCACCCCCCGCTCATGACAGGCCCAGCCATCACCCCGAAGATTCTTTACCGAGCCATGCACCCTCATGATCATGCGCACGCTGGAGTGGCTGGCACGTATCCTGGTCATTGCACTGCTGGCAGCTGTCTGCGGGGGCTGTCTCATGGCGGGAGGCCCCGAAGAAGAAGTGCCCTCTCCCGAAATCCCATCCGCGGCCCCCACCCCCCCCAGTACTGATGGAGGGGCTGATACGGGCAAACCCGAAGAGTCTTTTCGGCCCGACGACCTTGTACACCCATTCCACCCGGGGGGTGCCTACCGCGCGGGAGACCGCATCCTCCTTAACGGCACGACGATACTCTCTCCCGGAAACCATATCCTCGTCGAAGTCACGCCTGTCTCGTTTGCACCCACGAGGAAGAGCGACCCGGTCACCGTCTCAGGGAGTGCGGGGGTCGTGGCGGTCCTCGCCGGAGAACGTGGGCTTCCGAATACCTGGTCATACCTGATCGATACCCTCGGATGGGAACCGGACGAGTACCAGGTGAAGGTCCATGGGATAGAGGTACCTCTGTCAACTGCAGGCTTCCGCTTCACGCTTCGCCCCTGATCCCCTCACACTGCCCCCCACTCACCAGACCCCGGACTTCTTCCCCTTGGCGGGCTTCTCCGGCTCCTGGTCCGGTTGCCTGGATGACGGGGGTGTGGCACGAAGCCCGTCACCCTGCTTCTTCCTTACCTTCTCCAGGGCTTCGAACCCCTCGCGCCTGACGGAGGGCACCGGGTCTGCCAGGAGCCGGGTCAACCCTTCGACTGCGGCCGGGTCTCCGATCTCCCCGAGCAAAAGAGCCGTCCGCCTGCGGACCTCGGAGTTCTGGTCAGAGAGGAGTTCCAGGAGAGGGCGGGTGGCGGGCCCCCCGATGATCCAGAGTGCCTCCATGGTGCAGTTGCGCACCAAAATGTCACCCTCGCGAAACGCTGCCACGAGCGGGGTGATCGCGGGATAGCTGAGAAGGGCGAGTGCCCTGACTGCTTCCTGCCGGACTTTCCGCTCCCTGTCCCCCAGGATCCCAATGAGACCGGGGATCGCCCGGGGGTCCCCGATCCTGCCGAGCACACCTGCGGCGCCCTGCCGCACCAGGGCGTCGTCATGGCTGAGTGCCGATATAAGCGGCTCAACGGCAAGGGTGCCAATCGAGGCAAGTGCGAGCCCCGATCGCTGGCGGATATCGGGCTGCGGGTGGGCGAGTGCCGCCACGAGGGGCGCGATGCTCCTCCCCTCCATCGAGCAGAGGGCTTCTGCTGCAGCAATGCGTACGAACCCGGACTCGTCGCCGAGGAGGTTGATCAGCGGGGGTATGGACTCCTCGGCCGAAAGCATCTTCAGCGCGGCAGCAGCCTCCCTCCGCACGCCAGGGTCACTGTCCTTCAATGCCTCGATCAGGGGGGCTGAAGCGGTCTGCACCTGCATCTCGCCCAGTATCTCCGCTGCACCGCGTCGTATTGCAGGATTGTCACGGGAGAGCGCCCGGGTCAGCGATTCCACAGCGGGTTCCCCGATCAGCACACACGCACGCATGGCCTCCTGGCGAACCGACTCGTCATCGTTTCCCAGCACCTCGATGAGCGGAGGCACGGCAGGGAGCCCTATCCTCGCGAGCGTCTCTCCTGCACCTCTCCTGATGATCCAGTGCTCGTCGTCAAGCGCATTGACGAGCGGATCGATGAAGGCGTCCCCCAGCTCACCTGCCGCCCGGATCGCATTCCAGCGGGCTTCCACATCTCCGTAGGCGAGCGCCCTCCGCACGCTCTCCACGTGCTCCCTCTCCACTTCATTCGCCTGGGACGACCCCTCCCCGCCAAGCGCCCCCTTGAGTGATCGAAAGATGCTCATTTGGTCCCGTTCCTCACACCTGTGTCTGCCTCGCAGGTAAAAAACCCTTTTCGTTGACCGGGGCCCGCAAAACCGGCTTTTCAGCCACCCTGGACGAGAGAGAGTATCCTTTCGGCAAGCTCCTCGTCCACCCCCGGGCGGTTCATCAGGGTATCCATCCGGATCGCACCGCTGACTTCCACGGGGTCCGACGAGTCCTGGATGAAGTGGTCCAGGAACCCGGCATAGAGTTCCCTCGTTGCCGCCGAGTCAGGAGAGAGACCCCGTGCCCGCATCAGGGCTGCGGCCGGGCCGCTCACCGGGGCGTGCCCGATGAAGGGGCTCACGGCAACGACCGGGACCCCCTCCAGGGCCTCGAAGACTCCCCTGCACTCAAGGATGGGCAGGATGCTGGTGATGGGGTTGCTTGGGCCGATGATCACGGCTTCAGCAGCACTGATTGCTGAGACTACGCCGGGAGTGGCGACGGGAGGCGCTGCCCATCTCCTCCTGACCTCCACGATGGGAAGCGCGCCCCTGTGCCGGACCCAGTACTCCTGGAAGTGAATCTCACGCCCGCCACAACATACGATGGTCTCGACAGGGGTGTCGGCCATGGGCAGGATTTGCGCCCTGACCCCGAGCGACGTGCACAGCTGAGCGGTCGCGGCGGTCAGGCTCATCCCTCTCCTGAGGAGTTCTCCCCGCATGAGATGGACGGCCCGATCGCGGTCCCCGATGGCGATGTATTCCCCGCCGTCCAGCCGCAGGAGCTCATCATGGGTGATGAACGTATCCCCCTCCTGCCCCCACCACGAGGATGTATTGAGGAGGCCGGAGAAGAGGTAGATCAGGGTATCGATGTCGGGCGATAGAAACCCCCCACTCATCCACACGTCTTCTGCAGTGTTGACGACCACCGAGATCTCGTGGTCGGGCAGGTGGCGCCTCATGCCCCGGATCAGCTTGGGGGTCCCGGTGCCCCCTGAGAGGAACGTGATCATAGTTCTCTATTATTTATATGAAGGTGAGAAGAGTGTTGTTTCGGATTGGGAATGAAGATCATCAAGGACCCGGTGCACGGCTACGTGGAAGTCCCGGCACCCATGGTCCCTCTCCTTGATTCGGCCCCCGTGCAGCGGCTCCGGTACGTGCGGCAACTCGGGTTCTCGTACCTTGTCTACCCTGGCGCCCACCACACCCGGTTCGAGCACTCGCTCGGGACGATGCACCTTGCGGGGGCGATGGGCCGGCAGCTAGGCCTTGATGAGAAGGAGAACCTCCTCGTAGCATCGGCGGGGCTTCTCCATGATGTGGGGCACGGACCGTTCTCCCATGCAATCGAGCCACTCTCAGAAGAGTTTGCGGGGAGGAACCACCAGGATGTCGCAGTCCTTCTGGAGCAGCCCGGGACGGCGGGGATCCTTCAGGAGATGGGGGTTGACGCCGGTGAAGTGACCTCCATGATCCGGGGGGAACATCCTCTCTCGGGCATCATCCACGGGGAGCTCGACGTGGACCGCATGGACTATTTGTTGCGCGATGCCCATTACACCGGTGCGCCTTACGGCACCGTGGACGCTCACCGGCTTATCCGGAGCACCACCCTCGCGGACGGAAGGGTGGTCCTTGAAGAGTCGGGGGTCAATGCGGCCGAATCGCTCCTTATCGCCCGCACCCTGATGCGGCCCGCGGTCTACTTCCACCATGTGAGCCGGATCGCGGAGATGATGTTCCAGGCGGCAGTGATGGCGCATGTCGGGACCCCGGCAGGGAACGGCATTTCTGCGCTCCTTCTGGAGGACGATTCTGCCTGCATGCAGGCCCTTCTTACATCCCCCTCGCCGGTCGCGCGGGATCTCTCCCTCCGGATATACCAGCGCAGGCTCTACAAGCGGGCGCTTTACCTGAACCGGGAACAGGTGAATGCGGCGCGGATGGCCCAGTGCTGTTCACATCGGAAGAGGATGGCGCTGGCAGGCAGGATCGCGGCCATTGCAGGAGTTCTTCCCCACGAAGTGCTGGTAGACATCCCCCCCTTTCCGGGGGACATGTCGCTCCACGTCCAGGTGAAGAACCGGCACCGCGCAGTCGGCATATCGGAGCTCTCTCCCCTGCTGCATACCCTCAACGATACCCGGAGGGGCCAGTGGAGGCTCGGTGTGTACACTCCTTCAGAGCACAGGGAGCAAGTGGCCGGTGTCGCAGCAGACGTGCTCAATGTCAAGCCCGAGACCACCCAGGAGCAGCTCTTCGGGTGATTCACCACCGGACGCGTTCGCGAGCGAAAAAGAATCTTTATGAACGCCTGCCGCCAAGAGAGTGCAAGGGGGTCCCAATGATCGAATACTGGATCGTGGTCACCACGGGCGTAGTTGCAGTGGCCTGCGTCTTCTGCGGTGCGTATCTTTACACCGATTTTCGGGCACGGGAGTCCGTCCATAACAGGGTGAAACTGAAGGTGTACGTGTCACTCCTCCAGGCAGTGACGGAGATCAATGTTGCCGGCGGCGATGCATACTCGCTTGACCGGGCAAAACGCCACCTTGCGTTCACGCTCAACCAGGTCAACCTTGTGGCCGGCCCCCAGGTGCTCCTCCACGTCAACGAGCTCCTGGATTTCCTGAACGAGACCCGCGAAGGGGATTACGATGTCCTCAAGGAGAAGAATATCCTGAATGCAATCGTGAAGGCGGCGAGAAGGGAGCTGGGCCCCGCGAGTGCAAGAGCCCTCGAGGAGTCGCAGTTCAGGTTCCGTTTCTATAACCCGCCCCGCCAATGAGTCCCTTCCCCCTTTTTTCGGTGATTTTCGTGCGGGAGTGGGTGCCCAAACCCGCGGGCTTGTAGATTTATCAGAGAGCAGCTCACACCTTATCGCATGGGTGGGAGGAATGACTGCAATGCGTGAATTCATCGAGCAGATGCGGGAGCAGTCCCTGGTCGTTGATGTGGATGAGAGGCCTTCGGACGAGTTCGGCGCACCGAAGATGGCCAGCAGGACAGACTCCCTCATCTTCTTCCATGACCTCCCCGGCGGCCGGGGTGTCATGAACGTCACGGCAACAAGGAAGGCGCTCTCCCTCGCTCTCTGTGTCGGCGAGGACGAGATAGGGATGCGCCTCTCGAGGTCTTCATACGAGGGAAGCGTGGTCCGTGATGGCAACCTTTCCATGGCTCCGGCGGACCTCTCACGTATCCCCGTGATGAAGTTCTTCCCCGGCGATGCCGGGAAGTACCTCACCGCAGGCATCGTCTTCTCCCAATACGAGGGGGTAAAGAATGCGTCCATCCACCGGATGCTCGTCCTTGACCGGGACCGGGTGGCGGCAAGGCTTGTCGAGGGAAGGCACACCTACACGCTCCACAGGGAGGCGCTTTCCCATGGAGAGGAGCTTCCGGTGGCCGTGGCCGTCGGGGTCCACCCTGCGGTGACCTTTGCCAGCTGCTCCCGTGTCCCGAAGGGAAAAGAGCTGCCCTTTGCCGCTGAGTTGCTCGGGGGCGAGATCCGTGTCCACCAGTGCCGCAACGGGGTGCTGGTCCCCGACGCGGAGATCGTGCTCGAGGGCTACATCGGCAGTGACACGGCACGCGAGGGGCCGTTCGTCGACATCACCGGCACCTACGACAGTGTCCGCATCCAGCCGGTGATCCGGTTTACCGGGATGTATATCAGGAAGGATTGTCTCTACCACAGCATCCTCCCGGGGGGCAACGAGCACCGGCTCCTCATGGGTGTCCCCTACGAGCCCATCATATTCCGGGCGGTATCGGGTGTCACCGAGGCGAGGAACGTGGTGCTGACTACCGGGGGATGCGGCTATTTCCACGCGGTGATCCAGATCAGGAAGAGTACCCAGGGGGACGCCAAGAACGCCATCATGGCAGCGTTTGCCGCGCACACCTCCCTGAAGCACGTGGTCGTGGTCGACGAGGATATCGATCCCGCCGACCCGGAAGAGGTGGAGTTTGCCCTGGCGACGAGGGTCCGCGGGGACCAGGATATCATGGTCATCACCGGGGTCAGGGGGTCGTCGCTCGATCCCTGCAGGGTGGGGGACGGTACAAACGTGAAGGTGGGAGTCGATGCGACGATGGTCCTCGGCAGGGAGGCCGAGTTCCGGCGTGCCGGCTGGCAGGACGGGTCATGATCCTCTCACCTGACGAGGAGGCCATCCTCGCCGGGGAGGAGGGCGAGACGAGGGCCAGGATGCTCGAGATCCTGGTGGCGCTCGGCAAGGTCTACGGGGCAGAACGGCTTATCCCCATCGCGAGCGCCCAGGTGAGCGGGGCCTCCTACAAGACCATCGGCCGCTGGGGCCTTGACTGGCTCCAGAAGCTCGATGCCAGGATCTCCGTGCCAACAGTCCTCAACCCGGTGGGCATGGACCGCTCCCGGTGGCGCGAGATGGGCATAACCCCCGAGTTTGCACGGGTCCAGGAGGAGGTGCTGGACGCCTACCGGCGCCTTGGGGTGACCATGGAGTGCACCTGCACGCCGTATTACCTGTACATGACCCGCTACGGCGATCACCTCGCCTGGTCAGAGTCCTCGGCGGTCGCGTATGCAAACTCGGTGATAGGGGCGAGGACGAACCGTGAAGGGGGGCCAAGCGCCCTTGCCGCGGCGATCATCGGAAAGACGCCGGAATACGGGCTCCACCTGGTCGCAGCGAGGGCACCCCAGCTGGTGATCCGCGTGGAGGATGGAGACCGCCTCTCCGATGCCGCACATCTCGGGGCACTCGGATACCTTGCCGGGAGACTCGCAGGCAGCCGCATCCCCCTGATCGAGGGCATACGGCCGAGAAAAGACCTCCTGAAAGCGCTCGGGGCCGCGATGGCAGCATCCGGCGCAGTGGCCCTCTTCCACGTGAAGGATATCACTCCCGAGGCGAGGATCTTCTCCTACCCAACAGGAGGGCTGGAGGTGATCTCCCTCGGGTACGATGAGGTGTCGGCCGCCATGGAAGAGATTCCCGTGGACGCGGTCGCCCTGGGGTGCCCTCATTGCTCACCGGACGAACTCTCCCGCATCGCGGCGCTTCTTGCCGGAAAAACGGTTCGGATACCGGTCTTTGTCTTTGCCGCGAGGGATGTCGCGGCCCGTCATCCAAAAGAGGTCGCCGCCATCGAAGAGAGCGGGGCACACGTTTTTGCCGACACCTGCATGGTGGTATCCCCTGCGATGGAGCGGTTCTCTGCCATCATGGTCAACTCGGGGAAGGCGTATGCCTACATCCCGAACATGTGCGGAGCGGCAGCCCGCCTGGGGACCACCGAAGAATGCATCGAGGTGGCGACCGGGACCGCGTCAGGGAGTTCCCGGTAACGGGACAGGTTCGAAAGAGACCGGCAACCCTCCCGGTTCCGGTGGATTTATCAACGATTTTATGCAAATACCCTGCTGAATGGCATTTTCTGACCTGCACCTGAACAGGGTGGACCGCTACAAGCCGGTCCTCCTCCTCCTGCTGGTCGCCGTCTCGGTGGGCCTCGAGGCAGTCGTGCACCACGCAATGGGGATAGAAGTGGTATATTCCCATTTTTTCTACATTCCCGTAGTCCTGGGAGCGGTCTGGTACGGGAAGAAGGGGGCGCTGGTGGCGGTCTTCCTCGCGGCGGTGTACGTCGGTGACTACTACCTCATCGATGGAGCCGTGCCTTCCGACGCGTTGATCCGCGCCTTGATGTTCGTGGTCGTCGCCCTCGTTATCGGCATCGTGATGGACTATGTCCACAGGGAACAGGAGCAGGTGATGACCCAGATGGCCAATGCTGCGATGAGGGAGGGCACCTCGGGAGGATTCCGGGGCAACCTTGACGAATGGAAGGCAAAGTTTCGATCTTCTGTCAACGTGAAGAGGCTCCGGGAGGAGAAGGATGCCCGGGGGCTCATCGAGGCCCTCAGGCACAGGGACCCCGCGGTCCAGTACGAAGCGGCCGAGGCCCTCGGGGTATTGGGGGAGCCTTCGGCAGTCTCTCCACTCGTGGCCGCACTGACCGGCGACCGCTACTCGGGGGTGAGGTGGAAGGCTGCCGAGGCCCTTGCCCGGATCGGCAGCCCTGCTGTCGAGCCGCTCATCGGGGCACTCGGGGACCCCGACGAGGACGTGAGGTGGAAGGCGGCGATCGCGCTCGGCGAGATCGGTGACCCCCGGGCCATCCCCCCACTGATTGCGCTCCTCGAGGACCAGGACCGGTTCGTCCAGAGCAGGGCAGCGTACGCGCTGGGCCAGTTTGGGAGTGCCGCCCTCTCCCCTCTCCTTATCGTCCTGGAGACGGGGAGCCCTCCTGCACGGCGAGGCGCCGCGATCGCGCTCGGGAAGATCGGCGGACCGGGGGTGATGGATCCGCTTCTCTGCGCGCTCGCGGACCCCGATGATACGGTCCGCTCCTCCGTGCTCGATGCCCTCGCGTGCCTCGATGAAGGAGTGCATGCACGACTGCTTGCGCATGTCGGTGCAGCCCCCCCCGAAGAGAGGAGCCGCATCTTCCAGGCCCTCCGGGAGGCGACCAGCCCGAAGTTCGCGGAGGGGTTTTTCCCCGTCCTCTCCCTGGCAGATGACGAGGCAAGGGACGTGATCCTCTCCCTGGCCAGGAAGAGAGGGGAGACGCAGCCTCACACGGACGGAAGGGGCCCAGGTCCATAAAACACTCTACCGCACCCGGATTTTCCTTCCCGGTCAAGTATATGTGGTGTGAGTTCCATCTCTTCCTGTGTTTGGAATCTACAAGATCCCTTTCCAGACAGACGCGGCCGGGATCACTGTATCGGTTGAGGGAGAGGGTGAAACATCCACCTACCGGAGGATTGCCCCGGGCGGGACACTCACGAAGCGGCTCGGGTACCGCGAAGGGAGGGTGATCATCAACCCTGTCGAGCCGGTCAACCTGCCCTCTGAGGTGACGGGGATGCTCGAATTCCACTTCACACCTGTCACCCTCAGGCCAAGTTCCAGGATCCCGATCTGCATGAAGTTCCCTGTTGAGATCGGGGTGTTTGTCGGTGCCGCTGAAAATTACACACTCCTTGACGTCTTCTCCCTGGCCCGGCCCAAGTACTCCCTCTACGGCACTCCCGAGAAGGGGTTCATCACCAGGCACGTGGAGTGCGAAGTGTATGAATCCGCGCCCCCCACTAACCCTCTCGAGGAGGGGGTGCTCTTCCTCACCATCAGGAACTCCGGGAGGGACTGGGTGGAGGTCTCCCGTGCAGTCTTTGACGTCTCTGCCCTCAGGATCTTCCACGGAAGGATTGTCGCGATCTCCGGAGAGATGGAGGTCTTCTCGCGCCTCGTGGCCGAGACGAGGGTTCTCGACCTCCCGCCCGAAGAAGGGATGAAGCAGTCGCTTCGCGTGTTTCCCACGAAAAGGATGCTCATCCCTGAGAAACAGCCGTTCATGATGGAATACGGCGTAGGAGAGTGAGCGGAAATGGCGTTCGAATCCCTCAGGATGGAAGTCATAGGAAATGTCACCCTGTTCGACCTGATAGTATTCGGCATCTCGGTGCTCGCGGCCGCGATCATCGCAAAAATAGTGGCCATCTACCTCAAGAAGTCCCTGAGCGACCGGATCCAGCCAAAAGAGATGGACTTTCTGATCAAGATAATCCAGGCCGCGATCATCATTGTCGGGGTATACCTCGCACTCCCGAGTTTTGACATCAACCTTGCGGACATGCTGGTGGTGGGGGGCACGATGGGGCTGGTGATTGCGTTTGCAAGCCAGCGGATCGTCTCGAACTTCGGCTCGGGTCTCTTCCTTATCGCGGAGCGGCCGATGAAGCCCGGGGACAGCGTCAATATCGGCACGGTGAGCGGAACGGTCGAGGAGATACGGGTCCTCTCCACCATCATCAAGACCCATGAAGGGGTGTACGTGAGGGTCCCGAACGAGAAGATCTTCACGTCGGACATCACCAATTTTGTCGCCAATGTCGCCAGGAGATTCGAGTACACCATAGGGATCAGCTACCAGTCCGACGCCGCGAAGGCGATCCGGATCATCAGGGGTCTCCTTGACGACCATCCCTTCGTCCTCAGGCACCCGGCGCCGAGCGTCTTTGTGGACACGCTCGCGGACTCGAGCGTGAACCTCAGGGTCTTCATCTGGGCACCCTCCAGGGTTTGGTGGTCGGTGAGGACCGAGATGCTCTGGGCGATCAAGATGGCGCTCGAGGCCGAAGGAATCGAGATCCCATTCCCCCAGCGGGTGATCACGTTTGCCAGGGATAAGGAAGGATCCCCCTGTTGCGATCCTCCGGGAGATGGTGCTGCCTATGGAAGACCCTGAACTGGAGAACCTTCTCGCGACCCTCGTGCACGGGAATCTGGCCGCACGACGCCATGCCGTCAGGCAGCTTGCCGGGAAGGGGGAGAAGGCCATTCCCCGCCTCGTATCGCTCCTCCAGGAGCCGGTGGAGAACGAGGTGCGGTGGTACGCTGCGGTCGCCCTGGTCAGGATCGGCCCGCAGGTAATCGGCCCGCTCCTCGACGCGATATCCGAAAACACGGACCCCGGTTTCCGCCGGTATGCCGCCGCGGCGCTCGGGCACCTCGGGGAGCCGGCGGTGGCACCAATCCTTGCAGCCATGCGGGATACGGACCCAAAGACCCGGGGGTTCCTTGCGCAGGCCATCTGCAGGATCGGCGAGCCGGCGATCCCCTCGGTCAGGGAGCTGCTCGGGTCAGACGACCCGGTGCTGCGCGAGTGCGCCACGCTTACGCTGTGGCAGATGGGCGAGGTGGGGCTGGAGTCGCTTCTTTCGTCGATGGGAGACGGGGCATAAAAATTATCTGCACTTTCTTTCTCACCCATCTCCAATGGTGACGGACGAGGAGTCAACACCTGGCAGAGAACGGTATCCCAACTGATAAGTCACTGCCGCGGCAAGAGAGATGGTGATGATGCAGTGCTCTCCGGCAATCGAACGCTACCTTGCCGGACTGCAGGAAGGGCTGAACGCGGCCATGGCAGTTGCCGAGCAGGCCAGGGCCGCGGGGATCGACCCCCGCACGGAAGTCGAGATACCGGTGGCAAGCGACCTCGCGGACCGGGTGGAGGCGCTCCTTGGGATCAGGGGCCTCGCCGCGAGGATCCGCGAGATGGAGGGAGAGATGTCAAGGGAGGAGGTGGCCCTCCACATCGGCGAGGACTTCGTGCAGCGCCGGTTCGGGGAGAAGAGCGAAGAGGAGGTCCTCGACCATGCCATACGGACCGCGATGGCAGTGCTCACCGAGGGGGTGGTCGCAGCCCCGACGGAAGGGATCGCCAAGGTGGGTATCGGGCGAAATGACGACGGGACCCGGTACCTGAAGGTCTATTACGCAGGGCCAATCAGGAGTGCGGGGGGGACGGCCCAGGCTCTCTCGGTGCTGGTGGGGGATTTTGTGAGGCGGGCGCTCGGGATGAACCGTTATATCCCCCGTCCCGAAGAGGTTGAGCGTTACATCGAGGAGATCCGCCAGTACAACTCCATCATGAACCTGCAATACCTCCCCTCGGAGCGTGAGATAAGGTTGATCGTCCAGAACTGCCCGGTCTGCATCGACGGGGAAGGAACGGAGCAGGAGGAGGTCAGCGGGTACCGGAACCTCGAACGGGTGGAGACGAACACTGTGAGGGGAGGCATGGCGCTCGTGCTTGCAGAGGGCCTCGCCCTCAAGGCACCGAAAGTCCAGAAGAACGTGCGGGCCCTCTCCATGGACGGGTGGGAATGGCTTGACGAACTGATCGGCGGGGCCTCGAAGGGGGGCGACGGGGATGATGCCCCAGGTATCCGGCCGAAAGACAAGTACCTGCGGGACCTCATCGGGGGCCGCCCAGTCTTCTCCTACCCGATGAGGAAAGGGGGGTTCAGGCTCCGGTACGGCCGCTCCCGGAACACGGGCTTTGCCGCGGCGGGGCTCAACCCTGCGACCATGCATATCCTCGGGGACTTCCTGGCAGTAGGTACCCAGATGAAGGTGGAGCGGCCGGGCAAGGCCGCAGGGATCGTCCCGGTGGACAGCATCCAGGGACCGACGGTCAGGCTGAAATGCGGGGACGTCCTCAGGATCGACGATGCGGCGCAGGCGAGAGAGCTGAGTCCTGAAGTCGAGCGGATCCTTGATGTCGGGGAGATCCTGATCGGGTACGGCGAGTTTTTGGAGAACAATCATCCCCTGGTCCCGCCCGCCTACTGCCACGAGTGGTGGTGCCTGGAAGGCGGGTCGGGGCGGCCCGAGAACGAGGAGGAGGCAATCGCCCTTTGCTTCGAGGGAGCATTCCTCCACCCCGACTTCACATGGCTCTGGGATGACCTCTCATGCGAAGAGATTGCAGAACTTGCCGACTCCGTTGCGCGATCCGGGGAATTGAAGCACGGGATCCTCGTCCTGCCCCCTGAGGGACGCATCAAGGAGATGCTCGAGGGTATCCTTCTCCCCCACCGCGTGAGGGAAGGGCTGATCTGCATCAGCGAGTACTACGTCTTTCTCGCGTGCCTGGGCCTTGACCTGAAGCTGAACAAGCGACCTGCCTGGGAGGGGGCTCCCATGGACGACCCGCTCTCCCTCGTCAGCCACCTCTCCGGGTTCCGGATACGGTCCAGGGGGGGCATCCGCATTGGGGGGCGCATGGGCCGCCCGGGAAAGTCGAAACCCCGGAAGATGAATCCGCCGCCTCACTCGCTCTTTCCCCTGGGCGAGGCGGGGGGCAGCAGGCGGTCTTTCCAGGAGGCATCGAACCACGCTCCCCAGCCGAACATGGATGGCGGGGTGATCACTATCGAGACCGGGAGGAGGAGATGCCCCTCCTGCGGCATCGAGACGTTCCGCAACCGGTGCGAGTGCGGGGCGCACACGGACCCGGTCTACAGCTGCCCCCGCTGCAAGCGGGAGCACGAAGGTCTCGAGTGCCCGACCTGCCACACGCCGCTTGTCTGTGCCCAGGTGACGAGCCTGAACGTGAAGCAGGAGTATGCGATGGCGATGGAGCGCCTCGGTATCCGGGAGAGCAGCCTCGCGCTCGTGAAAGGAGTCAGGGGGCTGATCTCCCGCGAGCGGACTGTCGAGCCGATGGAGAAGGGGATCCTCAGGGCGGTCCGCGATCTCTTCGTCTTCAAGGATGGAACAATCCGGTACGACATGATCGACCTGCCCCTCACCCACATCCGTCCCGGCGAGGTAGGAGTCTCTCCCGAGAGGCTCCGGGAACTCGGGTACACCGAGGATATCCGGGGAGATGCGCTCCACGCTCCGTCCCAGGTGGTGGAACTCAAGGCCCAGGATATCCTGGTCTCCGACTCCTGCGCGGAGTACATGGTGAAGGTGGCCCAGTTCCTTGACGAGCTCCTTGAGAAGTGCTATGGCCTGCCCCCCTTCTACAGGGTGCAGACGAGGGATGACCTCCTCGGCCACCTGGTGATCGGCCTTGCACCTCATACCAGCGCAGGCGTGCTGGCGAGGATTGTCGGTTTCTCACGGGCGAACGTCGGATATGCCCACCCCTTCTTCCACGCGGCAAAGCGGCGGAACTGCTTCTTTGGCGATACCATGATCGAGACCTTCGACGGGAGGGAGTGGTGCACGAGGCCGATACGGCAGGTAGTCTCCGAGAACTTCGACCTCTCGCGTCCGGGGATCGACCGGCTCGGGACCTATTACTCCGATCCGGCGTCCTCCCTCCTGGTGCGCACCGTTGACCGGGAGGGAAAGCCCCACCTGAGGCGGGTGACGTCGGTCTCTATCCACAGGTCCCCCGAAGCCCTGATCCGGTTCGAGACCCGCGGAGGCCGGGAGATCGCAGTGACTGCAGACCATGCGATGCTCATCTGGGACATCTGTTCGCTCCGGAAGATCCGGGCGGTCGAACTGAAGGAGGGGGACCCGGTCCCGGTGATGGTGGGGAACAACGTCCTCACCGACCACATCATCCGCCGCGAGGTCGTCCCGTCGCCGGACACGCGTGTATTCTGCCTGACCGTGGCCGAGGACCATACAGTGCTCGCAAACGGCATCTTCACCGGCCAGTGCGACGGCGACGAGGACTGCATCATGCTCCTCCTTGACGGGCTGATCAACTTCTCGCGCTCGTTTTTGCCCGAGACCCGCGGGGGCTCAATGGACGCTCCGCTGGTCCTGACCACCAGGATCGATCCCGCCGAGATCGACAAGGAGAGCCACAACCTCGACGTGGGGTCCGGTTACCCCCTCGGGTTCTACCTGGCCACGCTTGGGTATACCCACCCAAAGGAAGTGGAGGGGCTTGTGGACCGGGTGGGGAGGCGACTTGGAACCCCTGCCCAGATAGAGGGGTTCTCGTACACGCACGATACGACGGACATCTCTGCAGGGCCCCTCGAGTCCACGTATACCCAGCTCAAGAGCATGATCGACAAGCTCGACGCCGAACTGGACCTTGCGAGGAAGATCCGCGCCGTTGACGAGGATGACGTGGCAGAACGGGTGCTGACCACCCACTTCATCCGCGACCTCCAGGGAAACCTCTCTGCCTTCTCGAAGCAGAAGTTCCGGTGCGTGAAGTGCAACACGAGCTACCGCCGGATGCCGCTTGCGGGCAGGTGCAACCGGTGCGGCGGCAACATCATTCCCACGGTGCACGAGGGATCCGTGAAGAAGTACCTGGAGATGTCGAGGGATATCTGCAGGAAGTACCGGGTATCGGAGTATACCCGCCAGCGGGTCCAGGTCCTCGACATGGCGATCGAGTCGACGTTTGGCCAGGAGAAGAGCCAGCAGATGGGCCTTGCGGATTTCATGTAGACCGGGGGGGGCACATCCGGCCAGGAGAACGCATTTCATGCCGGAAGGACAATACGTCTGACCAATGTATGACCTGTCCCGTCTCCGCGAGGAGTTCCCGGTCCTCTCCCGCTGCATCTACCTTGATTCGGCTTCCACGAGCCAGACCCCCAGGAGAGCGGTCGAGGCCATGTGCGCCTACTTTTACGAGTATGCCGCAAACCACGGAAGGGGTTCGCACCACCTGGCAAGGCGGACCACCGAGGAGTACGAACGGACCCGCGAGTCGCTGGGGAGGTTCCTGGAGGTGGATCCCGGGCACCTCGTCTTTGCGAAGAACGCGACGGATGCGATCAACATGGTCGCCTGCGGGACCTCCTGGAAGCAGGGCGACGAGGTCATCACCACGGCACTCGAGCACCATGCAAACCTGTTGCCATGGATGGCGCTCCGGGGCAGGGGAGTCAGGGTGAGGATACTCCCTCACCGGAATGGAATCGTCGATTCCGCCGACCTGCAGGATGCGCTCTCCCCGCGGACAAGGCTTGTCACGGTCACGCACGTCACGAACGTGCTCGGCACTGTCCAGCCTGTCGGGGAGATGGCGGCGATCGCACACGATGCCGGGGCGCACATCCTCCTCGACGCGGCCCAGTCCGCAGGGCACATGCCGCTCGACGTGCGCGGGTTCGACTTCGTGGCCCTCCCGGGCCACAAGGGGCTCCTCGGGCCGCAGGGGACGGGTGTGCTGTACGTGGCAGACTACTCGGGCCTCTCAATCACCTGCCACGGAGGCGGCATTGTCGGTGAGGTCACGCTCGATGGGTTCTCCCTCCTCCCCCCGCCGGCAAGGTTCGAGGCCGGGACCCCGAACATCCCGGGGGTGATCGGCCTTGGCGCGGCGATCGGGCTCGTGGAGGAGCTTGGCATCGGGGAGATCCACCGCCACGAGACACGGCTGGGCGAGCAGGCCCATGAAGGGCTCTCGTCCATCGAGGGGGTGGTCGTCTACAGTCCCGGAGGATCGCCTGTGGTCTCCTTCAACATCACGGGACTGAGCCCGGATGACTGTGCATCTGCACTCGACCTGCGGAAGGGGATATGTGTCCGGAGCGGCCTGCACTGCGCCCACCCCCTCGCATCCTCGCTCCATCCACAGGGGACGGTCAGGGCCTCGATGGGGTGCTACACCACTCCCGAAGAGGTGGCCGTGCTCGTCGAGACCGTGGAGGAGATTGCCGGTTCCCGGTGACATGTGGCGGGGAGGAGCGGAAGGGTTGGCGGGCAAAAAAAAATTATTCAGGTTTCTTCTCTTCGGGCCGCGCTCCATTCCGGTTCTTCCACCACCGGTAGGCGGCGTAGGCGACCAGCGCGAGGATGACCAGCGGGATGATCGAGATCAGGATAATAACCAGGGCTGCAGTGACGCCGAGGAACCCGGCGATGCCCTCGTTGATGACCGACGTGATCGATGGACCTCCCCCGGCGCCCACGGGCTCGGGTTCACGGAAGGAGACACTGATCGTCGCATAGTCGATCCGGCTGTCGAGATACTTCAACCTCCCGTCGATACGGTCGATCTCCACCTGGACCCGCTCGATCTGCTGCTGCACCTCCAGGATCTCGGAGACGTTCCCCGCCTTCTCCATGATCCGCTGGTACTGGGCGAGCTGGTTCGCGAACGCCCCCCGCCGGGCCTGGAGGTCGACGTACTCCTCGGTGACGTCGTCCGCCTGCACCGACTGGGACTGAAGGGTCCCGAGCGGGGCGATGGATGCGAGCGCCCGGTCAAAGGAGGCGGCCGGGACCCGCATGACCAGGGAGCCCGAGAGGCGGTCGCCGCGATACCTCTCCAGCGAGAGCGAACCGATGTACCCGCCGTTTCCGGTCGCGATGGACTGCAGGGCGTCCCGTGTGGCCATCACGTCTTTTACTTCAAGGTCCAGGCGGGCGGTCCTGATGATCTTCTGGTCGTCATCGCCTGCCCACGCACCGGCGCCGCGTGCGGGAGCCGGCGTGGGGTAGGGTGCCATTGGGGCGTAGCCGTAGTCCGCGCCCATTCCTTCCCCGCTGGCTTTCTGGGAGGACATTGCGCCCGGGATATCAGGGGATATGCACCCTGCACTCCAGAGCCCTCCCGCAAGGATTGCCAGGAGAAGGAGGAGGGAAAAGACCTCTCTTTTCTGCATACAAGTCCCTCCCCGGCGGAGAAGAAAAATGATTCCGTGGGTGCGATTCGTTTCGCAGTCTCTTTTGCCCGGCCGCCGGGCGCAACCTGGTGAATATTTATCCCGGCTGCTCACCCTTGATTATAGTATATCAATTTCCAGTGCGAGTGTGACTGAGAGGCCAAAAGTGACCGACTCAAGATCGGTTCTCGCAGGAGTTCGCAGGTTCGAATCCTGCCACTCGCATTTAAAAAGATACGTAATTCTCTCTATCCCATTGCCTTTTTGAGGATACCAGGAGGTTTCAATGATACTGATGGCTGGTGAGCCCTGGAGCTTTACGCGGCCATACGCCGTTCACGGGCCGCGGGTGAACACACAACCAAAGGTGGCGCATCATCGTTCGCTGGCTGTGACCTGGAGCTGAACACTCCCCCCCTCTCACTCCCGCGAGAGATCGTCCAGTATGACCTGCGCACCCCGGACGGACCCTTTCCTGACGAAGGGCGAGATATGGACCCTGAAATACGCAGTCCTGCCCCATTTCGAGGTGTATGCGGCTTCTCTCGGCAGCAACGGCACCCCGGTCTCCAGGGTCCGGCGGAGTTCTTCCGAGAAACCAGCGTCCACGAGTTGGGGGAAGTGCAGGAGGTTGATCTTTCTTGTCTCCTCCTCTCCTGGCGAACCCAGCATCTCCAGCACCTTCCGGTTCAGGTAAGTGATCCACCCGTTCCTGTCGCAGGTAAGGATGCCGATCGGGGCATTGTCGGCGAGAATGCGGTATTTCTCCTCGCTGTCCAGGAGGGCCTCCTCTGCCCGCATCTTCTCGGTCACATCCCTGATCGTGCCGACGAAAGCTTTCACCGATCCGCCGGAATCTCTCACCGGGACCGTGGTGATGAGGGTCTCAATTATCGCCCCGTCCCTCTTTCGTCCACGCACGGGGTGCTCTTTGACGTAGCCTTCCCGTTCAATCAGCGCGTGGAACGCTGCACGGGCCCCCTCTTCCGCGTACACGGCATGCACGGGAATGCGGATGAACTCCTCCCGGCTGTCGTACCCGAACAACTCGAGGAGAGCGTCATTGAAATCGATCCACCGGCCGTCAGGGGTGGTGATGAAGACGCTGTCCCTGCTTGTCATGAAAAATTCCCGGTACCTGGCCTCGCTCTCTATCAGTGCATCTTCCAATCTCTTCCGCTGGACTGCCTTCTGGATCATGTTCCGCAGCTCAGCGAAGAGTGCCTTGATATCCGTCCCCTTATGGAGGTAGTAATCGGCCCCGTTGTTCAACGCCTCGATGACTACCTCCTCCCGTCCCCGCCCCGTGAATATGATGAAGGGGAGGCGGGGGAATGCTCTCCGGATCTCCTTGAGGAACCCGATTCCGTCCATTCCCTGCATCTGGAGGTCGGATATGACCACATCGTACTCGGTTGTCTTCAGTCTCTCCAGGGCATCCCTGGCCGATCCCGATATATCGACGGAAAAGAGCCGTGTTTTTTCGAGGTGCAGCCTGACTACATCCTGCAGCCCCGGCTCGTCATCGACATAGAGGACCGATATCATCGATCTATGCCTTACGTTCCGGGTGGAAAAATGTTGTTGTGGGACGGCTGGCGCAACCGGCCACCCCCGGACACACCCTTATCTCGCCCGAAGAGAAACCATTGTCCGCATGTTCAACGCGCTTGATGTGGACCGCTGGGTGACGGAACGGCGGTCGAGCCTCGACGAGGCGAAGGTCTCCGTGGCAGGGATCATCCAGGCGGTCCGGGAAGGAGGTGACGGGGCGCTGCTTGCCATGGCAAGGAAGCACGAACCGGAGACAACGTCGGTGCGGGTTACCGAAGACGAGATCGAGGCGGCCTACGGCGAAGTGGACGAACGGCTCCTGGAGAGCCTTATCGAGGCCGAGGCGCGTATCACGAGGTTCCACGAACTCCAGAAGGAGCGGAGCCTCTGGCTCGAGGAGGTGGAGCCAGGCATCGTGCTCGGCGTCAAGACCACTCCCCTCGACCGCGTGGGCCTCTATGTCCCGGGCAGGAGAGCGGCATATCCCTCGACAGCCCTGATGAACGCGGTGCCGGCAAAGGTCGCGGGGGTCCCCGAGATGTGCGCCTGCACTCCCCCGCCCGTTCTCCCGCTGACTCTTGTCGCGCTCGACATCGCCGGCGTCGACGAGGTCTACCGGATCGGCGGCGCCCAGGCGGTCGCGGCGATGGCGCTCGGGACGGAGACCATCCGCCCGGTCCAGAAGATCGTCGGGCCGGGAAACGTGTACGTGACGGCCGCGAAGATGATGCTCCGTGAGCATGCCGAGATCGACTTTCCCGCGGGCCCAAGCGAGATAGGGATCATCGCGGACGGGAATGCGAACCCGGCATTCATCGCGATCGACATCCTCGCCCAGGCAGAGCATGACCCTGACGCGGCCTGCGTGCTCATCACCACCGATGATTCGCTTGTCGACCGGGTGAAGGCCGAGCTTTGGAGACTGCTCCCGGAGTCGCCCCGGAGGGAGATCATCGAGAAGGCGCTCGGGCATTCGGGATACGTCATTATGCCCACCATGGCGGCGGCGGTCTCCGGCATGAACGAGATTGCGCCCGAGCACCTCTCGATCCAGGTCGCCGATGCGCTCACGGTCCTCAACGCAGTCAGGCACGCCGGGTCCATCTTCGTCGGGCCCTATACCCCTGTTGCGGCTGGCGACTACGCTTCAGGCACGAACCATGTCCTGCCCACGGCAGGGTATGCGAAGACCTACTCGGGCCTGAATGTGTCGCACTTCTGCAAGACCTCGACGGTCCAGATCATCGACAGGAGAGGCCTTGAGGCAATTGGAGACATCATCGAGACCATTGCCGACGCCGAGGGGCTCTGTGCCCACGCCGAGTCGGTGCGTATCAGGCGCTCATCCCCCTGAATAACCCTTTTTTTCCGTGCATGATATTTTTGCACGGGTCTCTTGACATGCGCCGCGGTCTCTTTAAAAAAGGGCCGGACAGTGTTCTCCTGACATGGGACCAGGTTCCGGGCATCTCATGCGGCCGTTGGCCGCATGTCCGCATCCCGGAACAATGATATCCAGCCTCTCCCGTGGGATCCTGCTCATGCCGGGAAAAGAGGAGGGTTACCCGCCGTAATACGAGCGCTCGCGCTCGCGTATCTCGTCCAGGCCGACCAGGCGGTTGAACTCGTCGAACCCCATGAGCCGGTCGGGATACGATGCAGAGGACCCGGTCCGCTTCAGTTCCGAGAAGACGAACTGCACCGCCTTTGCGATGGCATACGTGCAGGAGACGGGGTCGGCGACGACGGCGTACCCGATCGCTTCAAGCTCGGATGCGGAGAGGACCGGGGTCTTTCCTCCGGGGAGCATGTTGGCAAACGAGGGACCCCTGACTTCCCTGCATATCCGCCGCATCTGCTCCACTGACTCGGGGGCCTCGACGAACGTGAGGTCTGCTCCTGCCTCATAGTAGAGGTTTGCCCTCTCGATTGCGTCCTCGATGCCGTTGACGGCGATCGCGTCTGTGCGGGCCATGATCACGAGGTCAGGGTCCCTCCTCGCGTCGACTGCAGCCCTGACCTTTGCCGCCATCTCTTCTGCCTGGATGAGAGTTTTTCCCTCCATGTGCCCGCACCGCTTCGGCGAGACCTGGTCCTCGATGAATACTCCCCCGACGCCGGCCCTCTCGTAGAGGGAGACTGTCCTGCCCACGTTGGTCACGTTGCCGTATCCCGTGTTGCCGTCCGCAAAGACCGGGATTGTGGTTGCGTCCACGATCCTCGCTGCACAGTCGACCATCTCGGTGAGGGTCAGCAGGCCGACATCGGGCCTTCCCAGGAGTGCGGCGGAGTTCGCGTAGCCTGCCGAGAATATGGCAGAGAAACCCGCCTGCTCGGCGATCCTCGCGCAGAGCGGGTCATGGACGACGGGGATGACAAGGATCGGGTCTGCAATGATAAGGTTGCGCAGGCGCGTGGTGGGTCGTTCGGGGCTGCTCATCACCAGGAATAAAAAAACCGCCGGAACTTATGTGTTTCGCCGGGGATACCTGCCTTTGGCGAGGGGCGTCTGCACCATTGGCACTCTTATTATCCATCCCCTCACCTTACTCTACAGGGAGACTCATATGGCAATCGACTGGTACATGGACTTCGTGGACACCGGGTACGTGCCCGGGAAGGACGAACTGGACGCACTCTTTTATTTTGAGCCGGCGGCAGGGATCAGCAGCGAGGAGGCGGCAGGAAGGATCGCCTCCGAGAGCTCGACCGGGACCTGGACCACGCTCCACTCGCTCCCGCCCAGGATGAGGGACCTCCAGGCCACGGTCCACGAGATCGACGGCAGGTATGTCCGGATCGCGTATCCCCTTGGCCTCTGGGAGGAGGGGAACGCAGCGCAGCTCCTGAGCGGGATTGCAGGAAACATCTTCGGGATGAAGGCGATACGAAACCTCCGCCTCATCGACGTGAGCCTTCCCCCCGGGTACCTGCGGCACTTCCGGGGCCCGCACTTCGGGATGGAGGGTATCCGGAAGATGATGCGGGTGGAGGGCCGCCCGCTTACGGGCGCAGTCCCCAAGCCCAAGGTGGGATTTTCCGCACGGGAGCATGCTGAAATAGGGTTTGAGACCTGGATGGGCGGCTTTGACTTCGTAAAAGACGACGAGAACCTGACCTCCACATCCTTCAACCGGTTCGAGGACCGCGTCCGGGAATTGACGAAGATGCGCGATCGGGCCGAGCAGGCAACCGGCGAGGTGAAGTCTGCCTTCCTCAACATCACGGGAGACACGGAGACGATGAAAGAGCGTGCGAAGATGCTCGCGGAGAGTGGCTGGAACTACGCGATGATCGACGTGGTCGTTGCCGGGACTTCCGCGGTCTCGACGCTCCGGGACTACTGCTCGGACCTGGGCCTCGCGATCCATGCCCACCGGGCGATGCACGCGTCATTCGACAGGAACCCAAAGCACGGGATCACCATGCAGTTCCTGGCAAAGATGATGCGCCTGATCGGCGTCTCCCAGATCCATACCGGGACCGCGGTGGGCAAGCTCACCGGGTCAAAGAAGGAGGCCCGGATCCTCGCCGACGTGCTCAGGGAGCACCGCGTGAAGGAGGTACGGCACGCACTGCTCTCCCAGGACTGGGGCTCCATGAAGAGTGCATTCCCGGTCTCCTCCGGGGGCCTGCACCCGGGGCTCGTCCCCGATGTCCTCGACATCTACGGGACAGACCTCGTGCTCCTCGTCAGCGGCGGGATCCACGGGCACCCGAAAGGTACCCGCGCCGGCGCGATCGCGTCCATGCAGGCAATCGAGGCATGGAAAGAGGGGATGAGCCTCGACGAGAAGGCCAAATCGTCGCCGGAACTTGCGCAGTCCCTGGAGAAGTGGGGGTACTACAGACCCAAATGAGTGCGGGGATATCACGGATGCGAACCTGGCCGGGATAATCCGCCACGCATCAAATATGGGGGGAGGGGCGCCCTTTTTTTTGCAGCCTGGAGAGACCGTTCGGGGTTCATGCCCTGCTCTCCCCAAACTATTTTTTCATCGTCTCGCGAACGCTCACTGCATGGGCAAGGACATTCCACGCATCTTCTCCCCGCGCCTCTCCCTCCGCCAGTTCCTCGCGGCACTCTGCTTCGGGACGCTCGCCGCCCTGACGCTCTTCTCGGGGCTTGCGGTCCCCCTGGGCCACGGTCTCCTTGCAGAGCCGAGCGAGGTCTTCGTCACGCTCGGGGCCGCCTTCTCAGGCCCCTTCGGGGGGATCATTGTCGGCCTTTTGCAGGGAGTGGTGTATGCCCCTGAGCGGAACATCCCCGCGCACGTCCTGGCCGGCTTCCTCTGGGGGGCATGGTACGTGGTGTTGTACCGGTGGAGCCTCGGGAAGGGGAGGTGGGCGAGGGCTGCCCTCTGGGCGGCGAGCGTCCCGGTCTATTATTATATCCTCCTGCTCCCGCTGCATATCGCGATTGCATCTGTCACCCTCGGCGTCCCGTTTCTTACACTCTTTTTGGAGGCGGCGGAAGGCGTCCTCCCCGAGATGGCCTTCACGCTCGTCGTGACATCAATGGTGATGGCAGCGCTCCCCGAGAGGTGGGCAGCTCCTCTCGAGTGAGGTCAGACGAGGGTCCGGATCACGCGGGCGAGGCGGCCCATTCCATCCTTGATCCGCTCAGCGTCCATGCTCGAGAAGTTGAGGCGGATTGTTGACTCGCCCCCGCCCGAGACATAGAAAGGGGTTCCTGGCAGGACCGCGACCCCGCCTTTGAGCCCCTCCTCAAAGACCTTCATCGAGTCGAGCC
>CAZRCH010000023.1:24642-28349 GCA_964598545.1 uncultured Methanolinea sp. | reverse complement strand
CCGGTCGACCCCTGGAATCGCGTAGTCCGCGAGGTTCTCCTCCGCGACCCCGCCAGAGACCTCGACGAGGAGACCTTCGCGGAGCCCCGCCTCCTGCAGACGGGAGAGGGCCTCTCTTACCTCGCCGGGGGGCATGTTATCAAAAAGAAGGATGTCGGCACCGGCACGGGCCGCCCTGAGCGCTTCGTCGGGGCTCTGCACCTCGACTTCCACGTTCCTGTACATCGAGTATGCCTTTGCCTTCCGGACAGCGTCTTCTACAGACACGAGTGCCAGGTGGTTGTCCTTGACCAGGACGCCATCGGAGAGAGTCATGCGGTGGGGGTCACCTCCGCCAAGGATGACTGCTTTCTTGTCAAGAAGGCCAAGCCCGGGGGCAGTCTTGCGGGTGGAGGCGACACGGCAGCCTGTCCTGACATTGTTGTCCAGGATTTTCTGGAGGCGGCGGGTCATCGTCGCGATGCCGCTCATCCTCCCCATGATGTTGAGCGCGGTCCGCTCGACAAGGAGTACTGCGCTCGCCGGCCCCCCGAGGGTTGCAAGGGTTGTCCCCGCCTCCACCCGGTCGCCGTCTGAGACAAAGGGAGATACCTTGACACCGAAGGCCCGGAAGAGTGCGGCGGCCTCATCGAGCCCCGCGATCACCCCTTCCTCTTTTGCGACAATCCTCGCCGTGCAGCGCTGGCCGGAGAGGAGCGAATCGGAGGTGATGTCGCCCGCAGGTGCATCTTCCCACAGGAAAGAGAGCAAGCGCTCCAGGGGGATTGCGGGGCCCTTCGTCACCGGCCGATCACCAGCATCCGCTCTATCGCCCCCCTCGCCCTCTCCATGATATCCTGGGGAAGGGTGACCTCGTACTGTTCGTGCTCGAGTGCCGCGAGGAGGTCCTCAATGGTGGTCTTCTTCATGTCTTCGCAGACGGCCTCCTCCTTCACAAAGAAGGTGTGGCCCGGGTAGAGCGTCTTCAACCGGTAGGCCATCTCCCTCTCGGTCAGGATGTTCCAGGCAGCACCATCCTTCCTGCTGCCGACCAGCCTGACCATCCCCCCCGTGGAGGCGACCATGTCCGACCCGTGCTGGATCTCGGGTCGGCACTCGGGGTGGCAGACGATCTCTCCCCCACGCAGCCGGGCCGCTTCCAGGTCATCGGGAGTGAAGCACTCGTGGACGTAGCAGTGCCCCCCGGGAGGGATCGCGATGATCGCTTTCTCGGGGACCTGGTCCTGGATATACGCGGCCAGGTTGGAATCGGGCCCGACGATGACCTCTTTGCCGGCGAGGGACCTGACGACCTTGACGGCGTTTGCGGAGGTGCAGATCACGTCGGCGTGCGCCTTGCACTCCGCGGTGCTGTTGATGTAGAGGACGACTGCGGCGCCAGGGTGGCGCTCCCTGGCCGCAAGGATCATTCCTGGTGTGAGCTGGTCCGCGAGCGGACAGAGTGCATCCCTGACCGGGATGACGACTTTCTTTCCGGGGTTGAGGATCTTGGCGGTCTCCGCCATGAAGAGAACCCCGCAGAAGACGATGAGCGGGGCCTCCGTCTCCCTGGCCTTCCAGGCGAGCTCGAGGCTGTCCCCCACCACGTCTGAGACATCCTGTATCTCGGGCCTCTGGTAGTTGTGTGCCAGGATGACGGCGTTTTTCTCCTTTTTCAAGGCAAGGATCCGCTCTTTCCTGTTCATGTCCCGACCACCAGGGGCTGTTCGAGGTTCTTCAGGAGGGTGAGGATCGAGAGGGCGGCAAGGTAGCTGGTGGCGGGGTTGTCGGGACTTGGCACATTGCTCACCCTGATGTAGATCTCTCCAAAGTCCCCCTCGGCCTCGATCTCATGGATGTTCCTCCCGACGGATGGGTCTGCGTACAGTTCGACGTCGGCATCCCTCCCGGCGGCGAGGCTCAATGCCACCGAGACGTTCACGTTCTTTGGAAACTCCTTGATGCATTCGTGGGACTTGCCCTGGAAGACAAGGCAGCGCTCTGCGGTCGTGATGCCGAGGGATTCGGGGCTCTTTGTCGTCCTGAGGAGGAGCCTGCGGATAGGCGAGATCTGGCCGACCTTCAGGTTGTCGAGCCCCACTATCGCGCCGCTCGGGATATGGATCCGCATCCCGGCCCCTTCGGCGATGCGGACGAGGTCCTCGCGGAAGTTGGGATCGGCGAGTGCTCCGACAGAAAGGAGGATGAGGTGCTTTCTGCTCGCAAGCACCATCTCCGCATACTGGCGCACTGCCCTGACCGACGCGGCCTCCACGACGTATTCGAAATCACAGGCGATGAAGGATTCGAAGTCCTGGTATGCGGTCCCTCCGGAGAACGCGGCAAGTTCGAGAGCCCGCGGATAGACCTGGTCATACAGGGCCACTATCTCACAGTTCTCGCGGTATTTCGCGATGATGTGGCCGATATTTCCACAACCAAGCACCCCGATCCTGATCATTGTACTCAGATAGTGGATATCACCGGTTAAGCATTTTCCCATCCATCCCGGAGTTCTCCTGCAGTTCCCGGTGTTTCGGTGATATTTTTCCAATATCCGGTGTGTCTTGCGGCCTTCCGTACTCCACGGAGGGCCGGGAGGTGAACCATCATTTGCTCTGGCAGAGAGAGTATTCACAGGGTATGGAGGAGAACGGATCGGGGCGCTTCCCCGATATGAACACAATACGATCGATCGCGCAAAAGAAGGTTTACATTAAGACATACGGGTGTACCTACAACGAGGGGGACAGCCGAAAGCTTGCCGCGGTCCTCGAGCGCCAGGGCTGCACGCTTGTCAACCGCCCTGAGGAGGCCGAGGCCGTCATCGTGAACACCTGCACGGTCATAGGAGCAACCGAACGGAAGGTGCTCAGGCAACTCCGGGCCCTCCGCCACCGCCCGCTCTATGTCACCGGCTGCATGGCCATGGTCCAGAGGGATGCCATACTCTCTGCCTGCGATCCTGTGGTCATCCTCCCCGGGGAGATACAGGCTGCGTACGCCGGGGCAGGACATGCTTCTGCAGGACCGGTAGGGATCGTCCAGGTGTGCCGGGGGTGCAGGGGGTCATGCTCCTACTGTGTCACCCGCATGGCACGCGGTCCCCTGGTGAGCGCGGACGCCGACGAGATACTCTGCGAGATCAGGGCTCTCGTGGGGAATGGGGCGGTGGAGATCCGGCTGACCGGCCAGGACGTGAGCGCCTGGGGTGCTGACGCAGGATCGGACCTCGGCGCACTCCTCCCTAAAATCAACGAGCTCCCCGGCACGTTCCGTGTCCGTGTCGGGATGATGAACCCCGCAACCCTCTCTCCCATCGCAGACAGGGTGGCCGAAGCATTCGGGAAGGAGAGGATATTCAAGTTCCTTCACCTCCCGGTCCAGTCCGGATCGGACGCGGTCCTTGAGAGGATGGGGAGGGGGTACACCGCTGCAGAGGCACTGGCGATTGTGAAGAGATTCCGTGCACACTGTCCCGGGATCACACTCCATACCGATATCATCTGCGGCTATCCCGGGGAGACTGAGGAGGAGTTTTGCGATACCCTGGAACTTCTCTCCCGGATGCAGCCGGACAAGGTCAATGTCACCCGTTACTCGCCGCGGCCAAACACTCCCGCATCAGGAGAAAAGGACATGCCAGACCGCTTCAAGAAGGAGAGGTCAAGGATCCTGCGGACCTGCGCGGAGAATATTGCGAAGTCCAGGAACGAGGGATGGATCTC
>CAZRCH010000023.1:0-24542 GCA_964598545.1 uncultured Methanolinea sp. | reverse complement strand
TCCTGCGGACCTGCGCGGAGAATATTGCGAAGTCCAGGAACGAGGGATGGATCTCAAGGGAGGTCCCCGTTCTTATTACCGAGATTATCCGGCCCGGTTCATCGATGGGCCGGACCCGGTACTACCAGGGGGTCGTGGTGAGTGGGGACCTTTCGCCCGGGACCGTCAGGATGGTCCGCCTGACAGGGGAGAGGACCTACTATTTCCTCGGCGAACCGGCATGAAGCGCCCGGCATTCTCATCCAGGTGTCGGGGGTATCACAAGACCCGGTTGATGTATCGCATCTTGCGGTGTATGGCACACTGGCAGGATGAAAAGGAACCCTTATTGCATATGCAGACCACTCCTCATCTACGCCCTCGAAACCAGGAAGAAAGAGTGAGCTGAGGAGGAATACCGCAGATGGACCAGATTGAGAAAGGGTACAGGGCACTTTTGAAGAAGATCGACGAACTCGACACGAAAAGAGAGGAGCTCTCGGAGGAGGTCCGTGCCGGCGAGGCAGCCCTGATGGCCCGCATGGGCGAGCTGACTGCACCCCTTGTCGCAAGGATAGGGATGAATATGCTAAAAGGGGGGAAACAGGACACCAAGGGCGAGATGTACGACACGGTGTATTACCCCCAGAAGATGATAATCCTCGGAAAGACCGATCCTGTTGCGCACCGGCCCGACAATATCAGCAAAAAGGTTGACGACCAGTTCTGCGTCCTCGCCGAGGACGGCAGGTTCTACGAGCTGATGTTCAGCACCGATGAGATCGTCGTCGATTCCTATCAGAACCCACTCTCACCAAAAGACGCGCTCCAGATCTACGGCCACGAGATCATGGTGATGCTGTACCGGGCAATGCGCGATTACCTGGAGGGGCAGAAAGACCTCCTGGATGCCCTGGAGAAGACCCTCGCGTTCGTGCTGGCAGAAAAGTAAGGGAGGAGTGAAGGGTCACTTCCACTTGAAGAGGGGGAACACAGGTTTCAGGAGATCTTCTTCGGGTTTGTCGAATACCGAGATCTCCATGTTCTTTTCATACGCCCTCCCCTGCTCATTCTGGTATTTTGCCTTGACCCTGGTCCTCTCGATCACCAGGTCAGAGGAGAGTGTCTTCTCTGCATCCTCGTCAAGAGACGGGACGTGATACTTGATCTCCTGGGGCATCAGGGTGAGCAGTATCGAGACTGCCCTCGCATTCCCCCTGTTCCTGACGACGATCCCCCTGCCGTCCTCTTTCACGCGCACGGACACGTCGGGTGTCATGGCGCTGTCCTGCATGATGAAGAAGGACATCGCGAGGGCGATCACGAGCACGACCCCGATAAGGCTTGCATAAATGTCCACGAGGAAATAAAGCGCCCCGCAGGCCACCAGTCCCAAAACCACCAGAAGAATCTGGTTCTTTTCCATGGTATCCACTCAGCTCCGATCAGTAATAAGAAGATATGAAGTGGGCCCGATGTGATTCGAACACATGACCTCCCGGTTATCAGCCGGGCGCACCACCGGGCTATGCTACGGGCCCCCGATGTCCCAATAAGTTAAACCCCCGACCCTTTTATAGGTTTTGAGTCACGTCCCTCGTCAAGTCGTGACCGTCATATTATTTGTACATGGGCAGAGTAACTGTGACAGGAACATGTTGGTGGAGGACAATGACGACACAGTATCTGCTTGGCAATGAAGCAATCGCAAGAGGGTGCCTCGCATCACCCGTCCATTTCGTGACCGGGTATCCCGGGACACCGTCATCGGAGGTGATCGACATACTCCGTTCCCTCCCTGAACGGGACTTCTACCTTGAATGGTCGGTGAACGAGAAGGTGGCGCTCGAGAATGCCCTGGCCGCGGCGTGGTGCGGTCTCCGGGCGCTCTGCACGATGAAGCACGTAGGCTTGAACGTCGCAGCAGACCCGCTGATGACGAGCGCGTATACCGGGGTTACGGGGGGCCTCGTGATCATGAGCGCGGATGACCCGTTCGCGCACAGCTCCCAGAACGAGCAGGACAGCCGCTGCTATGCGCTCTTCTCCCGCCTCCCCTGCCTCGATCCCTCCACCATCCAGGAAGCCCATGACATGGTCAGGGACGCCTTCGCACTCTCTGAAGAGTTCTCCCTGCCGGTCATCTTCAGGCCGACCACACGCATCTGCCACTCAAAGGGGGACACGGTGACAGGAGACGCTGCCCACGTACCGAGGAAAGGACAATTCCAGAGGAATCCCCAGCAGTACGTGGTGATCCCGGCGCATACACGTGTCCTCCACCGGAAACTGAACCAGAAGCAGCCCCTGGTAAAGAGAGCACTGGTTGAGAAGGGATACAACCACGCGGTGGTGCGTGGCCCCGTAGCCGTCGTGGCAAGCGGGATTGCGGCGGCCTATGTCCAGGAGGTGCTTCCCGATGGCGTCTCCTTCATGAAGATAGGGGCGTATCCCATCGACGAGGAATGGCTTGCGGCGTTTGTCCGGCAGCACGAGATGATCCTCGTGGTCGAGGAGCTTCACCCGGTGGTGGAGGAGGCGGTGCGGCAGGTGGCGGGCTGCGTGGCCGTGCATGGCAAGAAGAATGGCATGGTCCCGTACGAGGGGGAGCTCTCCACCGTGGTGGTGGCAAAGATCATGCAGGCCTGCGGTATCGCACCTTCCAGGGTGTTCTCCGAACCCAGTCCAGCCGGGGATGTCCCCAACCGTCCCCCCATCCTCTGTGCAGGATGCATGCACCGGCCTGTCTTCTATGCCATGCGCAAGGTCTTCAAGGACGGCATCTTCCCAAGCGACATCGGGTGCTACACCCTGGGGCTCCAGCTTGGTGCCGTGGACACCACGATCTGCATGGGGGCGTCCGTAACCGTTGCCAGCGGTATCGCCCAGTCGGGAGAGGATCGAAACGTGGTTGCCACCATTGGCGATTCAACGTTTCTGCACACCGGGATCCAGGGCCTCCTGAACGCGGTCTACAACGGGGCGAAGATGATCCTGGTGATCCTCGACAACAGGGTGACGGCCATGACCGGCCACCAGCCGAACCCATCCAGCGGGATGACTGCCTGCGGCACCCCTGTCCCCCCGGTCTCCCTCGAGGCCATCTGCAGGGCATGCGGCGTCAGTTACGTGGAGACGGTGGACCCCTACGACCTCGTCTCCCTGCTCTCCGTGCTGAAGGAAGCACGCGACCGCCCCGGCGTGAAGGTCATCATCGCCCGCCAGCCGTGCGTGATCACCGCCCGCAGGGCAGGCGTGCGGCGCGGCAGGTACCAGGTAGACTCCGAGACCTGCACGGCATGCGGTCTCTGCATCGGGTTCGGATGTCCCGCCATAGAGAAGGCTGGCGAGAAGGCGTTCATCAATGACCTGTGCAGCGGCTGCGGGGTGTGCGTCCAGATATGCCCTGCAGGTGCAATCGGCAGGGAGGTGAAGAGATGACCAGGAGTTTCGACATCCTGATGGTCGGAATTGGAGGGCAGGGGATCATCCTCGCCTCGAACATCCTGGGGGAGGCATGCCTGATCGAGGGCAGGAGTGTCCGCGGTGCCGAGACCCACGGCATGGCCCAGCGGGGAGGCTCCGTAGAGGGGCATATCCGCATCGACGGGAAGTTCGGGCCACTCATTGCACCCGGCACCGCGCACCTGATGATCGCCTTTGACATGCTCGAGGCGCTCCGGTATGCCCACTTCCTTCTTCCCGACGGGCACATGGTCGCAAACAGCCAGATCGTCATCCCCACCTCGGTATTCATGCAGGGGGCTGCGATACCTGACAAGGAGGCGGTGCGGGAGCGCCTGGAGGGACGGCCGCTCTGCCTCGTGGACGCGGATGCTCTCGCCGAGGAAGCGGGCAGTCCCCTCTCGCAGAACGTGGTGATGATAGGCGCGGCATCGTGGTTCATGCCCTTTGCACCCTCCTCGCTTCTTGCCGCGGTCGAGCGGCTGGTCCCAAAGAAGACGGTAGCGATCAACCGGGACGCGTTCGAGCTCGGCAGGGCAGCAGGCGAGAAGTGCAGGGAAGGGAGCAGGAACGCGTGAGACCCCCCGATCCCGGCCCGTTCTCCCCCGACACTCTCCACCGCGGGGACGCCCTGGACCTCCTGCCGCTCCTCCATGCAGGGAGCATCGATCTCATCGTCACGGATCCCCCGTTCGCCATCGACTTCAAGGCAAAGAAGATGAATTACCACCGCACCGGTTCACGGGTCCTCGAGGGGTACCGCGAGATCCCGGCCAGCGAGTACGGACAGTTCACTTCCCGGTGGATGGAGGAGGCGTTCCGGGTGCTCTCGCCGAAGGGGAGCCTCTATGTCTTCTCGGGCTGGAACCGGCTGAAAGATGTCCTCTGCGGCCTCGACGGGGCAGGGTTTACGACCATCAACCACCTGATATGGAAGTACCAGTTCGGGGTGTTCACCCGGAAGAAGTTCGTCACCAGTCATTACCATATCCTGTTCGCGGTAAAAGATCCCGGGAATTACGTCTTTCACAAGGTGGAACATTACCCTGAGGATGTCTGGGTGATCAACCGGGAATACTGGAAGGGGAGGAAGAAGACACCCACGAAACTCCCCCCCCAGCTTGTGCGCAGGATACTCGCATTCTCGAGCAACCCAGGAGACATGGTGCTGGACCCCTTCCTCGGATCGGGGACCGTTGCGGTAGTGAGCCGGGAGATGGGGAGGCACTTCCTCGGGTTCGAGGTGGTCGACGAATATTACCGGTTCGCACTTGAGCGGCTGGATGAAGGCGGGCCCGCGGGCGCACGGGGCAGAGACGGCAGTGGAGGGAGAACAGAGCACGCTGAGGGGGAGAATTGAACTCCCGAGGGGCAGAAGCCCCACAGGCTCTCCAGGCCTGCGCCGTACCGCTAGACTACCTCAGCAAAAAGGTGTATCCATACTATGGGGCGGGTCTTTTTTTAATGGTATCTCATCTTCAGGGCAGGAGAGATGAAACACAGGGGGACGGGCAGATGTGCGGGAAGGGTTTTTCCGGGCTTTTTTTCACGTTCGTCATTGCTCCTCCTTCTTTTTCCAGCCCTTCGGGTACGTCCCTGGCCGCATGAAGACGGTCCGCGGCGCCGCCACGAGCCCTGTCTGTCCCGGTGCGACCTGGGTTGAGGAGACAATGGCCTCGCCGATGCAGACGAGTTCTCCCTTCCCCGTCAGGACCGCAACCGCCTCACCTCTCGCGAATGCATCCTGGCGCAGGACCCCCACCCCGGCAAGCGCCGCGCCATGGCAGAGCGCGTCCACGGCGGTATCGCGGATGACGAGGGAAGGGAGCCCGCCCGCGATCGTCTCGGGAGGGAGGATCATATCCGCGAGGTGACAGGAATTCCCGTTACCGGCACGCACCGCCGCATCCTTCAGGTCGTGGAGTGTATGTGCGTGTTCCTCGGAGAAGACACCTGACCTCACCCGCCGGAGCTCCTGCATGTGAGCACCGCAGCCGAGGGCAAGCCCCAGGTGGTGGCAGAGCGACCGGATGTAAGTCCCGGCGTCGCAGGTGATGCGGAGGACAGCCTGCCGCTCACCGGCCTCGAGGACCTCGAGCGCTTTCACGGTCCTGATGCGCAGGTTGCGGGCGACCGCGCTCCTTTTGGGTGGCCGCTGGTAGATACGCCCGCAGAATTCCGCGGCTGCGCTGCTCAATGCCTCTTCCCGCACGTCGCCGTGAAGGCGGATGACCGCGACGTACTCCTTCTCCTCGGATAGGAGGATCGGGGCAAGCCGGACGGCGTTTCCGATCATGACGACGAGCACCCCGGAGACACCGGGATCAAGCGTTCCTGCATGGCCGACCCTCGCGCCGAGGATTTCGCCGGCCCAGGCCGTCACCTGGTGGCTGGAAGGCCCCCTTGGCTTGTCCAGGACCAGGAGCCCGTGTTCGGGGACCGTGGTCATTCCCCTCCGGGCCTCCGCGTGCCGGGATTCCTGTCCAGATACCGGTTCAGTGCATCAAGCGTCCCTTCAAGCGAGCCGTCCCCCACCACCGCGGGGTCATGCCCGCCGGCCCTCATGGCCCCGGCAGTGACCTCGCCGATGGCCACCAGCAGAAGCCCGGTGCGGTCTTCCCACCGTGCCTCCCGGTACGACATGGCGCTCGTGAAGAGGAGTGAGTCTGCATCCCCGAGAAAGAGTGGTTCCCCCGTGGGTATCAGGGAGTAGCATCCGACCTCAGTCACCCGTCCCCCTGCATCCCTGATGGAGGAGAGGAGGGCCGGGTTCGGGACGTCCGCCCTGGGGATCCCGATATGCTTCCCCTCGATCCACGGCCCGAGGAACCGGACGAAGTCGCTGCTGTAGAAGCGGGGAAGCACCTCTGCCTCGATACCACACGCTTCCAGTTCCCTCCTGGTCTGGGGCCCGATTGCCACCACTCTCGGCCAGCGGGAGAGGCGCGGCCCGATCAGGCGGGCGGGAAGTGCGCTCGTGAAGAAGATGCAGTCGAAGGTATTGCGATCGGTATCCTCGACGAACCGGACGATCTCCTCCATGTTCACCCTTGCCCGAAGCGGCGAGACGGGGAAGCACCGGTGCCCGAACTGGGCACAGCGCGCCTCGTCGGCGGAACCCTTCTCCTGCAACCTGGTGATCGCGATCAGCATAAGGAGGCTCCCGGCATCATGGAGAGTGGTGTTCTATCTGTTTCGATTCCTTTATCTTAATTCCCCTCCATCCTAGGCGAGGATGATCGAGATCCTGGCGGGAACCGCGGCAGGAGTGGCCCTCGGGCTCCTCTCCGGCCTTCTCCCAGGAATCCATGTCAACACGATGGCCGCGATCATGCTCTCGTCCCTCGCGATCCTCCTCCCTCTCTTTGGTCCGTTTTTCCTGGCGGCGGCCCTCTTCTCGGCCCTTGTCACCCACTGCTTCCTCGACGCCGTCCCGAGCACCTTCCTCGGCATCCCCGATGCCGACACGGCGCTTGCGGTGCTGCCGGCACATGCCCTCTGCATGGAAGGGAAGGGGGAGGAAGCGGTGCGGATCTCGGCACTCGGGAGCGCAACGGGCCTCGCGCTTGCCGTCCCCGTCACCGGGGTCCTGCTCCTCGTCATGCCGCACCTCCAGTCGTCGCTTGACTGGGCGAGCGGGGTCATACTGGTCGCGGTAATCGGCTTTCTGCTGGTGCAGAGCGATGCCCCCGGGTGGGGCCTGCTCGTCTTTTTGGCATCAGGGATACTGGGAGTATTTTCGTTCCGGTACGCGTTTCTGGCCCCGCCGCTCCTTGGGGAGAGCGCAGTGCTGATGCCGCTCCTCTCCGGCCTCTTCGGCATATCCATGCTCCTTTACTCGGGAAAGGGAGATATCCCGCCCCAGCGGTTCACCGGGCTTGCAATCGGGAGAGAAGGGGTCCTGAAAGGGACGATCCTCGGGGGTGTGGCAGGGCTTGTCGTCGGGTGGCTTCCCGGGCTCTCCAATGCGACGGCGAACGGTGTGCTCGCATCGGCGGTGAACTACACCCGCGACCGCAGGGGATATCTCCTTGCCACCAGCGCGGCCAATACGATGAACGCCGTGGTGGGCCTGGCAGCATTCTTCGCAGTCGATCGCATGAGAAACGGCGTGGTGGCGGCCCTCTCCCTGCTGGAGATGCCCTCCCTCTCGCTCCTCCTCCTCTCGGGGACACTCGCGGCACTCGCGGCGTATCTCCTCACCATCCGCCTGGCGGGGATGGCATACCTCCTGGAAGGGGTGGACCGCACATTCCTGAACAGGGTGGTGATGGTGTTCGTTGCGGCGGTCTCTCTTTTCGGGACTGGCATCTTCGGGCTCATGCTGCTTGCACTTGCCACCGCCGTGGGCTGCATCCCCCGCCTCGTCAATATTCCCCAGGTCTTCTGCATGGGAGCAATCATGGTCCCTGTCATGCTCTATTCATTCGGCCTCGGTGGGATCTGATTCTGCCCGGGAGGGGATGACGCCGCAGGTGGGATTAATACCGCGCCCGGCACCAGAGTAACTCATGGCATCCTACTGGTTCGGCGATGTGGCAGGCAGTGTCTGCAGGCCATGCCCTGGCCACGAACCGGAAGCACTCTCGGAACGCCTGGATCTTCTCATTGAAAAAAACGAGCGTTACGTCCCTTTCACATGGGATCTCGCAATTGAGTGCGGTTTTATTCATTCAAGGGAAGAATACGTCGCGGTGCTGCGATCGCTCTGCACCATGCGGGCGGAGAGGGAACTGGGCCGGATATCCAGGACGCCCGAGATGGAGCTCGTGTACATGGTCCGGATGCTTGACCAGATCGACGAGGCAACAAACCTCCTCACGGGCCGGGCGCTCGAGTGGCATGCGGCAAAGGACCCGGCCTTCTCGAGGAAGTTTTGCGAACTGCGGGGACAGAAGGCCAGGGAGATGCTCGCGGGGAGCAAAAACCCCGTGCTCTCGGCGATTGCGACGGAGATGACGCATCTCTCGGAGGTCAGGTCGGCACTCTCCCGTGAGATCACGGCTCTCGCCGCCGAGGTGATGCCCAACAGCAGCGGACTTGTCGGCGGGGTGGTGGCAGCCCGGCTCCTCTCAGGGGCAGGAGGACTGTCCCGGCTCGCCCGCCTCCCCGCAGCGACCATCCAGGTCATGGGCGCTCGCATCGCGCTCTTCTCTCACCTGAGATCGGGGACTCCCCCGCCGAAGCACGGGATCATCTACCAGCACCGGCGGGTGCATGCGGCGGGAAAGGCCCGGAGAGGGAAGGTGTCACGGACGCTTGCCGCAAAACTGGCGATCGCGGCAAGGATAGACTATTTCCGCGGCCGGCCGGATCCCGGCTTTCTCGAGTCCGCAGGGCGGGCGATTGACCGCGCCGGGGGCAGGAGATGATCTGGATAGACGGAGTCCTCGTCTCGAGCGGTGAGGGGGGCGTCTACGGGGAGCGCACTCTCTCTGGCAAGCGGGTATGGAACCCGTACCGGAGCAAGCTTGCGGCATATTATCACCTCGGAGGAGACGTGGAGATAGGGCCCTCGACGCGGGTTTTATACCTCGGCGCAGCCCACGGCACCACCGTATCGCACGTTGCCGATTATGCGGAGATCGTGTATGCCGTGGAAAATGCCTGCATACCTATGCGCGACCTCCTTGCGGTCGCGGCAAGGAGGAAGAATATCATACCCCTCTTTGCAGACGCCACCCGGCCGCGCGAATACGCCCCCCTGGTGGAGACCGTGCAGCTGCTCGTCCAGGACGTCGCTCACCCCGACCAGGCAGGCATTGCCGTTGCGAACTCGGTCTTTCTCGAGGCCGGGGGAGCCGCGATCCTCGCGATAAAGGCCAGGAGCATCGATGTCTCCCGCAGTCCGCGCGAGGTGGTCGACGAGGTATGCAGAACCCTGGATGGGTCACCGCTCGTGGTCGGGGAGGCAATCTGGCTCGAACCGTACCACCGCGACCATGCCATCCTGGTCTGCAGGAAGCAGGAACCATGCACAGAAGAGAAGAAGTAGCCCGGAGCAGATTCGAACTGCTGTCGCGGGATCCAGAGTCCCGCATGATTGACCGCTACACTACCGGGCTATCGCACCCTACATTATCTGCCCTTTTCCGTAATTAACCTGACTGATTCACTAAAAAAAACGGCATGGGGGCTGACCCACCCCCGATCAGGGACATTTCCCACAGGCCCTGCATACCGGTAGGATGGGGCGGAACCGTTCACCCCGGGCGCAGAATGGCTCGATGTCGTCCGCATCTCTCCGGTAATAGATGTGTGGCACAAGTGAGATATGTGTGTAAGACCCGCAGTCCAGCCCGAGCGACATGGCGATCTCCTTCTGGAGCGAGACAAGGGCATACATGTTCGCGCCTGCAGCCGTCAGCATGTCGTTGCTCCGGAAGACCACCTTCATGTGCAGCAGCCCGTCCCGCGAGACGCACTGGACCAGCTGGAGGCAGGGGCAGTCGTCAAGGTGCTCGTCGACCGCCGGGTTCCAGGTAATGGCAATGGCCCTCCTGCTTGAAGGGGCTTTCCGGAGCTTATGCACGATGTAGGCGACCTGGTCAACGTGGACTTCTTCCCCGTGCTCATTCAGGAGCCCCCCGCCCCAGTTGAAGAGACGGTCGTGGTAGTCGTATTCGAAGACAGAGTCAGACCCCTCGATAAGGTCGCGTGCGTACTGCTCCATGAACCGCTGCTGGAACCGTGAACTCGGGCTGACCATGGGCAGGCTGTCCGGGTGCTCCACCCGCATGGCAACTTCCTCGAATTCGATGGTCCCTTCCTGATCCTCGGTCTCGAGAACCCACCCCTTCTCGAGGATCATCCTCACCACCTGTTCATGGGCCGAGGCCAGGTTCGGAGCCTTAATAATACGCATGTACTATTATAGCGTAACGAATGATAGTTAAATTACTGCAGGAACCAGTAAGGAAAGATCACATTGAGCGATCTGGATCGCATCAGATAATTATTTCCAGAAACTCCTGAAGCAGCCGGGTCTGCCAACTCTCAGGCTCGGCAGCGGTGCGCGTGGGGAGGAAGAGGGTCTGGCCGGAGCGACGATGGCGGATCCTGGTGGGGGGGTGCCAATGAACGCAGAAAACCGGCGTTCTTATACTCTTTGCCGGATTCAGCGCCTGATCACCGATTTATTCCCCCTGAATCGACCAAAAAGGATATATTAAGTGTTCCACAAATATTGAATCATATTCCGTTATTCGGAGTATGGAGCATGGTGGAATTGCCGTTCGACACCTGTCGATGGCAGTTCTGACGTGTGCAATGGATTCGAACGTTCAGGATTTGGACATGAGTTAAGGAGGACAAAAGATGATTAAGCGCTTTAGCCTTGCACTGATTGCCTTGGTCGCGCTGGCAGTGCTGATGCTTCCCGCATCCGCAGCCACGATCAAGAACATCCCTGCAGGCGGAGATGTGTTCATCGGTGAAGAGGGTCTTGATATATCTGTCGGACTCGGAGCCGCAACCCAGATTGCATACTGGGCATCCGGGACCTCGACAGGTGACCAGCCCACCAACATCATCACCGTTGGAACCCCCACCAGCTACTACATTTCCCCGCAGATCTTCGTAGGGAAAGTAGGTACCTGGTACCAGTGGACCGGCGCGAGGGGACCCGCCGTAATGAACGTCGTTGACCCCGCACTTACCGTGAAGGTATGGGACAACACTGCAGGAAAGGACGTGACCGGCAAGTCCGTGCCGCCGGGCAACTACCTGAACTTCAGGATTGAGACCAACACCTACTCGGCCGCTGCCAGGTCTGACGCAACGGGCCAGGGATTCGTGAACATCCGCGTGAAGACTGCCGACGGTGCGACCTACACAGCACTGTTCCAGACCACGACTGTTTCCCGTTCGCTTACCAACCAGGCACCCAACAGCGACCTCTGGTACTGGGCACCCCAGGTAACCAACCAGGGATGGAACACCGATGTCCTTGATGCAAACGGCGCAAGGATGTACAAGTCCGGGACCTACACAGTCTTTGCAGAACTTGACCTGAACAAGATCAAGGACAACTACAAGGCACCCGACGGAACCGACTACACCGGCAAGACGATCTCGGCGACCCAGACCGTGATCATCGCGTCTGACACCGTCAAGATCGAGGCCAGCAAGGACGTCGTCGTCCGCGGTAACCCGTTCTCGGTGACCGTCACCGGCAGGCCGAACACCTACTACGTGCTGTGGGTCAAGGGAACCGGCCAGATGAGCGGCGCCGCACTTGACCAGCCCCCGCTCCTGGTGGCAAGCCAGAAGGATGTCGAGTCCAACGCCTTCATCGGGCAGTACGCCTATGAGGGTGGCGCAGGCCGCACCGTAGTACAGGATGTCCCGGCAACCCCGGCAAGCACCAGTTACTACGCAGCAGCAAAGACCTCCAACAGCGGTACAATCACCGTAGGATGGGTCACTTCCCAGGCAACCAAGGACAAGAAGTACACCTTCCGTGTTGAGAGGGGTCCCGGCGCAGCGGTCATCACCGACCCGACCTGGCGCGACCGTCTCTTTGCAGACCAGTTCAAGTCCGATGAAGTCGACGTGAAGGTCGAGAAGGGAACCGTGACTGTTGTCGCCGCCGGCGACCAGAGCTACTTCCTGGGCCAGGAAGTCAAGCTGACCGGTACCAACTCCGAGACCGACACCGTGTACCTCTTCATCACCGGGCCGAACCTCCCCTCGCAGGGCGGCAGGCTCACTGACCCGAGGACTGGTGTTGTCAATGGAGTTGCCAACTCGTTCACCACTGCTGACGTCCTTGACGACAACACGTGGGAATACAAGTGGCAGACCGCCAACCTGAACATCGACGCGGGTACCTACACCATCTATGCAGTGGCAACCCCATCTGACAAGAACACCCTCGCCGACACCCAGTACGCAACCGTCTCCATCATCATCAGGAAGCCGTTCGTGACCGCAGTTGCATCCCAGTCCACCGTCGCCCAGGGTGACAAGTTCTTCATCCGCGGCGTGGCCGAGGGCCAGCCCTCACAGGGTGTGCAGGTCTGGATCATGGGCAAGAACTACGTGCGGGTTGACACCGAGAGCGTCAACAACGACGGAAGCTTCGAGAAGGAGATCAACCAGGGAATCACCGCCAACATGGCACCCGGGCAGTACTTCGTGGTCGTCCAGCACCCGATGTACAACGACAGGCTTGACGTGTATCCGCAGGCCGTAGCCCCGTGGCCCTTCCGCCAGGTCGTCGGACCCTACCCTGTAGCCAACTCCGTGCTCTTCCTCCTCGAGGGACCCGGCAGCCTGCAGGGATCTGACGCCGCAGAGGCACTGGTCGTGGCACTCGACAACGCAGCCGTTGACGATACCTACACCAAGCTCCAGTTCCTGATCGAGGCACCCACCATCAAGATCACCCCGATCACCGAGAAGCAGGTAGGCGAGAAGTTCGAGATCAAGGGCACCACCAACCTTGCCGTCGATGACGAGATCCTGGTTGAGGTCGTCTCCTCGTCCTTCTCCCCGACCCAGAAGACCCAGAGCGGTGAGTTCAGTGGCGCAACCGGTACGGTAAAGGTCCAGAAGGGAACCGAAGGCTTCAACACCTGGTCCTTCCCGGTCGACACCACCACCTTCAAGCCCGATGAGTACATCGTGCAGGTCTCTGGCGTGACCGTGGACGTGACCTCGACAGCACTCTTCAACGTTGTCGAAGTCAAGCCGACCACGATCCCGACCACCGCCCCGCCGACCCCGGTGACCACTGCTGCAACCCCTGTGCCGACCACCCCGACCCCGACCCCGAGCCCGACAACCCCGGGATTCGGTGCCCTGGTTGCCCTGATCGGCCTTGGTGCAGTGGCCTTCCTCATCGTGCGCAAGCACTGAACACCAAAATCTACCTTTTTTCTCGCCAGTCTCCTGCCAGGGAGGTTATCCGCCATATCGGGGGGTGATCGTGGTGCATCCAATCCATCACGCAGGAGAAATCACTAATACGATACGGCCGAAACGTTAAAGTTGGTATCAGACGCGGATTTCACGGTTTTCGCCCGGGTCCGGGAGGACCGACGGCGAAGAGAACGGGTTTTCCCGCTGCCTGCCCGGAGAAGGACCACATGAAGCTGACTGCAAAACTCGTTGATATCGGCACTCGGGAAGTTCTCCTGCATATCGACGATTCGAGGAATATCGGGGTACTCCCGGGAGACCGCATACAGATACTCAACGAGGCGACGGGGGTTTCTGTTGCGGCCTTCATAGACACCACCACCACGCTTCTCCCCAAGGGGTCGATCGGGATCTACAAGATCACCAACGAACGCCTGCAGATAGAGGATGGGGTTGCCGTGGAGGTGCGGAAGGCAGAGAGGCCGGTCACCCTCGACTACATCAAGAGAAAGATGGACGGCCAGCACCTCACGAAGGATGAGACGTATGCCGTAATCAGGGACGTGGTCTCCGACAACCTCTCTCCTGCCGAACTGACCGCGTACATCACTGCCTGCTACATAAACGAGATGGACATGGACGAGGTGGAGCACCTCACCAGAGCGATGGTGGACACGGGGGAGAGGCTCACGTTCCATGCCCATCCAATCGTCGACAAGCACTCGATTGGCGGGGTGCCGGGGAACAAGATCTCTCTCCTCGTCGTTCCCATTATCGCCGCGAGTGGTCTCAAGATCCCAAAGACCAGCTCGAGGGCCATTACCGGTGCGGGCGGGACGGCCGATCTCATGGAGGTTCTTGCCCCGGTCGATTTCACGGCGTCGGAGGTCCAGCGGATGACAGAGAAGGTGGGCGGAGTGATCGTGTGGGGAGGTGCCACCAACATCGCGCCTGCAGACGACAAGATCATCATCCAGGAGTACCCGTTCCGGATCGATGCCAGGGGGCAGATGCTCGCGAGCGTCATGGCCAAGAAGTTTGCGGTGGGTGCCGACCTTGTCGTGATCGACATCCCGGTGGGTATACATGCCAAAGTGGCCACGATCCAGGAGGGAAAGAAACTTGCCCGCGACTTCATTGAGATCGGGGACCGCCTCAATATGCAGGTGGAGTGTGCACTCACATACGGTGACTCCCCCGTGGGGCGGAGCATCGGGCCGAACCTCGAGGTGATGGAGGCGTTGCGGATCCTCGAAGGGGGAGAGAGCCCGGGGTCTCTCCTGCAAAAAAGCGTCGCAATCGCGGGAATGGCGCTCGAGATGTCCGGGAAGGCTGCAAGGGGCATGGGAGCGCAGATGGCCGAAGAGATCCTCAGGAAAGGAGATGCCTTAAAGAAGTTCCGCCAGATCATTGAGATCCAGGGAGGCGACCCGAAGATCAGGTCTGATGACATCGATCCTGGGAAGTACCAGTTCGTCGTCAATGCCCCTACGTCAGGGTACGTCATCGAGCTGAACAACCGGGCTCTCATCAGCCTGGCAAGGACTGCCGGGGCGCCCCATGATCGCGGGGCGGGCGTCCTCCTCCATGCCAAGAAAGGGAGCCGCGTCGAGAAAGGTCAGCCCATCTTCACGGTCTACGCCGACCGGAACTGGAGGCTGCAGAAAGCGCTGGAGGAGGGGAGGCAGCTGATGCCGGTACTCGTCGAAGGGATGCTCCTTGACCGGGTGCCGCACGACACCCGCTGGAGCTGACATCCCGAAAGTCCCCCTTGTCATCCTTTTTTGAGGCATCCTGCGTTTGCGTCCTTTCTGGTCCATGCACTGGCAAAAGGACTGTGACCGGCAATATAGTGGATTCGATGCATCGGGAGGCATGCCCTCTGAAGCGGTATGTGCACGGGATTCGTTCCCATCGGGGAGCCGTATGGATATTGTGGCTTGGGCAGTGGTTGCCGGGACGTGACCCGGAGATCATCGCGTTCGAATGACGACCCCGTCGTTTTTTTTTGGTTTCAGATCGATCCCACGGCGGTCACGGGCAGCGAACATCAAAAAAAAAAAATGGTCGCGGCAGGTCCTTTCTGCAGGGATGCGTCACGAAGCGGATCATGGGATTTTTAGCCATTCGGAGCCTTTAATGGCCGTTCTACCAATGAAAAGATATAGAGAGAACGCCGATATGAGGATATGCAAAGGATTGGAACCTGTTTTGCATGTGTCATTCTCTCCATGCTTCTTGCTGCCTGCCCGGCACTTGCGGTGACGGTGCTCGTGAACGTTTACGAGCACGAGGAAAACATCACCCCCCTTCAGGGGGCATCGCTGTTTGCGAATGGCGCGCTGGTAGGAAAGACCGACAGCAGCGGGAACATCGAGTTCTCCCATCCGGGAACAGAGTTCATACAGGTCACGGTCGAGAAAATCGGCTTCGACCCCTGGTCTGGTGATATCGGGGTCAACACCACGACACTCCTCGTCGAGATGCACAGGATGAAAGTGCCTCTCCTCGTCCAGGTGTTCGATGCTGATATCCTCGCGCCGGTTGCTGAGGCCGGCGTCAGCGTGAGTGAGGGAGTGACAAAACACACGGCCAAGACAGAAGAGAACGGGACCGCCTCGTTTACCGTCACGGGCGATTCCGTGTGCACCCTCGAAGTCGCGGCTCCCAACTACAAAGCGTATTCTGCAATAGTCGAGACTGGGCTCGAAGAGAAGACGGTCCAGGCGATGCTCTTCCGGGACGACCGGTTCTCGGTCCTTGTCAGGGAAGAAGGTTCCGGCAACCCTGTACCCGGTGTGGCAGTCCTCGTAGACGGAGTCGACCGCGGAAGCACGGACCAGAAAGGTGCGGTCACGCTGAACCTTCCCCGCGGAAAAGTCTACTCGTTCCAGGCACAGTTAGCGGGATACGAGGACTATCGCGAGCGGTTAATCGTGGACAAGGACCAGGCCCTCGTCGTCATCGCGCTCCATAAATCTCCTTACAGTGTATTCGTGTCGGTATACAGTGAGGAAAAGACCCCTGTCGAGGGTGCACACGTGCTTGTAGACGGCCAATCCCGCGGGTCCACCAACAGGTACGGGAGGGTGCAGCTTGCAGACCTCACGCTCGGGGAGTACCTCCTCGAAGTCAGGCACCCTGCCTTTGTCACCCATTCACAGGTATTGCCTGTCCACACCCAGGGAGAAGATGTGTCAGTCGAACTCGAATATCCAGGAGTAAATGCCACCATCTCGGCCATGGAGGGGGATAAGGTCGCGGTCCCGGGTGTCAAGATACGAATCGACGGGAAGGAGCAGGGTGTCACGGGAGAAGAGGGGACGCTCTCCCTTCGCATGAGGCTGAACACCCCGTATGTGATCTCGACTGAGAAAGAGGGATACGACCCAGCAGAGATCGAGAAGACGTTCTCATCCCAGAACGAGACTGCCCTTCTTCTCATCCCCATGCAAAAAAGTTTCAACTGGCTGGGTGCCGGAGTGGTGATCGCGGCGGTGGCAGCATTCTCCCTCGCAGCGTTCATCATCCTGAAGAAGAGGAGACCAGGGAATATACGCGGCCGGGGAAAAGGCCTGTGATGGCCAGGCAGGGGGATACCCCTCTGTGCCCCCTTATGAGATGAGTGAGGCATACAGCGCCCCGCAGTGGGAGGCAATCTTTGGATTAAGGAAAGGCGGACCCAGCGGGAATCGAACCCGCGTCCTTGGGTCCGAAGCCCAAGAGGATGTCCTCTACCCCATGGATCCGTCACAGGCGTTGGCAGGACAACCTATTAAGCGTTTTCTGTAGTAATGATCTGTAACAATGATCCTGTCGTCATCAGAGATCGCCAGGCGCATCCGGGGATGCGACACGGAGGGGGATCTGGTCATAGAACCCTACAGCGAAGAATGCCAGCAGCCCGCATCGTACGATCTCAGGGTGGGGGGCGACTTTGTCCTGCCGCCGGGGATGTGCACCCTTGTCAGCACCCTTGAGAGGGTGGAGATGCCTTCGGACCTTGCAGCGACGCTCCGGTGCCGGTCATCCTTCGGGAGGAGAGGCGTCGTGCTCACCGCGGGATTTGTAGATCCTGGTTTCAGGGGCCAGCTGACCCTCTGCCTGGTCAACATGGGTGCAGAGCACCTCACCCTGCGAAAGAATGACCGGGTGGTCCAGATGATATTTCACCAGGTCACCGATGGCAGGAGCATGTACCGCGGGCGGTACCAGGACAGCACAGGCGTCATACAGGCGAGATAAATGATACGGACAGAGCGGAAATATATCGAGATCCTGCGCATACTCAAGGAGCACCGGGAGCCCATGGGCGCAAAGAGGCTCTCTGAACTGATGGCCGAGAGGGGTTTTGTCCTGAGTGACCGCGCGGTGCAGTATTACCTGCGGTACCTCGACGAGATGGGATTTACCGAGAAAGTCGGGAACATGGGCCGCATCCTCACTCCCTATGGCAAAGAGGAGACCGAAAGCGCCCTTGTCGGGGACAGGATCGGCTTCATCATCTCCAAACTCGAGCGGCTGGCCTTCCGGAGCACGTTCGATCCCGAGAGCGGCACCGGGGATGTGGCCTACAACCTCTCGATAATCCCCGAAGAGCGGCTTGTCGATGCAATGAAGGCCTTTGATGAGGTTATCGCGGCGAAGTGCGGTTTTTTCTCCCGTTACCGGGTCGTTGACCGGGACCCGCGTATCCCTCCCGGAAGCGCGGGGATCATGAGCATCTGCAGCATCACGATGGACGGGGTATTCCAGCGCCACGGCATCCCCGTGAGGATGGCCTACGGAGGCAGGCTGGACATCCAGCACGGGGAGGCGACCCGGTTCGTGGACCTCATAGGATACCGCGGGACGACCATTGATCCGCTCCAGCTCTTCATCTCCGCGGGGCTGACCTCGCTCTCTTCCCTCGTCTCGGGTGGGACTGGCACGGCCCTTGCGAACGTCAGGGAGATCCCGGCACTCGCCGAGGGGAGGGCACGCGAGGTGGTCGCGCAAATGAAGAAGGCGGGTTTTGTCTTCCCCGTAGCGATGGGAAACTCGGTCTTCAACCTGGTCGCAGACCCCTACCGGCTCTCCATCGTTGCATTCTCCGGGATGAACTTCGTCGCAAACACCGTCGAGAAGGGGATCCCGATCAGAACGGAGATAGGTGCAGGAAATGTCCCTTTCTCAAAGATACACCAGGACTGATGCTGGCAGTGTTGACCCTGGAAGTGGGGTCGCCCCGGGATATTCGTGAGGCGGTCAGGCAGGGATCTTCCCGGTTCAGGTGCCGGGGTCGTGCGCCGGGGTGTCGGGACCCCTGCCCCTCACCCTGTCCCTGACCTGCCTCAATTCCTCCACCCTTGGCAGCGTCTCCATGCCTGCGAGGATGATCAATATGCCCAGGAAACGGGTACCGCTCACCGGGTAATCCCCCGACCGGAGTTCGAGCCCCCTGATGGTGCGGTCGATCCACTTCCTCACCGTCATGAAACCTCTCATGCTCATCTCGTGGGAGGGGCCGGCGATGAGGACGAGGGCTTTTCGTGCCTCCTCGAGCTCTGTGGGCGTTGAAATCTCCTCGAAAATTGCCTTCTTTGCAAGCTCCACCACGCGGGATGCCTTCAGGTGGCCGTCCTGGACCGCGGGGGCGCCGGGACGGAACCGTGAGAGCAGGTCGATGGGGCGCTCCGAAGCCACCTCGTCGCGTGCATACCCCATGGTGATGAATCCCATTCCCAGGATAGTGTTGAGGATCTCGCCGGCATCCAGCACCACCTCGGGGAGCTCGTCAGGCGATCGTTCGGAGAATTCCCCTGCCCTGAGCAGAAGGGTGAACCGCCGGCTGATAAGGTCATTGTAATCGTGATAGAACCTCTCCTTTCCCGAAAGATAGACAGGAGAGTTCTGGCGCAGGCCGACCAGGGCGCCGAGGTCACCCTGGCGGGAGAGGCCCTGGTCATCCGCGGCGGGGGGTACCCTTCCACGCCAAGACTCGTTGTCATAGAGGACGATTCCGTCAAGGAGGCCATGCAGAATATCCAGCTGGTCAGCCGCCGACGTGGAGCGATCGTCTCCCTCGTCCCTGCAGGGGAGGGAGCAGAGACCGAACACGGGCTCGGTTATACTTTTTTTCAGGCAGGTCACGAGCGCAGGGGCAGTTGCAGCCATGGAGCCACCGAGGCCCGCACAGACGAAGAGGGCGTCTATATCGCCGTCATCGAGGGTCTGGAGTCGCGAGAGGGCCTCTTCCGAGGGCAGGTGAGCCGCCAGGTCTTCGGGATGTGCGGGGTCCAGCGGCTGGAAGAAGAGCCTATGGTCCAACGGGACATTCTGAAGGGAGTTCAACTGCTCAGCGTCGCAGTCGATGGCAATCCCGAAGACACAATGCACATGGGCTTTTTGGTCGTGGGCAATGAGGCGGTCCACTATCCTGCAGCCGGCTCCGCCGAGACCTATGGTGAGTATTCGCATGATATCGTGTGGTTCCTGTGCATTCTGCGGATATGCGGGGGTAAGGAGAGGAGATGCCGGGAAAGGCCCGCCCCTTCAAAGGCAGAGCGAGGGCAATCACGCCGTACAGCGCGTCTCATCGCGTATCTCCTCACACATTCTCTTTATCAGAATTCTTCCCTGGAATAATAAAGCACTTCTGCTCTCCCTCCCCAGGAATGGAAGGGGGATCCATTGCATGATCTTTTCGCCAAGGGAACCCTGGTGCAGGTGCGGTCCCATCGCAGGGTATTCCTTCTCCCTAAAGATGAAATCTCTCTGCGTCTTGGACAAAATCACAACTGACAACGGGAATCCGGGGCCGGATAGGCGGTATTTTTCGGTGAATCGGGGATTATCCCCACATTCCTGCAATAAAAAATGATAATGTATTTAAATCTTCGTTCGATAATACTCCATGAGGTGAAGTTACCTTGACAACCTATGGAATAGAATTTGTGCCTGGCAACGTGAATGTCAAGCAGGTGGTCAATTTCTGCAAGCTCGCAGAGTCGAAGGACATTGACTACGCGTGGATCACCAACCACTACAACAACCGCCACTGCTACCCCACCCTTGCCATGATCGCCGCCGCCACCACCACCCTGAAGATGGGGCCGGGGATCATGAACTCGTTCACCGACACGCCCGCCGCAATGGCCTCGTTTGCGTGCACGCTGAACGAGATCTCTGACGGCCGTGCGGTGCTCGGCATCGGGCCCGGTGACCTGTCCACCCTCCCGAAGCTGGCTATCTCGCCCGAGAAACCGGTCGCAAGGCTCGGAGAGGCAATTGCCCAGATCCGCAAGCTCTGTGCCGGAGAAGAAGTCAAGAAGTCAGGGATGGCATTCTTCGACTACGACGGCGCCAAGCTCACCGGAGTGAACCTCCCTGGCAAGAAGGGCATCCCGATCTACGTCGGCGCGCAGGGACCAAAAGTCCTCGAGCTTGCCGGGACCGTAGGCGACGGTGCACTTATCAACGCATCCAACCCGAAGGACTTCGCCGTGGCAATCCCGATCATCAAGGCAGCCTGCGACAAGGTGGGCAAGAAGGGCTTTGATGTCGGCGCGTACACCGCGATGTCCATCGACATGAACGAGAAGAAGGCGCGGAACGCCGCCAAGATCGTCGCAGCCTTCATCGCCGCAGGCTCCCCGCCCGACCTCCTCCAGCGCCACGGTCTCGACGCCGCAAAGGTGGCAAACATCAAGAACGCGCTTGCCAAGTTCGACTTCAAGACCGCCGGAGAGAACGTCGATGACAAGACCATCGATGCCTTCACCATCGCCGGAACCCCCGACACGGTCAAGCAGAAGTGCGAGGACCTGGCAAAGGCCGGTGTCACCCAGATCATCTTCGGATCCCCGCTCGGGCCGGACATGACCACCTCGATCCGCCTCCTCGGCAAGTACATCGTCTGAGCCGGGTGCAATCGAGCACCAGTAACACCACTTTTTTTCCGACTGGTCCGGGACCATTCGTCCTGAGATACCCAAGAGGCTGATGTTTCGCACCACAAGGGTCCGATCAGGGGACAGTTCGATAGAGTACCGCGAAGAGCACATATCCGGGCTCCGGTGCAGGATTGCTCCAGGGAGGCTCAACCGCAGGCTGGATGCGGCCTACGTCCCCCCGGAACAGATCACGCTCTGCCCGTTCTGTCCCGGCCGGGTTGAGGAGATGACTCCCCGCTTCCCGGATGGCAGCAGGATCGCACGGGGGGAGAGCCTCACGTTTCCGAACCTCTTTCCCTATGCGAAGTGGCATACGGTGACGGTCATTACCAGGGCACACCACGTTGACGTGTTTACTCCCGGCCAGGTTGGAGACGCGCTTGAGGGAATGATGGAATCACTTGCCGGTAAGGCCGGGTTTTCCTCCATCAACTGGAACTATCTCTCCTCGGCAGGAGCCTCGATCGTGCATCCCCACCTGCAGGGGCTGGTGGACCCCGTGCCCCCGGCGCTGGTGGAACGGTACCTGCATGGCGGCACTCTCTACCTCCACCGTAATGGGCGCAGTTACTGGGACGACCTCGTGAAAGAGGAGCGACCCGGCCCACGGTACCTCTTTGGCGACGAGATCTGCTGGCTGGCCCAGGCGGTGCCGCTGGGCGAGCGGGAGGTGCGGGCCATCCTCCCCGTATCGTCCATGCCTGATTTCGAGCCCTATGTCGAGCCATTCGTCGAGGGGCTCCTCTCAATCCTCTCGATGTACCGGAGCCTTGGGACTCATGCGTTCAACATGTCCCTCTTCTTTGACCGGCCAGGGCTGTCCCGCGGTTTCTCCGCGTTCTGCTCGATCATCTCGCGCATGAACCCGAACGCGTCCTCTACGAGCGATTCGGCATTCATGGAACGGCTCCACCAGGAACCGGTCATTCTTACCCTTCCCGAAGAATTGGGCGCCTTTTTTAGAAAATCCAGGACCTGAAAAGTACCGACTGAATCTTCTTTTGGAAAATTTCCGTCACGAACGACTGCGATGGTGAAAAAAAGAGTGAAGAGATTTACTCGGGCTTGCTGATCAGCTTGGTCTTCGAGACGATCACGCCGTCTTTCTTGTGGGGCTTGCGGATCAGCCCGTCGCATGCCTTCTCGAGTTCACGGGCCTCGTCGCAGAGCACCGCGGCGACCCTCATCATCTCGTGGGCACTGCACACGATCGGGATGTACTTCTCCCATTCCTTTGTCATGAAGCATCCCTTGACGTTGACCATTGCCACGGACTGGGCGATCTCGTACGCGGCGCGGGCCTTCGCGAGTGCGTAGGGGTTGGTGAACTCTCCGTCCACGGCCTTGTCAGAAGTGACCACGAGCTTGGGGAGTGCCAGGTCGGCGCCCTTCTTCCCTGCCTTGACCTGGTCGATCACCTGGTCGAGGGCCATCTGGAGCTTGCGGAATGCACCAGTGATGGAGAGCACCTTCACCAGGTTGCCGTTGTAGTCTGCCATCTCGATGGGGTCCAGGAACTCCCTGCGGGCGCCGATCATCGCGTCGCCCTTCATGATGATGTACCCAAACTTGCCGTCCTTGATCTCTGCCCACTCCTTCTTGGTGGTCACGTCGTCGGTGATGAAGACAGTGGGGATCCCGGCGGCCAGAAGCCGCTCGCGGGCACCGGTGGGGCCGGGAAGCACGCCGTTGGGGGAGACCACGATGGCAAAGTCGGGTTTCCAGGCGACCATGTTGTTCACGACGCGGTCAATGTCCTCGGGCTGGAGCTTGGTCCCGCTCGTGGCCATGAATGTCTGCATGTCCTCTCGGTCGGCTCTCTCGTCAAGAAGAAGCTCGGCCATTACACCACTGGCGATATTGCCCAGTTTTGCGACTCCTACTTTCACAACCATGTAATACACCTCAATTTTGGTGATAACAGGTTACTATTTGCCGGTGCGAATATAAACGTTTTGAAATCTTTTTTTTTCCGAATCATGGCTAATTCTTCGTTTAACGCTGAATTTACGATAGGACATACCCTGCAACGCCCGGATGATCTCCTCACAGACGGGGACAGGAGAAAGTTAACGAAAAGTGTTTAAATCTAATGATCGTATCCAGTATCATGAAAGACGGGCTGCTGACGGATCGGCAGAAGGAAGTCCTGCGATACAGGAAGCAGGGGCTTACCCAGCAGCAGATTGCAGATATAATCCGCACTTCAAAGGCCAATGTCTGCACTATCGAGAAATCAGCTGTCGAGAATATAAAGAGGGCGAAGGAGACCCTGGAATTTCTATACACGCTGGATGCCACCCACCTGTGTAATATTCCTGCAGGGACTGACCTGCTTGATGTCGCCACCATGATCTACCAGGAAGCGGAGAAGATGGGGATCAAGGTGAAATACGATACCATCTCGCTGATCAACAAGATGCGGGACTCTGCACCGGAACGGTTCAAAGCTCGTTTTGTGAGAGAAAACATCGACGTGTACATCAACGATGACGGGGAGCTGTATTTCGGCTGACCGGGCACCCTCCACCCTGGAGCGGAACAAGGTTTATATTCATTTCTCTCGTATAATAATGGAAGCCTATATGAGGAACCATATATCCCCCGGCACCAGGTGACGGGAGATGGAGACTCATCAAAGGTCGGGGGCACGCGTCCTTCTGGGCCCGTGCCTTTGTATGAGTATGTGGTGAGCAATCACCACCGGACGACACGGTGGATCTGAAAGAGGCGATAAGGGCGGACGTATCCTCTGGGATATGAGCCCGGTACCAGCCCCAAGGTGGCAGGTACACGCCCGTTTCAGGATCTCTTTCGCGAGACAGGTCACAGGGGAGACGGCCAGGAGCCAGAGAAAAGGCCGCCTTTCCGGGGTACTGCACCATAAGAGGGGATCTCCCTCTTCGCACCGCTGGGGCGACGCGCCGGGTGCCCGGATCGAGTCCAGGCAACCTGCGTGCATTCGCATGCCCGCGGCCCGGAAACATCACTCATATCCGGTGTAACAATCGGCCGATATTAGGCGATTTCAACCGATTAGTTTCGGTTCAGGCCACGAAATGGCCAACGTTCCAGTCATTAGTGCAGGATTGATTGAACCATGCCAAAGATAAACCAGCCAAGAAAAGGATCCCTTGCCTTCAGCCCCCGCAAGAGGGCCAAGAGCCCGGTACCGAAGTACCAGTCCTGGCCATCTTACCAGGGGAACCCGATACTGCAGGGCTTTGCCGGCTACAAGGTAGGCATGACCCACGTGATCATGGTCGATGATCACAAAAACAGCCCGACCGAGGGGAAGGA
>CAZRCH010000022.1:0-29243 GCA_964598545.1 uncultured Methanolinea sp. | reverse complement strand
TTGATGACGAAGAGAGAGGAGCGGGGGATCTTCTATTCCTGGGTCGGTGACTGATAGTCCGCCAGGCAATAGTCGGTGAGCCTGCGCCGAAGCACTCTCCCGATATCAGCAACCATCCGTTCCATCTCGCCAGGGTCAAGATAATCCGCGCCAGACGCCCCTGCCTCGCCTGACACATCATCCGAGAACATGGTCCCGCCGAGGTCATTTGCTCCGGAGAGGAGGGCCATCTGACCAAGTTTAACACCCAGTTTTCCCCACGAGACCTGGATATTCCTGAAATTGTCAAGAAAGAGACGTGAGACCGCCGTGAGGAGGAGGTCCTCCCTCCCCGTCGCACCCGCGGGAGCGCGTCCTTCGAGGTAGAGCTGGGTGTTCTGGTGGAGATAGGAGAGCGGAACGAGTTCCGTAAACCCCCCCGTATCATCCTGGATGTCTCGCAGAATGGAGAGGTGGGCAATCCTGTCTGCAGGGGTCTCGCATGAGCCGTACATGATGGTGGCAGTGGTGGGGATTCCAAGGCCATGCACCTCACGTATGATCCGGACCCATTCATCTGTCGAAACCTTTGCCGGACACATGATTTCTCTCACCCTGTCGACAAGGATCTCTGCGGCAGTCCCCTGGAGAGATCCGAGCCCCGCCCGCTTCATCGCGTCGATGACCTCGCGTGTAGTGAGGCCGGACCGGGCGGCAGCATGGCTCACCTCGTCAGGAGAGAAAGCATGGATATGTACTTCGGGGGCATCCTCCTTCACCCAGGAGAGGATCTCAAGGTAGCGCGCCGCATCGAACTCGGGGTTCACTCCTGAGAGGAGGCATATCTCGCTGACCTTGCGGCCAAGTGCGAGCCTCACCTTCCGCCTGACAGTGTCCCGGTCGTCGCAGAATGCACCCGGGTCCGTGGCTTTCCTCCCAAACGCACAGAATCCGCAGAGGTTCTTGCAGATGTTGGAAAGGTGCAGGTTCTGGTTGCGGACATAGGTGACCACCGGCCCTGCCCTCACCTCTCTCACCAGGTCTGCGGCACTGTATACTTCAAAGACCGCCCTGCCCCTGGCGGAGAGGAGAAATTCCGCTTCCTGCTCAGTGAGCCGGTGCCCGGCGACCGCATCGGAGAGGATGGAGCGAAGGTTCATCGTCTCGCCACATCACTTCTGTTTCTTTCCTTTCTGGCGTGCCCTTCCCTCCTTGCGCTCCCCCTCCTTTTTCTTCGCATAGTATTCCCAGGCCAGCATGAGGGCGATGAGGATGATTGCGACCGGCACGATGTTCAGTGGGAGATACCCGAGGAAGGGGATTGAGAAGAGCGCCTTTCCGACGATCCATTCGTCTTTTACGGGCATGATGATCTCGCCCTGAACCGAGGAGAGGTATCCCCCCTGGTCACTGACAAGGTTGTTATCCCCTTTCGTGATGTAGCCGGAATGTGGGGTAAAAAGGGTAGTCTCCACAAGGTATCCGTTATCAGGGTCGGCATTTTCCGGTGTGACCACTGTCCCATTCTCGAGGACCAGGCTGTTGTTCTGGACAGTAGCAGGAATGTACCGGACCGGGGTTGCCTGGCCGCGGTAGAGATTGTAATACTTGGGGATATTCTCCCCTGCATCGATGCGGTCCATGGCCCTGTGGATGATAGGATGGACTCCTGTCGTCAGGAGCGGGATGTATACCGGGGGATTTGGGGCATCATTCGGCCGGTAGATGAGAACATCCCCGTAATCGCCATATTTTTGGTATCCCTGTTCCTTCCCGCTGGCCCAGCTCTGCAGGTCACCAAACCTGTCGGCGCTGACCACGAAGACCAGGTCCCCCACCTGCATGTGCGGGACCATGCTCTCTGACTCGATAGTCACGACCGCTGGCCACGTTCCGGAGACCAGGAAGAGGGCAAGGGCGATTCCACCCACGACCGCGGCGACCCACGCAAGCTCCCTTGCGAGCGCTATCCAGGGATTCCCGCTTGTTTTGAATTGTTCCCATAGCCCGGGCTTACTCTCTTCGGGCTTTGCGCGCGACATTGTTGGACTTTGAATATTTCCTCCGGTGCCTAATAAGGGATTGCACGGGTGCACCCTGCGCCCGGGTGCGGATCAGACCTGAACGAAATACCGGCTCCTCACTGCGCGGGCGCCGGAGGGTGAGAGTGAAAATCCTATATCCGGGCCCGTTGATATATCTGCAATGCTCGATGCGGCCACCATTGTGCAGCGGTTCCTCGCGACCAAGATGCAGGTGCACCCCGAGGTGGTCCGCTACCTCTCCGAGAAGGATGACCCGGGCCTCATCGACCAGATCATCGCAAGCATTCCCGGTGACACCATCGTCGTGTCCGTGCAGCACATCCCCGGCCTTCACCAGGACCGTGACGGTGCCAGGTTTCTCACGGACCCATCATGCGAGGTGATCCGTGGGGCAGCGGGGACAACAAAGAGCATCTCGCACATCACTGACTACTGCCATTACTTCCGCGACAGGTACCAGCGGCTTGGCGAATATATCCGGCCGAGAGCTGCACCCATGCCCATCGAGGCGCTCAAGAAAGGCTCCCGGTACCGCCAGGAGGCCTGCTCCATCATGGGGCTCGTGGTGGACTCCAAGACGACCACGAACGGCCACCGCATCGTGGAGATCGAGGATTCGTCCGCGTCGATCTCCGTCCTGTTTCACAAGGAGCGCCCGCAGTTCCAGGAAGCTGAAACCCTGGTCCCCGACGAGGTCGTGGGGGTGAGGGGGACGCTCTCGGGCGACGGACGCCTCTTCTTTGCCGAGCAGTTCTTCAGGCCGGAGATCCCCCTTTCCCATGCCCCCTTCAGGAGCGAAACTCCCGGGTCCGCGGTGCTGATCTCCGACGTCCATGTCGGCAGTGACACATTCCTCGAAGAGGCCTGGAACCGCTTTGCCGACTGGCTCTCCGACTCGGATGCCTCCTACCTCCTCATCGCAGGGGACCTCGTGGACGGGATCGGTGTCTACCCCAATCAGGAGCAGGAGCTGACCATCACGAATATCTACGAGCAGTACGAGGTCTTCGGGTCGATGCTCCGGGACCTTCCCTCCCGCATGAAGATCGTCATCTCCCCGGGCAACCACGACGTGGTCAGGGCGGCTGAGCCCCAGCCCGCCATACCCTCCGAATTCACCGCGAATTTTCCCTCGAACTGCATCATGGTGGAGAACCCCGCGCTTGTCAGCCTCCAGGGGGTGAGGGTGCAGATGTACCACGGCCGGTCAATCGACGACTTCATCAGCCTCATCCCCGGCGCTTCCTACGAGAACGCCGCACCCATGATGATGGGAATGCTGCAGAGGCGGCACCTTGCCCCCACGTACGGGAAAAGGACCCCGATCGCTGCAGAAAAAGAGGACGCTTTGATCATCGACCCCATTCCCGAGGTGCTGCACACCGGCCACGTGCATATCATGGGAATTACAGATTACCGTGGAGTGCTGTGCGTGAACTCGGGCACGTGGCAGGGCCAGACCGCATTCCAGAAGCAGATGAACATCACGCCCACCCCGGGCCGGGCGGTACTTCTCGATCTCCAGACCCTTTCCACGAGAGTACTTGACTTCACCTGAAGACGGCACCAGTGCCCCCTATTGCCTCTTCTGGAGCGCGTCATCCTGCACCATTCCTCATCGTCTCAGGCGATCTCGGCCTCTGAACCGGCTGCTCCCTCTCCCCTTGCTGCAGAATGCAACTTCAACCGGTTTCATGTGGTTTTTTATGTGCCAGGGTCGATTCATCTCAGATAATCATCTGGTATGCGTGGAGAATAGGATATTCTCCGGAGGTTTTACAGGTATGGATATGTTCTTCATTGTTCCCGTCTGTGCCCTGCTGGGCCTGGTCTTTGCCGGGTACTCCTTCATGGTCATGAAGCGGGAGGGCACAGGGACCGAACTGATGCAGAAAATCGCCGGTTCTATCCGGCTTGGGGCAATGGTGTACCTCAAGAGCCAGTACAAGGCAATCGCGGTCTTCATGGTTGTGCTGGCAATCGTCCTCTATCTCGCACCGGGCATCCACCCCCTCACGTCGGTGGCATTCCTTGTCGGCGGGATACTTTCCGCGACTGCGGGATTCGTGGGCATGACCGCGGCCACCATGGCCAACGTCCGGACCACCAACGCCGCGCGTGAAGGAATGGCAAAAGCCTTCCGGGTATCGTATGCGAGCGGGACGGTCATGGGGCTCACCGTGGTCGGCCTCGGCCTCATGGGACTCTCGCTCCTCTTCCTGACCCTGAATGCGTTCACCACTCTCGGGCTCTCGGAGATCATCAACATTCTTTCAGGGTTCTCGCTCGGTGCCAGTTCCATCGCACTCTTCGCCCGTGTAGGCGGAGGGATCTTCACCAAGGCCGCCGACGTGGGCGCAGACCTGGTGGGCAAGGTGGAGGCGGGCATTCCCGAGGACGACCCGCGCAACCCCGCCGTCATCGCCGACAACGTGGGCGATAACGTGGGCGACATCGCCGGGATGGGTGCCGACCTCTACGAGTCATACGTCGGCTCCATCGTCGCCACGATGCTGATGGGTGTCTCTCTTGCTGCAGCGACCCAGTTCGTAGGGGTCTCCTCCCTCAACCTCGTACTCCTGCCGATGTTCATCGCGGGCCTCGGGATCATCGCATCCATCATCGGGAGCTTCTTTGTCAGGAGCAACAAGAACGAGAGCAGCGCGATCCACAAGGCATTCAATGCAGGAACCTTCGCAAGCCTCATCCTTACTGTAATCGCAGCCTATTTCCTGGTCACGATGGTTCTTGGGACCCAGTATATCGGGGTCTTCGTCGCAGCCATTGCCGGTCTCATCGCAGGGTTCCTCATAGGGCTCATCACTGAGTATTATACTTCCTACGAGCGCCCGCCGACCCGGAAGATCGCCAACTCCTGCGAGACGGGTGCCGCAACGAACATCATCACCGGCCTTGCGGTAGGGTTCGAGAGCACGGTCTTCCCGGTGATAATCGTTGTGGCCGCGATCCTGATCGCCGCCCAGCAGGCCGGCCTCTACGGCGTGGCCATTGCAGGGGTGGGGATGCTCGCTACGCTCGGCATCACTCTCTCTGTCGATGCGTACGGCCCTGTTGCAGACAACGCAGGCGGTATTGCCGAGATGTCCCACCAGCCAAAGGAGGTCCGCGGCATCACCGACACCCTTGATGCAGTCGGGAACACTACCGCCGCGATTGGCAAGGGCTTTGCCATCGGCGGAGCCGCGCTGACCGCGCTCGGCCTTTTTGCCGCATATTCCCAGGCCGTCAGGCTTGAGATCGTGAACATGCTCGAGCCAGTGGTCTTCGTCGGCATCCTGATCGGTGCGATGCTGCCGTTCCTCTTCTGCTCGTTTGCCATGACCGCAGTGGGCAAGGCTGCAGGATACATCGTCCAGGAAGTACGCCGACAGTTCAAGGAGATCCCGGGCCTGATGGAGGGCAAGGCCGAACCTGACTACGGTGCCTGCATCACCATCTCGACGAACGCCGCACTGAAGCAGATGATCGCCCCCGGCGTCCTTGCAATTGCCGCTCCCCTCGTCATTGGTCTCCTCCTCGGAACGCACGCTCTTGCAGGGCTCCTGGTGGGTTCCATCTCAACCGGATTCATCGTCGCCGTGATGATGGCCAACACCGGTGGCTCCTGGGACAACGCCAAGAAGTACATCGAGCAGGGGCACCTGGGTGGAAAGGGCTCACCCGCCCACAAGGCGGCAGTCACCGGCGACACTGTCGGCGATCCCTTCAAGGACACGGCAGGACCGGCACTCAACATCCTCCTGAAACTGATGTCGATCGTCGCGGTGGTCTTTGCACCGATGTTCCTTATCTAATCCCCTTTTTCTTTTGCACCCCGGTTCTCTGGGCAGTCGCAGGATTTGCTTCTATCCCGACGGACTGGTATCAAGGGAAGAACGCGAGGTCCGTGACTCTCCCGCCAGGACACGTAGAGAGGATCCCGGCATACACGGGCTCTTCGCTAATTGGTACGGATAAGAACGATGCCCATGAGATACATATTGTCCAGGTTGTTCGGCCCACGAGATCCCACGAAATACCCGGCCTTTCTCCTAAAATTTCCCCAAAAGATTCCACCTTTCGACACGGAAGCAGCACCTCCAGATCAGTTACATCATTGATACTGTACGAATGATTCAAGGACCATTATGATGACCATGGGAACGGCTGATGTGGGTAGGCCTGGAATTCATAAAGAGGAGAACCACTCCCCCTGAATATTTCCCCAAGAACCTCCAAAGAGGCCAAAAACGAGATCCTGAATGCAGAAAAAGGGATGTTTTTCTATGTGGTCGGGTTTATCCCGACTTCTGAATCCCGATCCCTTCTAAAAACATCCGGTGCAGCCGGAGGTCGTTCCCCAGTTCGGGATGGAACGCGAGGGCCATGTGAGGCCCAGTTCGGACCGCGACGATACCGGCATCGATCCGGGCCAGCACCTCGACCCCATTTCCGGTCCCGGTCGCCACCGGAGCCCGTATGAAAAATGCATGGTATGGCTCATCCAGGCCCTTTATATTGATCTCTGCCTCGAACGACTCCTTCTGCCGCCCGAATGCATTTCTCACCACTGTCATCTCGAAAAGGTCCAGCGTCTTCACCCTGGGATCGTCTACCCTGCCGGCCACCAGGACCATGCCCGCACAGGTGGCAAATATCCCGCCTTCAAAATTAATTAACGGTTTATACAGCCCGTTCTTCTGAATCAGGCGGGAGATGGTGGTGGACTCCCCTCCGGGGATTGCCAGGCCCGAGAGCCCGTCGAGCTCGGCCGGGCGCCTGACCGGAATCACCAGCCCTCCTTCTTCCCCGACCTCCCCGAGCGCCGCCCGAAAACCGCGGATATGCTCGCTCACGTCGCCCTGGAGGGCCAGCACCCCGAGTCTAACGCCCACGGTACTGGAGCACCTCGTCCTCGCGCAGGGTGTGGACGTCGATCCCCTTCATCGCCTGCCCGAGCCCCTTGCTCACCTCGGCGATCACGCCAGGTTCGTCGAAGTGGTTAACCGCCTCCACAATCGCCCTGGCCATCCTCTCGGGATCGCCTGAATGGAAGATGCCGGAACCGACAAAGACCCCGTCTGCCCCCATCTGCATCATCAGGGCTGCGTCAGACGGCGTCGCGATCCCGCCGGCTGAGAAGTTTACGACCGGGAGCCGGCCCATCTTCACGGTCTCCAGGAGAAGCTCGGCTGGCGCCTCGAGCTCGCGGGCACGTGCAACGATCTCCTGGGGATTCTTTCCCTGAAGGGCGCGGATCTCCCCCATGATGTTTCTCATGTGGCGGACCGCCTCCACCACGTTCCCCGTCCCTGCCTCACCTTTCGTGCGGACCATGGCGGCTCCCTCATGGATGCGACGGAGCGCCTCCCCCAGGTCGCGTGCACCGCAGACAAACGGGACCTTGAAATTCGTCTTGTCGATATGGAACTGCTCGTCGGCAGGAGTCAGCACTTCGCTCTCGTCGATCATGTCCACGCCGAGTGACTCGAGGACCTGGGCCTCCACGAAGTGCCCGATGCGGACCTTGCCCATCACCGGGATTGAGACCGCGTCCATGATCTCCACAATGATGGCCGGGTCTGCCATGCGGGCAACCCCGCCGGCCTTCCGGATGTCGGCCGGGACCCGCTCCAGGGCCATCACTGCGACGGCCCCGGCCTCCTCGGCGATTGCCGCCTGCTTCGCGTTGACCACATCCATAATCACCCCTCCCTTCTGCATGGATGCAAACCCCCGCTTCAGGAGCTCGGTGCCAAATCTCAGTTCCTCGAGTTTCATATGCTTATATAAGTGTGACGAGCAGGGCCAAAAACATTAGTACCATCAGCAGCAGGGTGACAATCAGGGTGCACGCACGCGCTGCCGAGAGGATGTCGGGTCCGGCTTCCGCGAGTGTCCGGTCTCCAGGGCCGATGGAATAGACGCCCGGCTTCTCGAACCTGGTGCCTGTCCCTCCGGCCATCACTGCCATGGGAAGGCCCCCGTTGAACCCCGGCCGCGCTCTCCCGTCCCTCCGCAGGCACTCGCGCGCTGGGGTGAAGCGCCCCCGGATTGCAAAATAGAGGAGGAGGACCGCGGCAGCGAGCCGAGCCGGCAGGTAATTCAGGGCGTCGTCTGCCCTGGCAGAGAACCACCCGAGTCGCTCCCTCTCGTCGCGGTATCCGAGCATCGCATCCATCGTGTTGGCCGCCCGGAATGCTGCGGCGCCGGGAAGACCAAAGACCGTGTAATAGCAGAGGGGAGAGACGATACTGTCGACGAGATTCTCAGAGACTGACTCGTAAGCGGCCGAGAGTACCTGCTCCCGGGAGAGCGCTGAAGGATCCCTGCTGACAAGGTTCTTCACCTGCAACCTGCCATCGGCAAGGCCTGTGCCAAGCGCACGCTCCACCGAGAGGGCATGTTCTTCGAGGGACCGCCATGCAAGGCACGATTTCAAGAGGACCGGCCCTGCAACCAGGAGCGCGAACCAGGGGAGGAAGTGTTCGGCCAGGATGAATGGCAGGGAGAAGAGAATGACCGTTGCCACCCACATGGCCGCTCCTGCGGTGCGCTGGAGAGCCGCGGGATAACGATCGGGCCTCCCCCACACAGAGATGAATGAACCGAGGAGTGCGACAGGGTGCAGCCTGCTGTGGGGATCGCCCGCAATGCGGTCGACCAGGAGAGCAAGCGGCATCACCAGGGGACGGATCCAGAACATACGCACGTCAATCCGGGAGAGAATTCTTTCACGATATCACGCTGATAGCAGAAGAACTATTCGAAGACTCGCAGGTTCCCTCTTTCATGAAGCACTGCATCCCGCAATGTGGCCGGGTACAATGGTGCCTGCCCGGGAACAGAGTCGATTCAACAGCACAGTGCCGGAAAAAAGGGGTATGAAGTAGGAATTGCTGACCTGCCCGGGGACATGGCACCGGGGTGACCCTTCACTCTTCAGGGGTCCTTGGAAGGAGATCCGGTATCCCATCCTCGATGGGGTACTCCACCCCGCAGGCTGCGCAAAAGAGCCCCCCTTTGAGGACCTCCAACTCGTTCTCCTCAGTCACCCGGAGCGTAAGATCCCCCTTGCAGACCGGGCAGCAGAGGATGGGGAGAAGGCTTCGTTTCATCGTTCGCACCTGATATCGATGATGTTTGAGACATCCGGCCCTGTGGATATCAGGGTGATGGGGCAGCCGATATCCTTCTCTGCATGGTCCAGGAAATCTAGAGCTTTCTCTGTGAGCCGGTCGTACTCAGTGAGACCGAAACAGGCATTGTCCACGCGGTCAATGCCCGTGATGGCCGCCTGCGTGCACCCGTTGATCATGGCCGAGTAGCGGGCCATCGCTCCGTCCCACTGCCCAATGCGCCGCTGGCGATGGGTCACCGTCCCGAACTCCTGGATACCCATGCGGTCCGAGACATCCCGTGCCATCTCGGTCGAGAAGGGGCCTTCCCCTACCCGGGTGGGGTATGCCTTGAAGACGACGACGACATCATCGATGCGCGTGGGTCCCACACCGTTGTCCGCAGCGATCTGCGAGGCAGAGGTGTCCTTGCTGGTCACGTAGGGATATGTGCCATAATAGAGGGATATCCCAAACCCCTGTGTCCCTTCCAGGATCACGTTCTCTCCCCTGTCAAGGGCGGAATTGATCTCTCTGGGAACATCGGTGATATATCTGTGCAGTTCGGGTACGTCCTTCGCCTGCCGGGCCACCCTCATCACCCGGTCGGCATTGGCGGGGCCGCACCCGCTCCCGGTACTCCCGATGGTCTTGGCCAGGTGGTCGCTCTGCTTGTCCCGCTGGATATGAGCCTCCTCAATCAAGGTGCACCGCCCGTCCACAAAGACCCTGTCACCCACACCAAGAACCTCCACCTCCTGCGCAAGCACCCGGGGATCGACAAGGACACCCGTGCCTATCATCAGGCGGGCATTCGGATAGACAAACCCTGACGGGACCATGCGCACCCCGTACTCTTTCTCCCCCATCTTCACTGTGTGGCCGGCATTCGGACCCACACCTCCACGAGAGATGATGGTGGGGTGGTCCTGGTGGGCGATGTGGGCAACGATCTTGCCCTTCCCTTCATCGCCAAAAAATCCGCCGACGATTATGGTGCAGGTCATGGTACAACCATATACTATAGGTCCGGGATGCGGATAAAAGTATATCGGGAGGGCTTTGACATGTGATTCTGTTCACAATACGTTGTGATTTCCCCCCCCCTCAATCCTGACGCAGCGCCCGATCAGGCTGGCCTCGTGTAAACCATGGAGAGGATGGCTGCCTCATGAAGTATTTCCAGTGAGGGATTTTTTTCATGAAGACTGAACAGAGCCTCGCCCGCAGATGCAATCCTCCTGTCCATGGAGGGCACTACAAAGGGGAGTGGGATAAAGGGGATGCGGGACCGCGCCTCTCCCTCACTTCAGGCGCTGGATGAACGCTTCCATCCTCCGGACCGCTTCATTGAGGTCCTTCCTCGACACCGCGTATGCGCAGCGGAGGTGGCCCGCTCCCCCCTGGCCAAAGACGCTGCCCGGCACCACAGCCACGTGCTCCTCCTTGAGGAGCTGTTCCGCAAACTCGTAGTCCGTTATCCCTGTCCTTTCCACCGAAGGAAATGCATAAAACGCACCCTCCGGCAGGTGGCAGGGGAGGCCGATTCGGTTGAGGCTCTCCACGAAGAGGTTTCGCCTGACACGGTACTCCCTGACCATACGATTCTTCTCCTCTTCTCCCCTCCGTATCCCTTCGAGCGCGGCAACCTGCCCCATGACGGGAGCGCAGAGCATGACATACTGGTGAATCTTCAGGGCCGCATCGCAGATCTCCCTTGGCGCGCACAGGTACCCAATCCGCCACCCCGTCATCGCGTAGGCTTTTGAGAACCCGTTCAGGGTGATCGTGCGGGATGCAAGTTCCCCTACCGTCGCGGACGCCACGTGGGACCCCTCGTACGTGAGTTCTGCGTAGACCTCGTCGCTTATCAGCACCAGGTCGTGGTCGCAGACGATATCCGCAACTGCCTGCAGATCTTCCCTCCGCATCACCGCGCCGGTAGGATTGTTAGGGAAATTGATGATCAGGGCCTTGCTTTTCCCGGTCACCCGTTCCATGAGAGAATCAGGGTTCAGGCGGAACTGATCCTTCCCGATACAGGGGACTGGGACCGGTACTCCGCCGGCAAGAGTCACGCACGGAGAATAGGAGACGTAACAGGGCTCTGCAACCAGTACCTCGTCCCCAGGGTCGACCACCGCGCGGATGGCAATATCCAGTCCTTCCGAGACCCCGGTGGTGATGATCATCTCCTCGTCAGGGTGATAGGTGAGGTGATAGTGATCGTGGAGATAGCGGGACAGCGCTTCACGGAGAGGCTGGAGCCCCCGGTTGGAGGTGTAGGAAGTTCCCCCCTGCTCTATGGAATAGATGCTGGCCTCGCAGATATTCCACGGTGTCGAGAAGTCGGGCTCACCCACCCCAAGGGAGATGACCTCTTCCATCGTAAGCGCCAGGTCAAAGAACTTCCGTATCCCTGACGGAGGTATCTCCCGCCCTTTCTTCGAGATATAGTCTCTCATCCGGACCCCTCACAGGGAATAGGGTATCCGTTCGCTCCCTTCCTTCTCACAGAAGGTGCGACCGTTCTCCTTGTATGACTTCATGATGATGTGGGTGGCAGTCTCCCGTATGCGGTCCATGGGCGCGATATACTCTGAGACAAAACGGGCCACTTCCTGCATGTTCTTGCCGGTAACAGTCAGCTGAAAGTCATAGGTCCCGGTGATGAGCCGGAGAGAGCGGACCTGCCTGAACCTGGCAATCCGCTCCGCGATGCGGTCATATCCAAAATCCCGCTCAGGATTGACCTTCAACTCGATGATGGCGGAGACTTCTCCATTCCCTGCCCGCTCCCAGTCGATCACAGCGGAGTAACTGCGGATTATTCCTGCACTCTCCAGTGCAGCGATCCGTGCCTCGATCTCTTCTGGTGCGATCTCGGCCATCACGGCCATATCGCGGGTGGTCAGGCGGCTGTTCTCCTCCAGCAGCTGGAGCAGAAGAAGGTCCTTTTCGTCCATTATCTCTTCACCTGAACAGGGACCTGCACCACTGGACATCCTTGTCGGCGAGGCCCTGGGCGCTCAGCCGGGTATCCGCAGTGATGACGTCCCATATCTTATGGATATTGGTATCAAACCACATCTCTTTTGTCCTCCCATAGCGCCCCCGGCTCACCACCCTTGTGTTGATTACGCCAAGCATGTTCAGCTCCGAGATGAGGTCGGTGATCCGACGGTGGGTCAGTATGTCGAGTTCCATGGCGGGCGCGATCTCCTTGTAGATCCTGCTCACCTCACCGCTGGTGAAGATGGTCTGGCCCATCTGATCAAGGAGAAGCATGGAGTAGAGGACCACCTTGCTCTGAGTTGGCAGAGTTGCAATGCACTCGATCATCGAATCGGCCTCGATCTTGGCCTGGGCACTCTTCACATGCCGCTCACTCACCCTGTCCGATTCATCGCGGTCGGCAATCTCGCCGGAGACCCGGAGAAGGTCAAGGGCCCTCCTCGCGTCCCCGTGCTCCTGCGCGGCAAGCGCGGCACAGAGAGGGATGACGCCTTCCTCAAGCACCCCGTCAAGGAACGCCATCTCTGCACGCTGCTGAAGGATATCACAGAGCTGAAGCGCGTTGTAAGGGGGAAACACGAGTTCTTCTTCGCTCAAAGAGGAGAGCACTCTCGGGTCCAGGAAATCCTTGAACGAGAGATCGTTTGAGATCCCTATCATGCTCACCTTGGATTTCTTCAGGTCAGAATTGATCCTCGAGAGGTTGTAGAGGGTCTCGTCTCCACTCTTCTTTACCAGCTTGTCAATCTCGTCAAGCACGATGATAAGGACACCTCCCATGGCCTCCAGCTGGTTCTTGAGCTCCTGGTATACCTGGTCAGTCGGCCACCCCGTCATGGGGATGTGGATCCTCGCCTTGTCGCTTGCGGTCTCATCCTCTCCAAGCAGGGTCTTTGAGATCTGTGCGAGGACCCTGTACTGCGTGTCGATAACCTCGCAGTTCAGGTGCACCACCCGGCAGATTGTCCCCATGTGTACGCCCGCATTCTCGAGTTCGGACCCGACATACCGGACACTTGCGGTCTTTCCCGTTCCCGTCTTTCCATAAATGAGGATGTTGGAAGGGGTCTCGTTCCGGAGCGAGGGCGCGAGGATAGAGGCCACCTGGTCTATCTGCGGCCTGCGGTGGGGGAGGATCTGTGGCCGGTAGGAGTGGCGGAGTACTTCCCTGTTCTTGAATATTTTATTGTTCTCAAGATATTTTTTGAACAATCCGACAGACGCATTCTGCTCCTCAGGCATCCTCTCCCCCTGGGAGATGATCATAGGCACCCCTCATTGAAAAAGGTGCCTGTTTGTTCGGCATATAAACCCCTTTGTTTCCACTGGAATGCGTCATGTAGCTGCTTTTTTTGTCCATCTGTTTGATTATAAGCAAATTTGTCCAGATGTGAAATACCAAGTTTTCCACAGGAGTTTTTCCTGGTGCGCGGGAACCCCTGACCCCTTTGTTTCCACTGGAATTTGTTGAAGGACTACTCTATTTGAGAGTAATAATTAGAAGAACTGCTCATTGTAATTCTTTTGTTTCATCTATAAAAGATCATTGAAATGTCCCCGTGGACATTGAGAATCACTAGCATATAAAGAGAAAAGCAAAAAAATTATAGACAAAACTATAGCAACAATAAACCTCATTTTACTGCCTTAAAAGCCAGAAGGAAACCATTGCACAAACTTTCCAGTGGAAACAAAGGGGTATGGAGAATTGGAGAACCTTAGTTTCAACCCTATCTCCGGTTATCTCAGATAAATACCTGACGTCTCTATATCGGCAAAACTTTCTATATTCTTGGTTGATGGACAAAAGGTTGCGTCAATCCGGGGGATGGAAGATCCAAAAGAAAAGGAAGCGGTTCGCCATTGATTCTTCCAATGGAAATAAAGGGGTCCAGGTCACCCCATTTTCAAGGTATCACCTGATGCTCCTGAGTATCGTTTATTCCTGAAGAATATGCTATATAATGTATGCACTCTCACCACGAGCGCCCGGTCGCCATCAGCGCTGCGGTGATCACCGTCTCCAGCACGAGGACCAGGGACAACGACACCAGCGGAAAGGAGATCATGCAGCTTTTCGAGAAGGCTGGAATCAATGTTGCGCATTACACCATCGTTCCGGATGACATTGAGGCTATACGAAGAGAGGTGCTCACATCATTCTTCTCCTGCAATTGCGTCATCCTCAATGGCGGGACGGGTCTTACGCCCGATGACTGCACGATTGAAGCAGTCTCACCCCTCCTGGAGAAGAAGATGGACGGATTCGGAGAACTCTTCAGGGCAAAGAGCATGCAGGAGGTCGGCACTTCTGCCATGCTCTCAAGGGCCCTTGCCGGTGTATGCCATGGGAAGGTGGTATTTTGCATTCCCGGGTCGACAGCCGCAGTAACCCTGGCAACCCGTGACCTCATCATCCCGGAACTCCGGCATATCATCAGTCATGCGATGAGGCGTCACTAAAATTAAAGGGAGACGCTCCAGAATATTTCCCTGGGGTCTGAAAAGAGGTTAGTTACCGGTACACCTCGAGCAGGGCAACCCGCTCCAGGACCAGCTCCCGCAGACGCTCCTTCCCAACGACTTCGACTTCTTCAGGAGTAATTGAGAAGAGGGTGCAGAGGTGCGCAGCCTTATCAGGCGGAATGGAGTCCCAGTCCTCGTCTCCGGCCGGGGAGCAGAACTCCATCAGTTCGTTCCGGATCGAAACATTGCCCGGGCAGATGCAGAGGTATGCGGCATTCTCCCCCGGATGCAGGCCAAATTTCATTGCCTGCACGATCTGGCGTGATCCCGCAGCATAAAGGAGGGCCTCCATCTCCACGCGGCTTGAGATCATGGTCTCCTGATCAAACGACCTGAACGCGTGGCGAAGGGCCGACTCCGCATGGGCTCTCCCTGCCATGTGCTGCGCATTGAAAAAAATGACATGAATGCCCGTTCGCGAGGATATGCCATGGATCTTTTGGAGGAACTCCTCAAGTTCGTGTACAGTGAGCCTGACCTGGGAGATCCCGCAGGCATGCATCAGTCCTCCTCCCTGAACGAGGAGAGGGTCGCCTGTCCTGCAGCGGGGGGGTGGTCATCTGCCGCGCCACTCTCCTCTCCGAGATCGCGCATGACCTGTGCTGCGATACCCCTGCCAAGGATTGCCGCGACTCTTCCGCTCTCTGCACGTCTCAGTTCCTCGGGGCTCGTGATCCCATTATTGAAGAGGCTCCTGGCACGGACCCGCCCGATCTGCCTGAGGCGGACCAGGGGCAGGAGCTCCCGCTTCACCCCATGCTTCATGCAGACGCCGTATTCCCTCACATCGCGGGCAAAGCGGGGTGCGAACATCCCTGCCAGCCTTCCGGCCGCGTGAAGCAGCCAGTTGACGCTCTCGACAAGGTTGAAGATGTCCCCTGGCCCGACCGAGAATCGTTCACAGATGGTGGCCTCAGGCACCTCCTGTGACCAGTCGCGGAGGAGCATGGCAGTCTTGAGTGCCCGAAAGTAATCCTCCTCCTCCCCGAACCCGAGCGGAACCCAGAGCTCGTCCTCGTGTTCGAGCAGGAACCGATCGAGATACTGCAGATCGCGGTTGTTCACGTAGAGGGTATACATGTCCGAAGTACTGCAGAGGGTCTGCAGGAGCCCCATATCTGAATAGTTGCTGGCGGACCGCATGTTGCTGACAATGGATTCCGCTCCACGCGGGTCAATATAGAGCTGCGAGACCAGGCTTCCGTATTCTGTTGGAGAGAGGCGCCCCTCATTCTCCACCACCATCTCCGCGGCTTCGAGGAACCGGAGAGCGCTCCCGGTGACCGAATCGATAAGCCTGCTTCCACGATGCTGGTAGCGATAGAAGGTCCTGGCCAGGAACTCCTGGATCTCATCATGGCTTGCGGCAAATCCCGAGGCGATAAGCGAAAGAATGTGTGTCGTCAGCGCAGACTCATTCGCGCACTGCGAGTTGACGTCCTCGGCGGGTGCATGGATATAGAACTCGAAGAGGCTGCTCCGCTCCTCCTCGTCTTTCGCGATAAGCACGGCCTCACCGTAAGGGTCAAGCCCGGGCCGCCCCGCCCTCCCGGCCATCTGGTGATATTCCCGGGCAGGGATGGGCACCATTCCCGCACCGGTCTCGTAGCGCCGGAAGTCCCGTATGACAACTCTGCGTGCGGGGAGGTTGAGCCCTGCGGCGAGTGTCGGGGTCGAGGAGATGCAGCGGATGAGACCCTTCCTGAACCCATCCTCGACTATAGCACGTGCTTCCCTGGGCAGCCCTGCATGGTGGAACGCAGCACCCATCCCCACGCAGGCGGCAAGGCCTTCACCCGTCCCGGTTCTGTCCAGTTTCTTCAGCCGGTCACGGTATTTGTCAAGTTCCGGATCCTCGCATTTCAGTGCTTTCGCGGCCCGCTTTGCGAAGGCTTCCGCGTTCTTGCGGGAAGAGACGAAGAAGAGGCACTGTCCTCCCTCAGCGACGGTGTCGAGAAGCAGGTTGATATCCTCGTGCTTCGATACGGGGACCACCGTCCGCGACTGGTCATCGAACCGGATCTCCCCGTCCATGTACACTCCCTGCCTGAGGTCGACGGGTCTCCAGGTGCTGGTGATAAGGACGGCATCGAGCCACCCGGCGAGGACCCGTGGATTGCCAATCGTCGCGGAGAGTGCGATGACCTGCATGCCGGGGTTCCTGGCTCGCATCTTGGTGATCACCATCTCGAGGGTCGGTCCCCTGTCAGGTGAGTCGAGGAGATGCACCTCATCGATGACGAGCAGCGAGATATCCGAAAGCCATGGTGCCCGGTTTCGGATAAGGGAATCCACCTTCTCGCTCGTTGCGACGATGATGTCGTTTCGACCGAGGTACTCGTCGCGCCGGTCGAAATCCCCTGTAGAGATTCCGACCCGCACTCCCTTCCCTCCGAACACATCGTATTTTTCGCTTGCAAGGGCCTTGAGGGGTACAATATAGAGGCTCTTTCCCTTCCGGGACGCATGTGCGTGCATGGCCATCTCGGCGATGAGGGTCTTGCCGCTTGCGGTGGGGACGGTGACGAGGAGGTTTGCTCCTTCAAACAGGCCTTTTTCGACGCATTCCACCTGTGGAGGGTAGAGGTCCCCGATCCCGAGCGACTGGTATCTCTCCTTCAGGTAGGTGGGGAGCGGGAGCGCGGCAACCTTCATTTATAACCCCATTTTTTCCAGTCCGCAACGGCCTGAGTGTGCGCATTTTATTAAAATCATGACGATAAGGGGGTAGCAATCTCCACTAGAAATCATACCTCCCCTGCCGCCGATAGCGCCTCTGGTATTCATTGTGGACAAGGCCTCGTTCAGTAGTAGTAATCGATCATGTCCTGCTTTGCGTCCTGGCGTTTCTTCTCCAGGTACGAAAAGACCGCCTCGTGGGGGGAACCTTCGAGGAGCATATCGATTGCCGCATGGGCGACCTTCATCTGTTCGGGCAGCCCTATCAACGCGATGGTCTTTCCCATGACAGAGATCTGGGTATGGGTCATGTGCTCGATCTGCTCCCTCGCACGGCCGTCTCTTCCGATGATCCGGCCCCGGAGCCGGTCCATCTGCCGGGGGCTGTCCGCAAGTCCGGAGAGGTCAATCACGTCGAGCAGAAGGTCCTCGTCGTCGAGCAAACGGAATGCCCGTTCAGGAGAAAATCCTCTGTTCATTGCCTGTATCACCTCGACCGCGCGGAGGAACGGTATGGCGTCTTCTCCCTCGACACGGACAATCCCCTCCTGGCTGTCAACGGAGATGACAGTCCCGGTCTTCTCTTCCAGTTCCTTCTTGATAAGGCCGCCTTTCCCGATCAGAACACCGATCCGGTTGCCTGCAACTTTGAGCTCCTGCATCATGTGTCTCTTCCCTCGTCTCTCTTTTGTGTGTTCTTCTGTTCCGGGAGCGCGATGCCGGTCACATCGGAGAATATCTCCCGTTCATCCCTTACCGGGCACTTCTGTTCGAAGAACCTGTTGATGTTGGCGATGTCCCGGACCAGGAAATGGAGCGCCCTCGGGTGGTCCGGAGTAACCGACTGGCCCATGTCAATGACGTGCAGCCGGTCACCAAAGAGGATGTTATATTCCGAAAGGTCGGCATGCACAAGCCCGGCCTTCTGGTAGAGATTCCTGATAAAGCCGATGATCTCCCGGTATGTATCATCGGGGTCTTCGAGCATCACGGACCGGAGCTGGGGGTATGGACGCTCATCCTCTCCGAGGAACTCCATGACCAGGATGTTCCGGTCCCAGATGAAGGGCTCGGGGACGGGAAGGCCGGCCTCGCGTGCCCTCGAGAGGTTCGAAAATTCCTTCCTTGTCCAGGCAAAGACGATGTCCTTCCTGGTCCGGCGGATCCCGGAGAAGCGGCGGTCTCCGATGATGTACTCGCTCATCGCGTTGAAATTCGCGGTCCGGATCCGGTAGATCTTGATCGCAAGGTCCTGCGAATCCCTCTCACCAAAGAAGACGTTGGCCTCTTTCCCGGTGCTGATGGACCCCCCGATCGCGGTAATCCACTTCTTGTGCACGAGCCTGTAGAGCGAGAGGAGCGTAATCTCGTCAAAGACGTCGTCCCTGACCTTCAGCTGGTCCATGTCCTTGATGCGGATCCCGAGGTCCGCAATCTTTCGGTCGAACCTGTTTTCGATACGATCGATGCTCATTGCAGGATCCTTTCTCAATTTATATGATCACGTACACAGGCGAGGATATCGGAAAGGTATGTCGCAGTCGTCTTCTTCAGGTCCAGGGGATGGATCTCGCCCTTCCTGTAGGCCTCTTCGATCTCTCCGAATGCCCGGAACGTGCGGTCTCCGCCAAACTTCGCCGGCCTTCGCACCACGACCTCAGGTACTCTTGGGAATACATGGTATTGCAGGATCTGCAGTACCGGGTTCTCCTCGCACTCCGGAGGGCAGAATGCTTTCTGGCATTTCTTCTGGATGTCCTCTACGCTGTCGGCAACGGATATATAATTTCCACTGGAAGAAGACATCTTCTTTCCATCGAGCCCGTTCAGGATGGGGGTATGGATGCAGACAGGTGACGGGTAGCCGACAGAAGGGAGGTGCTCCCGGGCCAGCATGTGGATCTTCCGCTGGTCTATTCCGCCGACCGCGGCATCCACACCGAGCCGTGCGATGTCCACCATCTGCATGATGGGGTAAATCATCTGTGAGACAGTGGGGGTCTCCATCTGCCTTCCTACCTCGTCCATGCTCCGAGTGGCACGGTTCAGCGTGATCTGCTGGGAGAGTCTCAAAACCATCAGCTCGTAGTCCCGGTCGAGCTGCAGGTCAGACCCGAGCACGTACTCCACATCGGTGAGCCCGAGCCCTTCGAAGCACTTCCTGTTGTACATGGCAAGATCCCGCACCTCCTCCATGGTCCCTTTCCGGTTCAGGAAGGCATGCAGGTCTGCGAGAAGCACCACGACCTCGAACCCGGCACGTTTCAGGTCAACGAGCTTGTTGACGGTGACCAGGTGGCCGAGGTGGATCTCGCCGCTCGGTTCGTAGCCGGCATACACCCTCTTCTTCGGCCTGGCGAGGACTTCCCGGAGCTCCTCATCGGTGACCACCTCCACGGTGTTCCTCGTTGCCAGTTCGTACGCGTCCATTCATATAAAATGGGGGATGCGGGGTGTTAATGCTTATGAACATTCCAGGCCGGAGGGCCCATGGAGGTTGGCGTTGTGCAGCGAGTGACCGCGGAAAAACCCAACCTCCTGGCTCTCCGGGACATGGTGGAGAGACGAATTGGCGCTTTCCAGGACACGCATTACCCATGTAATCCCCGGGGGGGTCTGTCAGGGTCAGATTCTGGTCGAGTGAACCTGGAGGATGAGGTAAAAGAGTGAGGAAAGGCGAAGGCACCCTTCTCAACTGGAATGGATGCAACGGAGTGATGGGGCCGGAGGTGGCGGAGATCCATGCCTGCCAAGGATTCCCTGCTTTCAGGTCAGGGTACTGGTGATGAACCGGGAGGGGCATGGAGAAGGCTGCGTGCACCGGAGATCCTCCCCTGTACGAACCTGCGAGGAGAAAAAACAGTAATTATTTGATTGCCACGAAGTTCATTGCCCTGTTTGTCATGGCGATGGACTTCGCGGGGTCTTTCTCGATGCCCGTCATTGCCCTGATGCAGTCGATGTTCTCCACCACCACGTCCGCCTCCTGGTGGATGGCCTGGAAGAGGTAGAGCTCCTTCCCGATGCAGGAGACTGATTCTTCGAAGATGCCGTTCTCCCAGAGGTCAGAGCGGGGCCGGCCCATGTCCATCGCGTACTCTTTCAGCTCGGCGGTGCTGGTGATCCCTGCCGCCTTCCTGACGAGCCCCATCCTCGGATGCCTCTCCATGATCCCGAGCACCTCTTCGCGGGTCGCTGCGGTTTTCAGGTCCATCTGCACTACGTGCATATGCATCATCGTAACAGGGACGATCATTGCCAGGGTGACGATGTTGATGTGCGGGAGCACGCTCTGCACGTCCGGGCCATGGTGGCTGGGGATGTGCACCGGGTTCAGCACGATGGCATCGATAGGCCCGCGCTTGATGTCTGCCGGGTCCCCGCCGCGCCGGACCATGACGGCCCGGACCTTCTCGACGCCGTATGCCTTGTCCATGGCATTGATGATACGGCAGAGGCCCGTCGTGTTGCAGGAGACCACCCGGGCGAACTGTGTCCCGATGGCGTCCACGTAGTTGCAGTCCGAGTTGAAGGAGAACCCTGCAACCTCGTGGTCTTCCCCACCCTGCCAGATAGCCTTGACCCCGGCTTTTTCGTAGAGCGGCCGGTTCTTCTCACCCACGCCTCCAGGAGTTGCGTCCACGACGACGTCCGCTGCCTTCAGCATGTCGTCCACGCTGCCTGCAACAGGGAGGCCGGCCTTCTCGAATGCAGCCTTCTTCGAGAGATCTGCGATGTAGAGGGGATACCCCCGCGATTTCGCAACGAAGGCCTCGTGGCTGGGCTTCGTCTTCGAGACCCCGACGACTTTCATGTCCGGCTGGGCCGCAACAGCATCAGCGACCCGCTTTCCAATCGTCCCGTACCCGTTGATGGCGACTCTGATCATATGGTGAGGTGGTGGGAATGAGGGGAATTAAAGATTGTCAATTGTGGGGGACGAAAGAAAAACACAATAATGAGTGGTGTGAAAAACAGCGTTGAGCCCACTCCAATAAATTGGAAATGAAGGGGCTGGAGGATCATTGCCGCCGAAGTAAAAAAAATCGCAATCCAGGAACAGGCAATACCCTTTTTTCATCTTTCCGGAGAATTGAATCCTTCAGAATGCCCCTTCTCCTCCATCCCTTTCCACCCTACGATTTCAGCCTGAGCTGCAGGGTATTTTCTGAAGGAGACCCTTCCATCAGGAGATTTGAGCAGGGCACCTTCCGGCAGGTTATCCGGGTCGGTGAGAAACCGGTGCTTGTCAAGGTCAGGGACGTTGGCGAAGAGTGGGACCCGGTCCTTGCAGTCGATGTTCTCCCGGGAGATGAGGTCACCCAGGGAGAGAGAGAAAAGGCGGGAGATCAGGTCTCTTCACTCCTCGGCATCCATGACGACCTGGAGCAGTTCTTCATTGCGATTCGCGCCGATCGCCTGATGACAAGGATTGCCCGTGATCTCCATGGCCTGCGTGCGCCGCAATCGGCCACGGTCTTCGAGGCCCTCGTCACATCGATCATCGAGCAGCAGATCTCCATCAGGGTTGCACGGCTGATCGAAGCCAGGATGGTCAGGCGGTTCGGGGAACGGCTGGAGGTTGTCGGGAGGACGTATTTTGCATATCCGGGGCCGGAGGACCTTGCGGCAGGCACAGCCGAAGACTTCCGGTCGTGCGGGCTCTCGGCGCGGAAGGGTGAGTATATCCGGGATGTGGCCGGGATGGTCGCAGGGGGGACGTTCGACCTCGAGTCGCTGAAGGAAGTGCACGATTCCAACCGGATCATTGAAGAGCTGTGCGAACTGCGTGGCGTTGGGAGGTGGACCGCGGAGTTTGTCCTCCTCCGGGGAATGCACAGGCTTGACACAATTCCTGCCGATGACCTGGGCGTCAAGCGGGCAATTGCGAGAGTGTACTGTCCCGGCCAGAGGATCTCCGCCGATCAGGCACGGGCCATCGCGGAGCAATGGGGAGCATGGAAGGGTCTTGCTGCGTACTACCTCCTTTCCGCCGAACAAGAGGAGCATGGCCGAGGAAAAGATAATGAAAGGCATCTGACGTTGAATCGGCCCGATGTCACATCTGTCCCGCACACCAGACACAATAACCAGTATACTCCAACCCGCCGGGGATAGCAAGCGAGCACCGCAATCAGGAGTATCTCAGGAACTGCGTTGATCAGTACCACTTTATGTGGTGAGTGCTGGTGTGCGCCGGTGTTCCGGGGGGCAACCTTTTAATCATGGGTTGCAAGAGAGGATCTGGGAAAGGAACGAATCATGACAGACGACGCGAGGAAGAGGGCGGAAAAACGTCTCGATGAAGTGAAAGGGTTCTACTCACATCTCGGTATCTTCATCGCTATCAACGTGCTCCTGGTCATAATCAATGTCATCACCTCTCCGGGGCAGTGGTGGTTCTACTGGGTGACCATCTTCTGGGGAATCGCGGTGATCTTCCATGGATCACGGGTTTTCGGGAGGGGGAGGGTCTTTTCAGCTGACTGGGAGGAGAAGAAGATCCGGCAATACATGGACGAGGATACGCAGAAGAAGTGAATGATCCGGGATTTTTGAAGGGAAAAGTCGGTAAAAGTGAGACTTTGGGCGTTGCGAGTGATTCCTGGGCAGGAATGCCTGTTCGCTCTTCCTACTTCTCTTCCTTGACGGGCGGCTGATTGATCATCCTCCAGTAAAGCCCCATCTCCCGGATAACATTTGCAAACTCGTCGAACTGGACCGGTTTTACGATATAGCTGTTGACCCCAAGGTCATAGCTCTGGACAATATCCCGTTCCTCACGCGATGAGGTCAGGACCACGACAGGTATAGTCCGTGTCTTCTCGTCTTCTTTCAGGCGTCGCAGGACCTCGATCCCGTCCACCTTCGGGAGTTTGAGGTCGAGGAGAATCACCCTGGGAGGCGTCCTGATGTCCCGTCCCCGGTATGGACCCATCCCAAACACATAGTCCAGTGCCTCCTCGCCGTTCCAGGCAACATGGACCCGGTCCGAGAGGTTACACCACTGAAAGACATGGAGTATCAGCTCCACGTCATTTGGATTGTCCTCGACGAGGAGTATCTCTGCAGGCTTTCCCATGTGCTCCATGTGAACACATGACACACCGGGAACGAAAAAGGTTATGGGTCTGGGTTTCGTGCAAAGGAATGCAGGATTGCCGATTATCACCCAATTGATGCCACCAATGCCAATTTATTGCCGAAATACGCGCAATTATTGAATTTTCATTGATTGGCAAATATTTATAGTAGGTTGAGGGGGATCACAACACTGTTATGATCCTTGACCAGGAGAAGATCACGAGGATCAAGAGGCTGCTGAAGAGCAGACCAAAAGGTCTTACAATATCGGACATCTCGCAGATACTCAAGCTCAACCGGAATTCGGTCGCAAAATACCTGGAAATTCTTCTGATTACCGGCCAGGTGGAGATGAGGCTTTACGGGAATGCAAAGGTATATTCCCTCTCCCAGCGGGTTCCCATCTCCTCCATGCTGAAGTTTGCCACGGAACTGATACTGATACTGGACTCAGATCAAAAGATCATTGACGTGAACGACAACTTCCTCGCCTTCTTCTCGATCCAGAAGGATTCACTGCTCGGAAATGATATCAGGTCCGCAGGGATCCCTGGCATATCAGAGAGTATTCCTGCCGAAATGCTGAACGATTCCGGACGGATAGGTGAGGGGAAGCGGGAGATCCGCATCACCAGGGATGGGGCGGAATACTATCTTGCCTTAAAGATCGTCCCCACCGTCTTTGATGACGGGAGCAGAGGGTTTACCCTGATATTCGAGGATGTGACCCTCCCCCGGTCGTACGAACAGAAACTCGAGATCAACGAGGCAAGGTACAGGGCAATTGTTGAGGACCAGACCGAGCTTATCTGCCGGTATAACCGGGACTTTTTCGTTACGTTCGTGAATGATGCGATATGCCAGTACTTTGGCCTTCCCCGGGCAGAGATCATCGGAAAGGACGTCTTATCTCAAGTATATGAGCATGACCGGGATATCGTGAAGAAGAACATCCTCTCACTCAGCCGCGAGCGGCCGTACCTCTCCCACGAACAGCGGGTGATTGACCCGCAGGGAAACATCCGCTGGCAGTACTGGACAAACAGGGCGATTTTTGATGAATCCGGGGAGATCGTGGAGTACCAGGGAGTGGGCAGGGATATCACCGAGCGAAAGCATGCAGAGGAGAACCTCCTCGTAATGAACATGGCCATTGCGTCGTCCATCAATGGGATCGGGCTAGCGACGCTTGATGGGAGGATTAGCTATGCGAATGCCGCATTCCTGAAGACCTTCGGGATAGAGCGACTGGAAGACGTCATTGGCAGTCAAATCGAGACGCTTGCAAACCCTCTCAATCCCGGTCCCGGTGTAAAAGACGTGTTGCAGGCGCTGAAGGAGAAGGGGGCTTGGAAGGGCGAGATCCTTGTCATCAGGAAGGACGGGACCCAGGTGCACACCCACCATACTGCAAACCTTATCAGGGATAAGAGTGGCAGTCCCATCGCGATGATGTCCTCGTTCATCGATATCACGGAGAAAGTCGAGGCCGAGAGAGAGATCCGGATTAAGAATACTGCCATCGAGTCTGCCATGAATGGCATCGTCATTTTTGATGCAGAAGACCGCCTGATTTATGCAAACCAGGCTTTCCTGCGCATTTTTGGTGTAAAGGACGCGGATGAAATGCACCTGAAGTTCATGGCCGATTTCTGGAAGATCGCAGAGGATACTGTGCCCCCGATTGAAGAAATCAAAAGAGCGCTTGACGCAGAGGGGAAGTGGAGCGGGGAACTCCGGGTGAGGTTTCCCGGAGGAAAGTCCAGGTTCTTCCAGGTCTCGGCAACCAAGGTGAGGGATTGCCAGGGTGCCACGCTCTGCCAGATGGGGACCTTCATGGACATCACGGACCAGAAGGCGATTGAGAAGGCATTGAAGACCACCTACGAGAAGTTGGAGGACGCCGTAGAGTTCATGCCGGACCCCACCTTCATCATCAGCCGCGACAGGCGGGTCATCGCATGGAACCGGGCGCTCGAGACTCTTTCAGGTGTCAGGAGTGAGGATATCCTCGGCTCTGATACCTATCAGGATGCTTTTAGTTTCCTGGGGGAGACCCGCCCGATCCTCGTGGACATCCTTGATCTTCCTGCGCACGAACTGGCAAAAACCTACCCGGGTATTCGCAGGTTCAAAGACAGCATCTTCGTAGAATCGGTGATCCCCGGAGGTAATGAGAGGACGGGGATCTATCTCTGGGGAAAGGCTACGCCCCTCTTTGACAGTGATGGCAATACCATCGGTGCAATTGAGTCGTTCCGGGACATGTCGGAATGGAGGAGGGCGAAGGAGACACTGCAGCCGCGGACGCGCCTCGGCGGGACACCACCCCTGTCTTTTAAACCGGATGAAAGAGGCGTGAAAGATGAACTGGCATCCCTCGAACGGGCTTTTGATCATCTCAGGGAAGGAGTGGCTATCCTCGACCGAGAAGCCCGCATCCAGGTGGCGAACTCCCCGTTCCTGGCAATGGCAAAGAGCGGGGACGACCTCCTGTTGGGCAGGGATTTTCTCCAGTTCTGCCATCCCGATGATGTGTTTCTGATAAGGGATTTTATAGACCATTCCGATAAAGAAGGGAACGGGTCCCGTGTTTTCAGGATGCATGCGGCGGAAACGGACAGGGATATGGATGCTGAGATATCGACACTCGGAGATGGAGGGGGGATCCTTTCGGGACACTTTATCGTCACGTTGCCGCAACCGCTGTTACCAGGTCAGAGATAGAACCCCTGGATCTTGAGTATCTCCTGGCTGTCCTTTGCTTCGGCATAGAGTGCCAGCGGCTCCTCGTTCAATTCAAGGAACCTCTGCCCCCAGGGGGCGGTCTCGAGGATCAGGGCGGCCTGGTCCCGTTCGCCCAGGATACAGAGGGCAGCGGCGAGCGCCTCCACCGATGAGAGCTTCCATGGCCGCCCGAAGTTCACCGGGTTTGCCGCCAGGAGGAAGGGGAGGGCTCTTTGCCTCCTCCATGTGCGCGAGGGGATCTCCTCGAGTACTTCCCACGAACAGTCAAGCGCCGTGATGGAGCGCACAGGCCGGTCGGCAGGAGACAATGCCTGTTCGGCTCTTGGGTCCAGGAGGAGGGTGTTGCGGGGGATCCGGGAGATCTTCGAGAGTACCCGCACAAGTCCTGAACGTTCCATGCGCTTGACGGTGCATTTCCGGGGGTCACAGGAATTATCCCGGAAAGCAAAGAGTGGAATCATCTATCTCCTCTTCGCATCTACCACTCTATCAATGTACGTGTTGATGTGCCCATGTATATTGCACCCCGAACTCAGGGCCCGCGGGATCACCAGGGAGTCGGATATCCACGCGTTTCGCAGGGCAATCGAGCGATGCCGCACGTTCGGGATCGACATCGTCCCCCTTCCCTGCCCTGAAACACTCCACCTTGGGAAAGACCGCGATCCCGGCACATTCCTCGACCGGCTCAATTCCGGCGAGTTCGCACTCCTCCTCGATCGGCTCGAAGGAGAGGTGCGGGAGGTCATCGCGAGCCGTGGCCCTCCCCTCTGCTGTATAGGGGCAAACTCCTCTCCCACCTGCGGGGTCGACACCACCTATTATGGCGCTGACCATTCAGGACCCGAACGCCGCCCCGGCAGGGGGGTCTTCCTTGAACGGTTCCCTGATCTCCCTGCGGTTGATGTCCTTGCATTCGCCCGCTACCGGGTCTACCTTGCCGCACCACTCTTTTCATCCGCCGAGAGGCGCTTCAATGCCTGGCTCTCAGAAATCCTCGCCGATCACTTCTTTTCTGTCTACCTGCCCCAGGATGCAGGGGAGGATGGGTGCTGCCGCACCAGGGAAGCGCAGCAGGAGATGTTCGCCCGCCACTGCGAGGCGCTCTCCAGGAGTGACGTGGTGGTTGCGGTAATCGACGGGGCGGATGCCGATTCCGGCACCTCGTGGGAGATGGGGTATGCGTTTGCCCGGGGCACCCCGGTCATATCGGTAAGGACTGATTTCCGGCGGGCAGGGGCACACGAGCACGTGAACCTCATGCTCGAGCAGTCATCCCGGGTGGTCCGGAACGAGGACGAGCTTCTGGAAGCGTTGAAGTCGCCGTTTTTGCTGAAAGAAAACCGTTAAAATACCAATAGTGCAATTAGCGAGGGAATTTGGATGGGAACAGAATCAACGGACGCGACAAAGAGCCATTTTGAGATCTACAGAATCTTTGATTTTCGATTACTAAATGACGATAAAACTGTAACCCTATAAATGAAGATATCAGGAGATTTTTAAGAAATCTTTATTGTAGTTTTGATCGAGTATTCATAGAATGTCCAATCGTCCGAAGAAAAAGGAAGATACGAGTAAAAAATTTTTCCCATGTGATTTGAACTCAGGAAAAGTGATTGGAGATACGAACGCTGCAGGATTTGATCTCGAACATATTAAAAAGAGCATTATTTCGGATAAATATATACAGATCCTCATTCTTCTCACTGCGATTGGCTCATTTTTAAGGTTTTATAATCTAGGATTCAATTCTCTCTGGCTCGACGAGGCTGTAACTTTTTATTATGCAACATTGCCTTTTGGGGAACTCTGGGATATGCTGCGAAATGGCAGTGAATTTAACCCTCCTCTGTTTTACATATTGGAATCTTTCATGGTTTATCTTGGAAAAGACGAATTTGTTATCAGGCTGATCCCTGCACTCGCAGGGATAGTGACAATCCCTGTCGTTTTCTGGATGGGAAAGGAATTTTCTGACAGGAATTGTGGCATTGTAAGCGCAGCACTTGTCACTTTTTCATCTTTCCTCATATATTATTCCCAGGAAGCCAGGGCATATTCTCTCCTCCTTCTGTTTGTCGTTCTTTCCGTGGTATTTTTTTTGAAGGGAATGAAAAGCGGCAGAACTATTGACTGGGTACTCTTTGGATTATTTTCGAGTTTGGGATTCTGGACTCATTTTTATTCTATTATTGTATTTGGAGTCCTTGTTGCATGGTTTTTTTTCAATTGGGGTTTTCAGAAGGACGATCGATTGAAAAAAGGCAAGAGCTTCATATGGTCGATAGTTACCTTTTTCTTCCTCACCCTCCCTCTCATCGTTGTAACGGCTGAACTATTTCTGGTGAGAACATCGTCACCACCCACGTTTGGACTCCAGGGCTGGAATGTGGTATCCCGCGCTTTTTCAGACCTTTCAGGGTTCAATATTGGAGCAATCATCTTGCTCGTCACACTCTTTGGGATTGGGTTGCTCTGGGCCTTCATACATGAGAGGAGGAAAGGAGTGTTACTCGCCTTCTCGATTGTCGCAATACTCCTGATAAGCTATTCTCTCTCCTATCGCATGCCATTTCAGACAAGGTTTCTCATTATCATGATACCTTTCTATTTTCTTGGAATCGCATATTCTTCACGGGCATTCTGTCAAATATTCAAGAAAAATATTGTTTTATATGCGTTAATCGCGTGCATTTTTCTGGTGAATGTCCCTGTGCTTTCACAGTATTATACTGTTCAGACAAAGGAAAACTGGCGTGATTTTGCAGATGAATTTGAACAATACACCATTGATGGCGATGTGATTGTTCTTCTCCCCTCATACATGCAACAACCTTTGGATTTTTATTATGATTCAACTCGTGATAATACGATTCAACTGGGCGCTTCGGGCGTGAATGATCTCGAGAATCTTAAAAATGAATATAGTGGAGCGCGTATTTTCATCATTATGACAGCAGACATTCTTGCGGTTGAACCATCGGGGGAGAGTGTGGAGTGGTTGAAGCAAAATGCCACTTTTATTGGCCAGTATACCGGGATTTAC
>CAZRCH010000021.1:0-30299 GCA_964598545.1 uncultured Methanolinea sp. | reverse complement strand
TGGGGTTCATCGGGATACTGGACGCGGACAAGGAGGGGTTCCTGCGCGATGCCCGAAGCCTCATCCAGATCATCGGGAGGGCCGCCCGGAACGCGAACTCCCGTGTGGTCCTCTACGCTGACATTCTCACCGGCTCGATCCGCGAAGCCGTTGCGGAGACCGAGAGGAGGAGGGCGCTCCAGCTCGAGTATAATGCCACCCATCACATCACGCCACAGACTATACGGAAACCCGTCCCCGAGAAGGAGGTCGACATCAAGGACACACGGCATATCCCGAAGTCCGAGATCCCGAACCTCCTCGTCGAGCTCGAGGCACGGATGCAGCAGGCTGCCGATCGCCTGGACTTTGAGGAAGCCATCCGGCTGCGGGACATGATCGGCGAACTGAAGAGGAAGGCAGCAGAATAACCCGGGACTATTGAGATGAGAGCATCGGGGAACAAGGGCGGTCTGGATACATTCACTGCGGTCATATCCGCCTGCCTTCCCGATACCGCACACTCTGTGAATCGACATATTTTTTTTTGCCGTTGTATTGCTCCCGGTTCACCACAAGGGTGCGATCCAGGAACAATCCGGCGCGACAGGTGATGGAGATACGATATTGGAGTATATCCTGATGAGTTCAAAACAACAAAAAAAAGCAACTGAGGGGTATTCCCCTTCACCTCATGGGAAGGGGAGCGCCTCTATGACGTCACTCTTCAGGATTGTCGCGATGTTCCCATAGCTGTCAGTTACCGTGAGTCGCACATCATATGTGCCGGGATCGTTGAAGGTATAGACCTGGGTCCTGCTCCCGGGTTCAAAGATAGTGACATTGTAGGGATCTTTCGTGATCACCCATGTCCAGCTGTTCGGCTCGCCTATGCTCTGGTCTGAGAGCCTGACGGTAAGGGGAACTGATCCTTTCGCAGGCTGTGCGCTGAAATCTGCAAAGAGCCTCTGTTTGACCTCGATGACCTGCGAAACAGAGGAGCTCTGTTTCGAATCAGACACCGTCAGTGTTGCAGTGTAGTTCCCAGGCGTGGTATAGGTGTGGATTGGGTTTCTCTCCATCGCGATGAACCCATCACCAAAGTTCCAAACCCACTGGGACGGTGATCCGCTCGAGGTGTCCGTGAATGCGACCGTCAGGGGGGCAAGGTTTCCGGGGTTGCTGGTAGTGTAGGTAAATGCTGCCTGCATCCCCTCGTTCACCCTGATATAGCTGTTCTTTGTCTTGGTATCGGTCCCGGCGCTGTTGGTCACAGTCAGGCGGACATTGTAGTTCCCAGGCGTTGTGTAGGTGTGGTTGGGATTCTGTTCCGTGGATGTAGACCCGTCTCCGAATACCCATGCCCAGCTGCTTGGAACACCCGTGGACAGATCAGTGAACCGGACTGCCATCGGGGCATCCCCTGTTGTCCTGTTCGCAGCGAATTCAGCGACCGGAAGCGCTCTGACGGTAATGTAATCCGTCTTCGTGAGGGTGTCCGAACCCGCCGCGTTCTTCACTGTGAGGCTCACGGAATAGACTCCAGGAGCGGTATACAGGTGGAACGGGTTCTGGGTATTCGAAATTGTCCCGTCGCCGAACCTCCACACCCAGAAGTTGGGGTTTCCGTCAGAGGTGTCGGTGAACCTGACAAGGAGCGGAGCATTACCCGAAGTCGGGTTTGCGGTGAAATCTGCAACGGGTGCCCTTACCACGGTGATGTAGTATGGTTTCGTGACAGTGATGAGGTCATTATCGTAGACCCCTGTGAGTGTCACATTGTACGATCCCACTGCATTGTAAGTATGAATGGGGTTCTTCTCGTATACCCCGCTCACCGATCCATCGCCAAAGTCCCATACCCATGGTCCGTCATAATTTGGAGTCTGGTCCGTGAACTGGACTGTCAGGGGCACCGTTCCATAGGTGGGGCTGCCGGAAAAGTCAAGTGCCGGTGGTGGAGGTAGTATTTTGAATCCTCCGACAAGGACACCCTGTTTATTGTCATCATTCCTAACGACCACTGTCCAGTCCCCTGCAGCCTTTCCTGCCAGGTTCACCGTGCAGTTCAGGGTATTGGCGTCGACCACCACCTCTCCCGTCGCGAGGATATCGCCATACCCGCTCCTCACGAACCTCACCTCTGCTCCGGGACGGAAATTACTCCCCGATAATGAACAGGCGAGTGCCGGATTGTCATTTGCTCCCTTTTCAGGGGTAATGGAGAGAATTCCCGGGGTGGGATACTCGACCACAAACAGCGCACCCGATGACGGTGAATTCGACTGTCCGTCGTCATTGGTGACAATGATATAGTAGTCTCCTACCGCCTTCCCGGAAAGGTTCAGCGTGCAGCTCATTTGTGAGGCGCTGCTAACGCTCACGTTGGTGGCAACGACATCAGGTGCGAACGTGCTGTTCAGCCTTACCATGGCATTCTGCCTGAATCCGCTCCCGGTAATGCTCACGGGGAGTGCTGCCCTGTTATTGTCGCCCTTGCTGGGACTGACGCTGATCACGGCAGGCGCAGGGTACCTTACCTCGAAGAGATCTGCCCTGGTGCCGGACTGGCCATCCTCGTTGATGACAATGACGTCCCACAGGTCAGGGGTCGCTCCGGTAATATTGAAGTTACAGGTGATCTTCTCTGCGCTGCTTACCGTCACATTCGTCGCTGTGATGTTTGTTCCACCCCTGTTCATGAGGACGGTCGCACCGAGCTTAAACCCGGTCCCTGACAGGTTTGTGATGGTAACCGGAGCGTTGTTTGGTGCGAAGGCGGGGTCGATCGAGATCGGGTTGGGCGGGGCAGGGTATCTGATGAAGAACCCGCCAGGCAGGGTGCCGTTCAGGTTGTCGGCAGTGTTCGTGACCACCACGTCCCATGGGCCGACTGCTGCACCATCAAGGTTGAAGACACACATTATCGTCTGGGTGGTCACGTTGACATTGAGGATCGTAGCCTGGATGATGCCCGTGCCTTTCACCAGTTTCACTGCTGAATCGGGCAGGAACCCCGTTCCATGAAGTGTCGCTCCTGCAATTGGGTTTGAATTTTCACCGGATGAAGGGAGAATACTTGTCGGGTTCGGTGGCGGGTTGGTGATGATGAATGGATCGGCGGCCTGAACCGAATTTCCGTCAGGGTTTGTGACGACCAGGTTCCAGGCCCCCGCCTCGCTCCCGGTCAGGTTGAAAACGCTGGAAAGAGAGGTCGGGCCCCCGAACGTGACGTCTCCAATGATGGTTGGCTTGCCTGACTTCGTGAGGTTGACACCCGCACCATCGAGGAAATATGTGCCGGTGACCGTGACTACCTTGCCAGATTCGGTGGTCATACCCTGTTCGGGATCGAATGAAACGACCGTTGGGGCAGGGTTCACGACGGTGAACTTGCTGAAGGGTGCACTCGATAGCCCATCAGGATTGGTCACCGTGACATTGTAGTCGCCTGCCGCTTTCCCCGCGAGGTTCACGTTCCCCTGGAGCCATGTACTGCTCTTCCATGTCACACCGTCCGCATTGAAAGAATGCGTGGCATTTGAGAAAGTCACCACAGGTGTCGCAACAAAACCGGTGCCGGATATGTTCAGAGTAGGTGCCCATCCTGCATTCGAGCCCGACCCGGGAATGACCGAGGTCACGGTCGGCGGGGGGTTCGTTATGTTGAATGCAGCGGTTTTTGTTCCATCCTGGCCGTCGTCGTTGGTCACCGTCAGGTCCCAAAAACCATTCGGTTTACCGGTGAGGTTGAACCTGACACCGATGTCGCTGCCGGAGACCACCTGGACATCGGTTCCCGTGATGTTCTGTGCCCCCTGAGAGAGGATTACCGTCGCACCTTGGTGAAAGCCGGTCCCTGTCACGTTTGCGTCGATCCAGTCGTCGTTCACTCCCGTGGCGGGATTTATCCCTGCAACATCCGGCTTATCCGGATATTTTATCGTGAATCCCTCATCGAGGACTCCCGACTGCTGGTAGAGGTCGGGGTTCGTGACGACCACGTCCCATTTACCCACCGCGGCGCCGCTCAGGTTGAAGAAGCAGAGGATGTTGGTAGGCGATTGTACAATTGCGCCGTTTATGGTGGGGATGTCCGGCTTACCGGTCCTGGTCAGGTTGACTGTGGCTCCCTGCATGAAGCCGGTGCCGGAAAGGTCCGTGATTCCGATGGCGACCATATCGTTGGTCCCTTCTGAGGGGTTGATGCCTGTGACGGTAGGCTTCGGGTCCCTGATCCTGAAGCCGGCTTCGAGGACATCGGACTGCCCGTCGTAGTTGGTGACCGTCACGTTCCAGTCTCCGGGCGTCGCACCGGTGATGCCCAGGTTGCAGGTGATCATGTCCGACGACTGAACCGTCACGTTCGTGGCGTCGATTTCCTCACCCTCAAGTGAGAGGGTGACAGTGGCGGGACCGCGGAAATGGGATCCCGACAGGTTGTGGATATAGACCGGCGCAGTGTTCTCCCGGTCGTCCGGGTCAATTGCATTGACTTCTGGCGGGAGGTTCCTGACGGTGAAGATAACAGGCGAGATGACCTTTTCACCGCTGGTGGTGTTGGTCACCGTCACGTTCCAGTCGCCTGCTTCTTTATCCAGGAGGTCAAAGACGCAGGTGGCTTTTGTTGGCGAAACCACTGTCACGAACTGGCCGGCAATCTCCGCGTAGCCTGTCCTGTTCAGTGCCACCTGGAGTAATCCCTGGTCAGGGAAGTCTGTACCTGAAAGGTTTGTGATGAATACAGTCCCGGTGTTCCGCTCCGAAGACGGGCTGATCCCGGTCACGCCAAGGGCGGCGCTTGCGGGAAGCACGAGGAGGAGACACAGGACCATAGGTATCGCTATCTGCAGCCCTTTTTCGCATTTCATACGGGTACCTCAGTTGCATTGTTGTATACATTCCCCAATCGGGAATCGAAGGTGATATCAGACTTCGTTTCCCGAATAAATGTATTCAACATATCCTCTTCATGTATATATTTAAAACTTTCCCTCATCAGAGCCAAAATCGGGCGTATTTTGCAACTCCTGAACTCAACTCATGGCGAATTTCCGATTGGGACAACGATCAACAATATTGAAACATCCCACTTCTGGCAGGGGTCCGCATGGGCAGTCCCCCCTCATTTCGTCCCGAATATATTACGTCCCAAATTCATTATTATCAAAAATAAACGCCGATTATAAGAGATAATGGATATAGTCCCTCGAGATAGCGGTGTGGTCTCCCCAGGGCAGGACCGGGAGGAATACGAGCTCAAATCCGGATGGGTCGATACTTCCGCGCGTATAGACAGCGGATGGGAAAAAACAGGGGAATTCCGTTAGATCCACAGGGAGTCAGTTCGCAGGAAACCTAAAACTTCGGCTTCTTCTCCAGTGCATGGACGAGGAGCCGGACCCCCTCCTCGATATCCCTGACATCCACCACCTCGACGGGCGAGTGGATATACCGGCTTGCGATTGAAAGCGTGGTACTGGGAATGCCACCCCTCTCCAGGTGTATGGCAGTGGCGTCCGTCGTCCCCCCGCTCCCCACCTCCAGCTGCACCGGGATGTCATGTGCCTTTGCGGCATCGCACAGCCACTTCACCATCACCCGGCTTGCGATGAGGCCCCTGCCGCTCGCGTCCACGATGGTGATTATCGGGCCCTTGCCCATCTCCACCGGGACATCCTTCTGGTCAATACCGGGGTGGTCGCCGGGGATGGTCACGTCGGTTGCAATCGCGCAATCGGGTTGGAGAGAGTATGCACTGGTCTTTGCGCCTTTCAGCCCCACCTCCTCCTGCACGGTGAATACTGCGTAGATGGTGAGGGGGGACTTCACCTCCTGCATGGTCTTCACGAGCATGGCAACGCCGACGCGGTTATCAAACGCCTTGCCCGTGAGCCGTCCGTTCGCAAGGGGCGCAACTTCCCTGTCCACCGAGACGGGAGTGCCGACTCCCACTCCCATCTGCTCGACCTCTTCCCTGCTGCAGGCACCCACATCGATGAACATCTCGTCCACTTTCACCCCCTTCTTGCGCTCCTCTTCGTCCATCTTGTGGGGAGGTTTGCCGCCCAGCACGCCGAAGACCCGGCCCCTGCTGCCATGCAGGACCACACGCTGGTTGTAGAGTGTCGGTGCGTACCATCCGCCGAGTGCGACGAACCTGATGAACCCCTTCTCGTCGACTGACTTGACCATCAACCCTATCTCGTCGGCATGGGCCGCAAGCATCACCTTGAAGTTGTTCCCTTTCTTCACCGCGATGAGATTTCCCATCCGGTCCTCGCGGATCTCGTCCACGAAATTTTTCAGTTCTTTTCGGACAATTCCTGTGATGCTGCCCTCGCTTCCGGAGATCCCGTGGGCATTGGACAACCTGGTAAGCAAATCCCTGACCATGATGATTCAGCCCTCCATGGCTTCCCTGATCCTCTCCACTGCGGCGTTCAGGTTCTCGCGGGAGGTGGCATAGTTCATCCTGGCATATTCCGGCGCATTGCACCCGAACGCCTCACCGGGAACGATGATGACTCCCTTCTTCAGGACGCGTTCCACGAGGCCCTTTCCGAGGGGTGCGAACAGGTAGAATGCCCCCCCGGGGACTGGGAACGAAAAGCCCATCCTGGCGACCTCCCCACAGAGGTAATCCCTCCGGGCCTGGTACTCCCTCCTCATCTCCTCCACGCAGTCCTGGGGCCCGGTATATGCGGTCAACGCCGCATACTGGGAGATGGAGGTCGCACATGCCTGGCAGTACTGGTGCACCTTCAGGCACTGCTCGACGTACTCTTTCGGACCGGCGAGGTACCCAAGCCTCCAGCCCGTCATGGCATAGGTCTTGCTGGCCGCGTTCACCGTGATCACGTCCTCCCCGAAACGAGCGGCGCTCCAGTGCGTGGCGCCGTAGATGAAGTGTTCGTACACCTCGTCGCTCACGATGGTCACCCCGCGGTCGTTCCCGTACTCCACGAGCGCACGGATGTTCTCCTTGGTCTCCACCGCGCCGGTGGGGTTCCCTGGAGTGTTCAGGACAAAGAGGCGTGCGCCGTCCATCATCTCCTTGGCAGCCTCCACGTCTATGCGGAGGGCGCTGTCGAGGGGCACTCCGGCAGGACGTCCGCCGGCGAGCACTGCGAGCGCTCCATACGAGACGAACCCGGGATCTGCATACAGCACCCGGTCGCCCTCCTCGACAAGCGCGTGCATGATGATGTGAAGGGCTTCGCTCGCACCCGCCGTGACGAGGATCTGGTCGGGGGAGTATGCGAGCCCGTTCTCGTTTCGAAACTTTACCGACAGCGCCTCGCGCAGTTCAGGGATCCCCATGTTCGAAGTATAGGCCGTCTTTCCCTCCCGGATCGCCTGGATCGCCCCTTCCTTGATATGCTCAGGGGTGTCGAAATCCGGCTGCCCGAGCCCCATGTTGATCGAGCCCGGCCCGGCCGCCTCGAAGAGCTTGCGTATGCCCGAGATCTCGATCCCCAGGCACCTCCCTGCACATCGTACCTTCTCCATGATAACCTTCCTCACTCAATGTTCGCGTGCCGATCCTTCAAAGCCTTCTCGTCGATCTGCGTGATCTCCATCAGACGCGAGATGACCGCGTCGGCAAAGATCATGGCAGCAGTCTCAAAGAGAGTCCCGAGGGGAGCAAAGGACTTGTGCTCCCCCATCATCTGCCGGATCTCGAACTCGGCCCCATCATCCTTGACCTCGTCCCGTTGATGCTCGATGATCACGATGATGTCTGCGATACGCCCGATTCTCGAGTCCCGGTTCGAGGAGATGAGCGCAAGCCTCCCCCCAATCTCCTTGGCGGTCTCTGCGATATCGGCAACGGTCTTCGTCCGGCCCGACCCCGAGAAGACGACGATGAGGTCATCCCCGCTCATTGCAGGGGTGATGGTCTCTCCGACCACGAACGATGAGAGGCCAAGGTGCATGAGCCGCATGGCGAATGCCTTGGCCACAAGCCCCGACCTGCCTGCTCCCAGGACATAGATCCGCCTTGCACGGAGTATTTCCTCAACGAATTCCTCCACCTCGTCATCAGAGAGAGATTCGGCGATACGCCCGATCCTCCTGGCCATAAGGCGCATCATGTCCTGGACCCCGTGTGCCGCCATGCTGTTTCACGTGTAGTTTTGTCCCATGAGACGATAGATGTTGCCGGTCTCGCCAGATTTTCCCCGACCGGCTATGCTTATATCCGTCATGCAACAGACTACTACCCACAGAGAATAAGCCGGCCAATCTCACCACTCTCTGCCAAAACGGCCGGAGACCCGCATTAACCCGAACGTGGGGACATTCGATGGAGACAAGACCCTATTACCGCGATGGTCACTTCACCCTTTACCTTGGTGACTGCCAGGAGGTCCTTGAAGAGATGCCGGCAGGAGAATTCGGGCTCGTCTTTGCCGATCCGCCTTACAATCTTTCCAACGGAGGATTCACCTGCCAGTCGGGAAAGCGGGCATCTGTTGACAAGGGCCCCTGGGACGCGAGCAATGGCATCGACGAGGATTTCCGCTTTCATACCGGGTGGATCCGTGCCTGCAGGCGGGTGATGAGGGAGAACGGAAGCATCTGGATCAGCGGGACATACCATTCCATCTATACCTGCGGGTTTGCACTGCAGCGGGAAGGGTTCCGGATCTTGAACGACATCTGCTGGTTCAAGCCCAATGCTCCTCCGAACCTGAGCTGCCGTTACTTCACTGCCAGCCACGAAACTCTCCTCTGGGCGAGACGCTTTCAGGAAGGGAAGCACATGTTCAATTACCAGGAGATGAAATTCGGTGACTGGAAAGAAGATTCCCTGAAGCGCGAGGGGAAGCAGATGCGCACAGTATGGAGCATCCCAACCCCCAGGGCTTCAGAGAAGGTCCACGGGTCCCATCCCACACAGAAGCCTCTTGCCCTCCTTACCCGGATCGTCACAGCCTGCACGAAGGTGGGCGACATGGTGCTCGACCCATTCGCAGGGAGTTCCACGACAGGCCTTGCCGCCTGCTCCCTGGGTCGCCAATTCGTCGGTATCGACACTGAGGAGGAATACCTGGAGATGTCTGTTCGCCGCTACCTCGAGATGAAAGCATCGGGCAGGATATGAAATGTCGCCCGGCATGTGTCCCCCTTCACCCTGTGATCACCTCCCGTCCCTCTCAGGATACCTGGAAGAACACCTTCCCTATCTGGTATCGCTGTACATGGACCTCCACGCCCACCCGGAACTCTCGGGGCAGGAGGTCCGGACATCCGGAATCATCGCCAGGGAGATGGAGTCCGCCGGGTTCAGGGTTGCCAGGGGGATTGGAGGGCACGGCGTGGTGGGAGTACTGGAGAACGGGGATAGCCCGGTGGTGATGATCCGTGCCGACATGGACGCACTCCCTATTGAAGAGGCAACAGACCTTCCCTACGCCAGCCGTGAGAAGGGCTCCACGCCGGATGGAAAGGAGGTCGGCGTCATGCATGCCTGCGGGCATGACCTCCATTGCACGGTGCTCGCAGGGACTGCACATTACCTCTCGGGAATACGTGACCGGTGGACCGGAACAGTGGTCCTCGTTGCCCAGCCGTCCGAAGAGAAGGGATCAGGCGCGCAAAGCATGATCGATGACGGACTCTACACCCGGTTCCCCAGGCCCGACTGTGCCCTTGCATTCCATGTCTCCCCGGAACTTCCTGCCGGCCACGTGGGGTACCGTGAAGGAATCTTCACCGCGGGCGCAGAATCGCTGGACATCATCGTGCGTGGTATCGGGGGCCATGCCGCTCATCCTGACCGCTGCCGCGACCCAATCGTCCTTGCGGCTCAGCTGGTCCTCCAGTTCCAGACCATCATCACGAGAGAGGTGCCCACAGGGGAGTTTGGTCTCATCACGGTGGCAGCCGTCCATGGGGGCACCAAGCACAACTCGATCCCGGACCAGGTGGAGCTCCAGGTGAATATCCGCTACTTCAAAAGGGCAGTCCGCGACCTGATCCTCGATTCCATTGCAAGGGTCTGCGAACACGCCGCAATGAGTGCGGGGATCCCCAAAGACCGTCTCCCGGTGGTAACCCTACTCGATGAATCGGTGTCTCCCATCGAGAACGACCCGGACCTCACCGCGAGGATCACCTCCGCACTCGCTCTGTGCGTCGGAAGGGACCGTATCCACCGCATGGCTCCTCTCACGGGGAGCGAGGACTTTGGGGTTTTCGGGGAGGTCAGCCCGCCTATCCCGCTCTGCTATCTCCGCCTCGGCACGGGAAGTCTGGGTGAGATTTACCTCCACAGCCCACGCTTCTCCCTTGATCCCGAAGACAGCACCAGGAACGGGGTCACAGCCATGTCCCTTGCCGCGCTCGCTTCCCTTGCCTCCCGAAGAGATCAGCGGGGGCAGCCCTCTCCCACGGGGGGGATGTGAACCACTTCGCCAAAGGGGAGGAGGGATCTCCCTTCCAAAACCGAGACGGGACCATGGCCCCCGCATACGAGGCATTTTTCCCTCTGCCTGTAAAATGGGCCTGCCGTCTCCCTCACCATGTCAAGAATCGCCTTTCTCTCCTCCTTCGCCCGCTCGCTGTCCACGTTGACGGAAGTCACCAGGTTCACCGCCAGGGTATTATATCGCGCCCTCTCCGTGGTCAGGTGATCGAAGTTTATCACGGTATCGGCGGAGAAGAACACCCCGATATCTCGCGAGTAGAGGTAGATCTGCCCGTGGAGGTGGCCACCCATCCCTTCCAGCACCTCGATCGGGTGATTCCCCACGTCGAGCGTGGCAAGGAGGGCAAAACGGTTCCTCCGGGTCTCGCCGGATGGCACAAGGAGCACCACGTCCCCTGGGGGACAGAACTGCGAGAAGAGGTTGATGAGGGTGGTATACACCTCTTCGAGGATGGATGACTGGCTCCTTGAACCGTACGCCCTGTTGGATACCCGGATGATCTCCCTCGTCCCGGGGTGCATTAACGCAGGGACGCCATGGTGGCCTCCCGCTCCGCAGTGATCGGCGTCTGCGTGGGTGATGACCATGCGCGACAGCCTGTCCATCGCACCAGGCCGGAGTGTCCTGATCACCCTGGCAATGTCCTGAGAGTAGATCCCGTATCCGGTATCGACCATTACGCATTCTCCCGGGGTCTCGAGCAGGAACACGTTTCCCCCGCATGGTGGCTGGATGCAGACGAGGAGGAAGTCATCGGCAAGAGGTATCTGCTGCACATCTGCGTAGAACGCAGGACCCCTCGTGTCCCGGAGGGTCTCGCCTGTGAGAAGGATACTCTCGAAGACAAGCCTCGGGTCCTGCCCGCGGTTCATCAGCTCCTGCACGATATGGTTGACATCTCCCAGAAGCCTCAGCAGGAACCCATCCTCCGACTCGCCGACGAGGCCGCGGATTGCCTGTGCAAACCTGAGGTAGAATACCGTGTCATCGAGGTGCTTCCCGCTCGTGTCGTATTCGAGCACTTCCATACGGTAGCGCGTCTTGAGCTGGTCGAGAAGGGATGAAACAGCCGCGCTCTCCTCCAGGTTCAGGCTCACGGTCAGCAGGTCGGGGTTGCTCCCCCGGTCGTCGAAATCGATCATGGCAATATTGGCCCGCAGTGCGGTAGTGCACTGGAGAAAGTCGAGGAGTGCACCGGGGGTATGAGGGATATGGACGGAGAGTTTCAGGAAGCTCAAGGGTTTCAGGGCAGTCTGGAGATAGCCCAGTTCAAGGAGCCCTTTGCTGATCGCCTGCTTTGCCTCCGGGGTTGAGGTCACTTCAAAAAAGACGGTATAAGGATCTATCCTGCGATCAAATTGTATCCTGTTGATATTCCCGTTATGGCAGGAGATTATCTCGGCGGCCTTGTGCAGGGAGCCCGGCTGGTCCGGGACCCGGGCCACGAATGCATACTTCTCCATTCTCTCACCGCGGAATATGGATCAGGTACGTGATCCGCCCGGCTTATACTTTATTCACTGAAAGGGAGGAGAGAGAAAACACGATTGGGGGGAAGAGGCCATTTAAAAGAAGAGAGGGTTCAGTCGTGCTCAAGCTCTTCGTGTCCCATCATCAGGGACCCAAAGATTACCTTTTCGAGCACCACCGAGGCATACTTGATCGCCTGGGCACGCTCCATGTCCTCATTCCGGTGGATGTCAGCATGGATCTGGAGCCTTAACAACGCAAAACGGAGGCGGTCGAGCGATTCGTCTTCATACCTCATCGCCTTCCTGTATATGCCTTCAACCCGCGCAGGAAAAAGGTTGATGTCCTCAAGGACCGGCACAATATCGGCATAGATATCCAGGGGCTTCTCCTCGCCAGTGAGAACCTCGAGCAGCGTCATCTACTCTTCAACCGCCCTTACCAGCGCTTCCATCACCTTGTCGACGCTCTTCCAGGTGGGGCTGTCCTTGCTCCTGATGATGAAAGGCTTTCCTTCGTCACCGGCTTTCCGCATGTCGGGGTCAAGGGGGATGCTGCCGAGGAACGCAACTCCGAGTTCACCTGCAATTTTCTCTCCCCCACCCTTGCCGAAGAGGTCGATCTCCTCCTTGCAATGCGGGCAGATCATCCCGCTCATGTTCTCCACGATCCCGAGCACGGGGATCTTGAGCTGTTCCACGAACTTTGCCGCTTTCAATGCATCCATTGTGGCGACTTCCTGTGGGGTGGTCACGATCACGGCGCCCCTGACGTTCGGGGCCAGCTGGACGATTGAGAGTGCCTCGTCACCGGTTCCCGGCGGCAGATCTACCACGAGGAAATCGAGGTGCCCCCAGTCCACCTCGCTCAGAAACTGGCCGATGGCGCTCATCTTCATGGGCCCGCGCCATATGACGGGAGTGCTCTTGTCCGGCAGGAGGAAGGCCATGGAGACGACGGCGAGATTCCCGGTGACCCTGACAGGCTGGATCATCTTGCCGAGAGTGGTGAGGTGATGACCCTCAAGCCCGAGCATCTTCGGGACATTCGGCCCGTGTATATCCAGGTCAAGAACACCCACGCTATACCCGTGAGCCGAGAGCGCGAACGAGAGGTTGACCGCCACCGTCGATTTACCCACTCCTCCCTTTCCTGAGAGTACCAGGATGACATGATCCACGTCTATCTCAGCCTTTGGGGGCAGCCCCCTGGGCTTGGTATCTTTCTTGTCGCTGTCGCACTGCTGTGCACTGGGGCACCCTTCACATACCCCGTTGCATTCCTCTGGCGTGGTGCCGGCCTTTTCTGTCATGGATATCCTCGATATAACACGATTGGATAGTCTTAACTATTGCGCGGAAAGAGCATTAAATAGTGATCATGGTGGCAATCCCTGCATGAATATCAGGTATTTGCCGAATCAAGCGCCTCATTGCAGAGCCTGTCCGCCATCCTGATCCAGGGATCGCCTCTCTTGACCGATCGATATTCCACAGAGAGGAAGTGCCGCTCCAGATCCTTTACCTTGCCGTGCAATTCGAGGAGATGTCGCTTCCTGACCCGGTACTCCCCGCGAAGCTGCCGGACCACCAGCTGGCTGTCCGAACAGACTGTGATGCGGCTGGCAGAGAGAGAGCCCGCTGTATTCAGCGCATCGATCACTGCCTGGTACTCGGCTTCGTTGTTGGTGCGTATACCCAGCACGCGGGCCACCCTCGCCACGATCTCTCCGTTTGTATCGACCAGGACACACGCACATGCGGCCTGTCCCGGGTTTCCCCGGGACGCTCCGTCCGTATATCCATGGAGCACTAGATCCCTCATGACCTGCCAATCCTCGTGTCCGTCAGCTTCAAGCAGCCATGGACATGTACAGTTGTGTCGAGAGAGATGGAGAAACTTATCGTGCAACTCGATTTCCTGGAGTTTCCGCCTTCCCATACCTGTGACGGCGATGACTCCTCGCCGCGTATACGCATCGGCAATCTTTCCTCGAACTCACTTGCAATCATGGCCGTGAACCCCTTTATCCCGTCCTGCTGCTCGTTCTCTCCATGGCTGGCCTGGAACTTCCCCCCCGTGGATGTCATCCCCCCCGGCCTTCCCAAGGAGAGCATCATATCGAACCCGGTAGAGGCCGTTCAGGGCAGAAACGATCTTGGCCGGATCGGCTATACCGGCCCGTGCCCCCCACGCGGGAACACTCACCGGTACACCTTCAAAGTCTGGGGGCTTGACCGGATGATTGATCTCTCGCCCGGTGCATCGAAGGGAGATCTGATAGGAGCGATGCGTGGGCATGTGCTGCAGTATGGTGAGACTGCCGCGGTATACAGGAGGTGAACGAGAGGGTCCGCCAGGGGATTTCTTATAAGAACAGGCCGCCTACACAATGGTATGGAGAAGAGGGACATGGCCATACTCCTTGCCCTGCTCGGTGTGGTCGTGGTCATGGCAGTCGTGGTCAAACCAGTCCTCACGGGAAATCCCCCTGATCTCAGCCTGCCCTCCCTCCCGGGATTCGCCCCCGGGCCTACACCCACCCCCTCCGGGCATCAGGCGGCCCCGGCACAGGTAACGTCAAGACTGACAGTGGCAAAGACGCCGACACCGACCCCTACGTGGAGTGGCACTTCGCAGAGCCTTGGCTACGTCGCAGTGGGAACCCCCATGACCACTCCTTCCTTCACCCGCTTCCCTGAAGAGACTCCCATTGCCGACAAATTGCTCACCTATGCATCGATACAGGCCGAGGGTGGCGGGACTACCCAGGTGGTCTCCATGCCTTTCCCATACTGGGAATTACATTATACGGTGAACCCATGGAAGACAACTTTTGAAGGAAAAACAGAATCAAGGGCAGCAGGGATTGCAGGTTTTACTGCTTCTGAAGTGTTTCCGTCCTTTTCGATCGAAGTGAGAGATGCCGCCGATCATACGCTTGTCAGGAGAATTGAACCGCGAGGTGGTCTCGATGCCACGCTCTGGGAGAAAGAGAAGGAGAGTGACCCCAGGCCCTGGGTGGAGAAGTTCTACGAGGGGACTACCTCAAGGTCATATTATTTCGTCGTGCATACCCACATGGTGTATTCCTACAAGATGGAAGTGAAGGTCCCGGAGCGGTACCTCGGAAAATACTGACGTCCCACTGGATTTCTCCAGCCTCTTGCAGCAAGGTCCGAAATGCGTGTTCCTTCTGATGCCGGAGCACATCACACCTCCACTCACACGGTTATTGCGTGAAAAAAACAGTCAAAAAAGGAATGGCGAAAGGACAGAGGGAGTATCAGTCCAGGTCGAGCTTCCTCTTTCCCAGGGCTTCCATGTACTGGATCTCTTTGCCCATCTCAATCTGGTCAAGCTTCTCCGAGGGGACTTCCATCTCGAAGTTGTGGTACTCCTTCATGTCCATCAGGGTGACGGTGTTCCCGCTGATGGTAATGACCTGCCCGCTCTTCCTCTCCACCACGGGCACGTACGTCTTTGCCGAGACAGGCTGGACTATGGACCGCTTGACCCCGTCAAAGAGGCCCACTGCATCGATCCGGGCCTTTGCAGCCCCGTGCTTGCCCGGTTTCGAGACGGATATCCCGAGGATCTTGCAGGGCTCGTCATCAATGACCATGTACCGCCCTTCCTTGAGCTTTCCTACCTCTGTCTGTTCCTTCATCTGGTTCACGCCCGCGTGAAAACGCAGTAACATGTATCTTTATATCTACAGATAAATACTCCTACAGAAACGGGCGGATCAGGCACTATGGAGTTTTTAGACGCATGTACACTCCTTGCCCGCGATGTGCGGGGCGCGATCCGCGACCTGGTGGGAACCGAGGAAGGTGGCCGGAATGTCCGCATGGGAGCGGACCGCACCCCCACCAAGCTGATCGACCAGGTCGCAGAGGACTGCGTGCTCCGGTTCCTGCAGGATCACCCCCTCTGCAGGACATTGATCTCCGAAGAGGCGGGAAAGGTGGAGATCCCCGGGAAATCCGGGACCATCTTTCTCGACCCGATAGACGGCACCTACAACGCGGTGGCAGGTATCCCGTTCTATGCGCTCTCTATTGCATATGCGGAGGAAGGTACCGTGCTCCAGGGATTCGTGCACGACCTTTCGAGCGGCGAGACATTCTCTGCCATCCGGGGAAAAGGTGCATGGCTGGACGGGCGGGCGGTGAGAGTCTCGAGGACATCCAATCTCGACGAGAGTGCCATGAGTATATATGGCCGGAAATTCGACCCCCGGAGGGTGATGCATATCGGGCAGAAGATCCGCCGTTGGCGCCTGCTCGGGGCTTCGGCACTCGAACTCGCCTACATCGGGTGCGGACGGATAGATGGGTTTATCGATATCCGTGGCACATTGAGGGTCACCGATGCGGCTGCAGGGATGCTGATCTGCACCGAGGCGGGAGGCAAGGTCAGCGATCTCGAGGGGATGCCCATCAGGTTCCCCGACGAGGTGACCATCGGCAGGTGCATGGTTGCGACAAACGGGGTCCTGCACCACAAGGTGATCGAGTATCTGAGGTAGGAAACAGACGATGAAGATCGTGCTGGTGTCACGGATAGACGACGCAAAGGCTCTCTCATTCAGCAAAGACCTCGGGGAAGCGCTCGGGCAGGACGACCACCAGGTCTCGTACGAGCCGGCAACCGCCATGGCACTCGGGATCCCTGCGCTATGGTCGTGGGACACCCCGTCAGATCTTGCGGTGGTGGTGGGAGGGGACGGGACCATCCTTCACACCGTGCAGAAGATGGAAAAGCAGGTCCCAGTCCTCGGCATCAACTGGGGAGAAGTGGGTTTCCTGGCCGACCTTGAACCGGCCGAGGCAAGGGAATTTATCAGATCCCTTCGGCCGGGGTTTGCCATCGAACCCCGCATGCGCATCTCGCTCTCAAAAGACGGGGAAGTGCTCGGGCAGGCGTTAAACGAAGCCCTGATCGTGACGGGCCGGCCAGCCAAGATGCTTCGTTTCGTGGTGGTGGTGGACGGGATTGCAGCGGAGCGATTCAGGGCTGACGGGTTGCTGATCAGCACCCCGACCGGTTCGACTGCCTATGCCATGAGTGCGGGAGGGCCCATCGTGGACCCCCGCATCGAGGGATTCCTTCTCGTTCCGCTCGCGCCCTACATGCTCTCGTCCCGCCCCCACCTGATAAGCAATGAGCGGAGCCTCGAGGTGCGCCTCGAGAGCGCCAAGCCCGCAACCCTCGTGATAGACGGGCAGAAATCAATAGAGCTTGGAACTGAAGGGAGCATCATGGTGACGAGAGCAGCAAGGCCCGCGCTCTTTGTCGATGCCCGAAAAAACTTCTTCAGGAAAGTCGATCACAAGTTGCGCCGCCTGTAGCGCATTTTGTGCTCATAGGGGCAGTTTTATCTTTCATGAGCCCGAGCATCTCTTCTAGGGAATCAAAGGAAGTGATGAATGGATGGACGAGACCATCAGGAAGCGTATGGATTATAAAGTTGCGTCCGATGCCCTGAAAAAGGCGCTGGGCCTCAATTACTCCCCCGTAGCAATCAGGATGGCGACCGACCGGGAAGACATCCCCGAAGGAATGGAGCACCTGGAGGGAACATTCCGCCATTGCAGGATGGTGGACATGGCACGGCGGGAGGGGAAGGTCTTCTACGCGACCGTGGAGAACCATGAATGCATGGGAGGCTCATGGGCGCTCGGGCTCCGGCCCCTCACCGAGACACTGAAGAATGGCCATTTCTACTACAAGCTCGGGAAGTTCGAGAGCACCGCGGCCTGCAAGAGGACGATCGACAGGATCCCCCATGTTGAGTCAGGAGCGACGGTCGCAACCCTCTATGCCCCCCTGGAGAAGACCAACTTCTCCCCCCAGGTCATCCTCATCATTGCGCAGGCAAGGGTAATGCTGAAGCTGGCCCAGGCTACGCTCTTTTCGCTCGGCGGGAGGATATCTTCGGAGTTCTCTGGTATCCAGTCAGTGTGTGCAGATGCCTGCGCCCAGACGTACCTCTCCGGAAGGGCCAACTACTCCCTCGGGTGCGACGGGTCGCGCAAGTTCTCTGGGATAGATGACGGGGAGATGGTGATGGGGTTCCCTGCCGAGATGCTCCCCGCCATGGTGGAAGCCGTCCAAATCGTGACCGCTGCCCCCGGCTCAAAAAAATAACCCGTTTTTCCCTCTTCCCTGCGCAAAAAGAGGTTTGAACCTTCGCAATTATCTTCTCCCTGCCGCCACCACCGTGATGTTGTCGCGGCTCCGCCCCCTTGCGTTCTCCACGAGAAGTCGGCAGATCAAGGGGAGCGGATGATGCAGGGCAATCGAGTGCAGCTCCTGCTCGCTGATACCATCGAGAAGGCCGTCCGAACAGAGGACGAGGAGATCATCCCCGAGATGGAATGGACAGAGATCAGGAGTGTCTTCCGGCCTTCCCAGTATCCTAGTCACGATATGGCGCAGGGGGTGGCTCCCGGCCTCCTCCCACGATATGAGCCCCTGGTCCACCATCTCCTGCACTCTCGAGTGGTCCCTGGTGATCCTCCTGATCTCTCCTCCCACAAGGTAGGCCCGGCTGTCCCCCACGTTCCCCACGACCCCTTCTCCCTGCGGGTTGATGATGGCTGCTACCATCGTGGTCCCCATGCCCGCACAGCCGGGGGATATCGATGCATGGCGTATCACCTCGCGGTTGGCATAGGAAAAGCCGGATGCGAGGGCCATCCGGAGGGAGCTCGGGTCCATAACAGAGAGTGTCTCCACCGCCATGGAGACGGCACTCCGAAGGGCATTGATTGCCAGGTCGCTTGCCACCTCGCCGGCCGGGTGGCCCCCCAGCCCGTCAGCGACGGCAAGCAAAAAGAGCCTCCCCCCCGGGCATGAAAGGGTGAATGCGCCACAGGAGTCCTCGTTCAGGTCGCGGACTCCCTTATCAGTACAAGAGCATGCCCGTATCTCTCCCGCACAATCCCCCCGCTCCTCCTTCATCCCGCCATGCATGCCGATAAGTGCTCCATCATTTTTTCCGCGTTCATTGCACTTGAATGGTGTGAACCTTCCGGTTTCATCCTCCATTCACCTCCCTCGCAAGGACAAGGATATGCCTGGTGAGACTCTTGTGAACCCGCTGGGAGTAGCAGCCCTCCACGCTCATGAACGTGGCTGCGAGGGCACGGACGTCACGATGGGTGACGAGGACTGCCCGGCGCCCGGGCCTGAGCACCCGCGTGATCTCCCCTAGTGCATCGCGGTAGAGCGAGTCAAGGCTGCGTGCCCTGATGGAGACGGATTGCCCGTAAGGGAGATCAGTGACCACCGCATCGAACGATTCGTCCTGGAACGGCAGCCTCCTCCCATCGGCAAGGAGGATTACGCCATCCCGTGCATTCATCCTGCTTCCCCGCGTCATTTCAGGGTCGATATCGCTTCCAACCCCGGATATTCCGAGAAGCAGAGCCTCTATGATCATCCCCCCGGTGCCGCAGAAGGGGTCAAGGAGTGTTTCGTTCCTCCTCACGCACGAGATATTCAGCAATGCGCGTACCATCCGGGGCATCATCACACCGGGGTGGAAGAACGGCCTGTCACCGGGACGCCGGCCTGCGAACCGTCGCGGGTCGCTCCTCCACAGGACGCGGCCGAGGTAGCACCTGGACCCTGATACGATTACCCGGAATTCCTCCTGCGGGTCCTGCAGGTTCACCTCCCCCTGCACGAGGGACCCGATAAGCCTCTCGAGTTCCGCCTGGGATGCATCAATCGTGGTACCGTGGATCTTTTTTGCCCGCCCTGCAAAAGGTCGGGGGCTCGTGAGCGAGAGATCCTTCAGCATGCGTTCAAATGCGTCCTTCCGGGCGGGGCATGAACCCAGGAATTCCATTGCCGAATGGGCCAGTGCCAGCCGCGGCACCTCTTCCCGCCGCTTGCAGTCGATCACGGCAACCTGGGTACCTCTCTCTATGAGCGTCCCCAGGAGGTCAAGCTCGGCAAATGGCAGGTGCGGGTGGTCACCGGCAAGCTCCACGAGGAGGTGCACGCCCAACCATTGGACGGCTGGAAACAAAAAACCGGATGGTACAGCCGGTCAGATGCGAAAGCCCCGGTCTCCTGTCAGGAAAGTGCTTCAGGGGAGAATGACGGGAATCTGCCGAAACCAGGTGGGGGTGTTCATTTCTTTCCCATGAATCCAGAGAAGAATCCTTTCTTTGAATCCGCCATGCGGTGCCCCTCCAGTTCCAGGATCTTCTCATAGAGGCCTCGCACCTCAGCCTTCGGCTGCCTGGGGATCACCACCCTGACTTTCACAAGGAGGTCGCCGGGCTTCCCCCTGCGCCTGACCCCTTCTCCCGGGATCTTCAGCGCAGTGTTGTGCTGGATGCCCGCAGGGATAGTCAGTTCCACGGCCCGCTTCTCGATTGTCTCCACGTCAACCACTGATCCCACCACGGCCTGGGCAGGGCTTATCTCCACATCGGTCTCCAGGTTGTCGCCGGACCGCCTGAACCGGTCGTGCGGCCGGACGTACACCTCGATGAAGAGATCGCCGTTCGGTGCACCGTAATCCCCGGCCTCCCCGTACCCCTCCATCCGGAGGCGCATCCCGCTGTCGATGCCGGCCGGGATGTGGACCGTGACCTTCCGGTGCACCTGGGTATGGCCGGTTCCACGGCATTCAGTGCACCGTTTCTCGGGGATCCGGCCCCGGCCCCGGCACTCGGTGCAGGTGCTCATCCGCACGAACTGCCCGAATATGGTCTGGCTCATCTGCCTCATCTGGCCGGAACCCCCGCACCTCGGGCACTTCACAAGCTTCCTGCTCTCGCTCCCGGTCCCATTGCAGTGGCTGCATGCCTCGGTATGGTTCACCTCGATCTCGCGGTCCGCCCCAAAGACCGCCTCTTCGAGCGTGATCTGCATCTTCATCAAAAGGTCAGAGCCTGACTGCGGCCCTGACTGCCGCGAACCAGAGAAGCCCCCCCCGAAAAAATCGAATATGTCCCCGAACCCACTGAAATCTGCGCTGAAGCCTCCGCCGTGGAAGCCCCCCGTGCCGCTGTATGATCCCTTCGAGGCGCTGGTATAGGTCTCGTGGCCCATGTGATCGTATTGCGCACGCTTCTGGGAGTCGGAGAGGACGCTGTACGCCTCGTTGATCTTCTTGAACTTCTCCTCTGCGCCAGGCTCCTTGCAGACATCGGGGTGATACTTCCGGGCCAGGTTGCGGTATGCCTTCTTTATGTCCTTCTCTTCCGCGTTCCTGGGGACACCCAGGATCTCGTAGTAATCACCCGCGTCCATCGGGCTCACTCGTCTTTAACCTTGAAATCGGCATCGACGACGTTCTCATCGCCTGCGCCCGGAGAACTGCCCGCTCCCCCTCCCGCAGCGCCTGCCGCCTGCTGTGCCTGCTTCTCGGCCTGGGCCTTCTGGTAGATTTTGGTGGTGATGGCATAGACCGCCTCGGTGAGCGTCTCTGTCTTTGCACGGATCTCCTCGCTGTTGTCGGCCTCGAGGGCTTTCCGGAGGTCTGCAACACCGGATTCCACTTTCTCCCGGTCGGCAGGCTCGACCGTACCTCCATGCTCCTTCAGCATCTTTTCCGATGAGAATATGGCGGTGTCGGCCAGGTTCCGGATCTCGATCTCCTCCTTCTTCTTCGCGTCCTCGCCCTCGAATTTTTTCGCCTCATCCATCATGCGCCTGATCTCATCCTCGGAGAGCTTCCTGTCACCCTTGATGGTGATGGCCTGCTCGTTGCCGGTCCCAAGGTCCTTTGCCGAGACATGGATGATGCCATTGGCGTCGATGTCGAATGTTACCTCTATCTGCGGGATGCCCCTCGGGGCCGGCGGGATGCCGGTCAGCTGGAACTTCCCCAGGGTGAAGTTGTCCTTCGCAAGCGCCCGCTCTCCCTGGACTACGTGGATCTCGACGCTTGTCTGGCCGTCTGCGGCGGTGGAGAATATCTGGCTTTTGCGGGTAGGGATGGTGGTATTCCTCTCGATCAGTTTCGTCGCGATCCCGCCCAGCGTCTCGATCCCGAGCGTGAGGGGTGTGACATCGAGGAGGACGATGTCCTTGGTCTCCCCCGAGAGGACAGCCCCCTGGATGGCTGCCCCGAGGCCGACGCACTCGTCGGGATTGATTCCCTTGTCCGGCTCTTTGCCGAGTATCTTCCTGACCGTCTCCTGCACGAGCGGTACCCGGGTGGACCCTCCCACGAGAAGGACGTGGTCTATCTGGTCGGGAGTGAGCTTTGCATCGTTGAGCGCCTGCTTGACCGGCGCCACAGTCGACTCCACGAGGTCCCCGATCAGCTGCTCGAGCTTTGCCCTGGAAAGATCGATATCCAGGAACTTTGGCCCGGTCGCCCCGGTGGTGATATACGGCAGGTTGATGTTCGTCTTCATCTTCTGGGAGAGCTCGATTTTTGCATTCTCGGCAGCATCTCTCAGTCGCTGTATCGCGATGGGGTCCGTGCGAAGGTTGATCCCCTCCCTCTTCTGGAACTCCTCCACCAGGTAGTCCATGACCCGGTTGTCAAAGTCGTCCCCGCCGAGATGGTTGTTCCCAGAGGTCGCCTTCACCTCGAATACTCCGTCTCCGAGCGTGAGGATGGAGACATCGAACGTCCCGCCGCCAAGGTCGTAGACGAGCACGGTGACGTCCTGCTCCTTGTCGATTCCGTATGCGAGGGCGCTCGCGGTGGGCTCGTTGATGATCCGGAGCACCTCGAGGCCCGCGATGCGCCCGGCATCCTTGGTGGCCTGACGCTGGGCGTCATTGAAATAGGCGGGGGTAGTTATCACTGCCTTCGTGATCTTCTCCCCGAGGTACGCCTCTGCATCGGCTTTCAGCTTCTGCAGGATCATTGCTGATATCTCCTGGGGAGTGTAGCTCTTGTCGTCGATCTTCAACTTATCAGATGAGCCCATCTTCCTCTTGATGGACTGGATGGTCCGGGTGGGATTGGTGACCGCCTGCCGCTTGGCGAGGCTTCCCACCAGGCGTTCGCCGTCCTTTGTGAAGGCGACAACCGACGGAGTGGTGCGCTGACCCTCTGCATTGGGGATGACGATCGGTTTCCCGGCCTCCATTACGGCCATGCACGAGAACGTGGTTCCCAGATCAATACCCAGAATCTTCTCTTTTGCCATTTTTACTCATTCTCCTTACCTTTCGACACTGTCACTCTTGCATACCTGATGACTCTGTCGTGCATGCGGAATCCGCTGCAGACTTCATCGATCACTGTCCCCTCCTCCTCTTCCGAGGACTCGCAGGCCACGGCTTCGTGCTCCTGGGGATCGAACTTCCTGCCCTTCGCCTCGATGGGAACGATCCCGTGACGCGACAGGACTGCCTGGAACTGCTTGTGGATCTGCTCGATCCCTTCCCGGGCCGATGAAGAGTCTGCCGAGAGAGCCCTGTTGAAATTATCCACCACTTCGAGAAGCTCGACCGCGAACTCCTCGATCGCGTACTTCACCTTTGCATCGAGGTCCCGGTCCATCCTCTTCCTGTAGTTGTCAAAGTCGGCTGCGAGGCGGATGAACCGTTCGTTCAGTTCATCATACTTCTTCTGCAACTCCTCCCGGCTGGAAGGAGGTTCGACGGAATTGGTACCAGATTCTTGCTCTTTTTGTGCATCAGAGTCAAAATTTTCCTCCTCTCTGGATTCAGCCATACCGCAATCAGTTATCTATTGCATTGTAGTTCTATATAAACGTACTTATTTTTTCACTCCCTGCAACCCTGTTACCGGAGTGATTCAATCAAAAACGGTCCGGAATCCGGTTTGTTCCATTCTGGTCCGGGAAGGAGAGATTCAGTCCCTTTCCCGCCCGCGCATCTTGGGCGGCAGGTGTTTCCACCGCCACGCGCCGGCGGCAATGGCCTCCCTGTCTATGCCCTTTTTTTGGCCCCATCCTCCGAGGAACTCCATCCATGCCCGGTAGAGGTCAGGGTGAACAGTTCGAACATAGCAGAACTCGCTCTCGAGCATCGCCGGGCACATCCAGCACCCGACTCGCTCAAGCCCCTTCTCGTACAGGGGATTGAAGGGGAGGTTTCGCCACCATATGTAGAGAAAGACTTCGAGCGCCCTCCAGTTCCTGATAGGCGAGATATTGAGCTGCGACGGGTGGAATGGATTCCTCGCAGTGGCGGGAAGTCCTGCACGGGCGAATGATTCGTACCAGCGGTTTCCCTGGATCGTGATGCATTCGCCCTTTCCTTCAAGCCACTCTTTGACCGGGGCCAGTTTCAGTACTTCACAGCACCAGCGGTCGTCCTTTCTCGGCGGGCCGCGTCGTTCTGCCTCACGCCAGAAGTTCCTCCCCCGGAGGACCTTCCTGATGCCGAGGCTTTTTACGAACTCGAGGGTCTCTGGGAACTCCATCCCGGTGTCGATAAAGAATGCCTCCTCGAACCCTGCCCTCCGCGCAAGCTCAAGCGTTGCGGTGCTGTCCTTTCCCCCGGAGAACGAGATATTGACGCACCGGTGGCCTTCTGCCTGCTGCCTGATGAAGCGAATGGCATTCCGCTCGATATTCTTGAGATGCTGCCTGTTACGTGTAACTACGGTGTCCCAGCCAGGGTCGGGATATTCCACGAAATTGACGCGGCCCACCTCCTTCACCTTCACCATTCCTCCGGTGGCCATACCCACGCCGCCGTTCCCATTCCATTTGAGGATCACCCCCCCGTCCGGCACTTTCCCGTCTGCAGGATATCGCTTGCCGCCTATCCGCCTCCCCTCTCCCACATCCCTGCCGGCCCCCTGGAGCTCCTTCAGTTCCAGGACATTCCTTGTTGCCGAGGGCATCACAAACGGGAGCGATTCGAACGTGAGCTCCAGTTCGTATTTCTTCAACACCGGGTCGTACGAGAGCCACCCGAACCGCCCTCCGTTCGCGATCACCATGTCCTTCCTATCCATCCCACCGGTCTTGTTGAGCACGATGACCTGTGGGAGCCTGTCGGTCCCGTGGCGCTCGCGCAAGAGCCTGACCAGGAGATCACGATCCCCCCTGAGCGCAGGGCGGGCATCGTAGGGGCGAAGGAGCGGTACGGCATGTCCTTCTGCGCCGCAGCCGCATAACCTGCCCAGGAGCGGGATGTTGCACCGGGAACACCAGTAAAGCACCTTTTTCACGGGGGGTTCTCTCATCCTGCAGATAGGTACCCTTCCTGATGCGATAATGATTGACCAGCAGGACAGGGACGGGATCGTCTGCATCTCCTTCTGGATGAGAGCCGGCATCATGCTCATATCCCATAATCTCCCATAGGTGACTATGAAGTGGGCACTGCTCTCGGTGTGGAACAAGGAGGGTATCGTCGACCTGGCAGGAGAACTGCACCGCAATAACGTGGCGCTCTTGAGCTCGGGGGGAACCGGGGCCGCCCTGAAGGAGGCCTCGATCCCCTTCACCGAGGTATCGGCATATACGGGCTCGACCGAGATGATGAATGGGCGGGTCAAGACGCTCCATCCACGCATCCACGGCGGCCTCCTCGGGAGGCGGGGGATCGATGACGGAGTGATGCAGGCGGAGGGGATTCTCCCCATCGACCTTCTGGTCGCAAACCTCTATCCTTTCGAGGAGATGTCAAAGAAGGGCCTCCCGCTGGAGGATCTTGTCGAGTATATCGATATCGGCGGCCCGGCAATGATACGGGCGGCCGCAAAGAACCACAGGGACGTGGCGGTGGTCACGGACCCTTCGGACTACCCTCTGGTCAGGGATGCGCTCATGGCAGGGGGATTTTCAGCAGAACAACGCCACCTGCTTGCAAAGCGGGCATTTGCCCGGACCGCCGCGTATGACGCGGCAATCAGCAACTACCTTTACAGCCCTGGCTCAGGATTCCCGGAGGTCTACACCGTCCAGTTCCGGAACGGGAGGACACTTCGGTACGGGGAGAATCCCCACCAGTCCGGTGCAGTGTACGGCAATGCCGGAATTGCGGGGAGCGAGCCCCTCCAGGGCAGGCAGATGTCCTACAACAACTACCTTGATCTCTCGTCTGCAGCAGGTCTCGTCCGGGAGTTCTCCGGGCCCGCTGCGGTGATCGTCAAGCACAACAATCCCTGCGGGGTTGCAGTAGGAAAGACGCTGGCCGATGCCTACCTTCATGCAAGGGAGGCTGACCCTGTCTCTGCATACGGGTCGGTCGTGGCATTGAACAGGGAGGTGGACCGTCACCTTGCAGAGGAGATTGCACGCACCTTTGTCGAAGTAGTGGCTGCTGCCGGGTTCACCCGCAATGCCCTGCAGACGTTTGGGAAAAAGGAGAACCTGCGGGTCTTACACCTCCCTCCATCCGAAAAAGGCTGGGAACTGCGGAGTATCGATGGCGGAATCCTTGTCCAGCATACCCCGCCCTACCAGGAGCACTGGGAAGTGGTCACCGACCGGGACGCCACCCCGGCTGAGATGAAAGCGATGAAGTTTGCCTGCATTGTATGCGCCCATACCCGGAGCAATGCCATCGTCTTTGCGGATGGAACGAGGACGCTCGGGATCGGGGCAGGGCAGATGAGCCGCGTGGACGCGGCAAAGATCGCCATCGAAAAATCCCGGTTCTCCCTTGCGGGATCCGCAGTCGCGTCGGACGCCTTCCTGCCATTCCCTGATACCCTGGAGGTTGCTGCCGCTGCCGGGGCCACTGCACTGGTGCAGCCCGGCGGATCGATTCGCGATAAGGAGGTCATCGAGGCTGCAAACCGCCTGGGCATTGCCATGGTCTTCACGGGAATCCGCCATTTCAGGCATTAATAAGAATTCACACCATTTTTCGAAGATACATTTAAATTATAATGGCTGGCACCTGATCTGCACACTGTGGTGATTCGTTTGGATTACGGAAAGATGATTAGCGATTCATTTGAATATGCCAAGGATGGACTCACAAAAAACCCAAAGACATGGATCATGCTGATAGTGCTGACCCTCCTTCCAGTGATTCCATTCATTTTCTTGGTTTTCCTCATGGGGGCTTCATTGCTGGCTTACACTGAAACGGACATTCCGGCGTCGCTCATTGGAACATTGATCATCGGGCTTGTCATTGCATTCGTGATGGCCATCATCCTGGGTGCCTTTTCCATGGGATACCTGCTTAAAGTCCTCAGGGGCGAAGTCCCGCTGCCTGAAGTCACCGGTTTTGGGAGGATGTTTATTGATGGAATCAAGCTCCTCGTTATAGAAATTATCTATCTCATTCCCGTGCTGATCATCCTTGCTGTCACTGCAGGTGCTGCACTACTCAGCGCGTTACCGATCCTCATGTCAATGCCAACGGAACCTGACTTTGAAGCAATGATGCCCAGCCTTTTGCCCATCCTTGGCGGTGTGATTGCCGGCATCCTGATTGCAGTCATCGCAGCGATAATCCTCTGGCTCCTGGCAGTCGTCGGGGTTGTCCGGTTTGCACGGACGGGAAAAATAGGAGAAGCCTTCAATTTCAGTGCTATTCTGGCTACCATCGGGAAGATCGGGTGGGGATCCTACATCCTGGCACTGATTATTGTCGTTGTGATTGTTGCTGTCGTCCAGGTAGTCTTGAGTTTCATTCCCTACATCGGTTCTATCATCCTGATTCTCGTTACACCGTTTATCATGGTTTTTATGCACCGGTATATCTGCATCCTCTACGATTCTGCGGAAAATACGACCGGAACATCCAGTTCTTACACCCCTTGAAACCTTTTTTCGTCCAGATTTTATGACATGATCCAGATATCCGGGTCTGACTGAAACGAATGTATCGTGACACCACAGTCAGACCTTTTTTGCATCCTCGCTGTTTTGTGGGGGACTGGATCGAGTTTGGTGTCTCGCACACCAATTCAGTGAACGAAACGCCGCCATTTCTACGATCCGAATCATTGTTCCGAACTCATTCTTGCCTCATCTAAAGGCACTATTGGCAGCCGAAGTGCTGCCTTGGGAATCGATTGGTGGAACCTTCGCGGCAATTTTGCGGGAAGCGGCTGACATCATATGCAAGAGTGTGGGGATAAGCAGCCCCCACTGGATATAAACGGTTCGTCAATCCTGCCCACATAGCAGTGCGAAAAGACCGTTTTTCTTAATCATTCACGTTCCACAGGGATTCGAAATGAACCTCGCCCCGCATCAATACGTCGATTGTCTTTTGTGTTGCCTGTTGACCCCTGCTCAAGGATACTTTTAAATTACCGCTGATGGCACATATCTCTGCAATACGTGGTGATTTACATGGATTATGGCAACATGCTCGGAGACTCACTCGGCTATGCAAAGGACGGCCTTGTCGGCCACTGGAAGCGCTGGATACTGCTGATCATATCCACCATCATCTTCCCCCTGATGATGGGATACACGATGGAGATCTGGAGGGGAAAGACACCTGCTCCCGAACCGACACAGTGGGGGAAGCTGTTCATCGATGGGCTGAAGCTTCTTGTCGCCGCGATCATCTATGCGATTCCCGTCATCCTCATCATCCTCGTGTTCGGAGGGTTCGCATTCTTTGCGGCCATCCAGGAAGCGGCAATGAGCGGTGATCCCGACTTCTTCACCAACAACATTGAAGTACTCATGCCGCTCGTGGCGGCATTCATGGTCGGCCTCCTGATCGCCTTCATTGTAGCCATCATCCTCGCGCTCTTTTCAACCGTCGGGTTTGTCCGGATGGCAAGGACCGAGAGATTCGGCGAGGCATTCAACTTCGGGGCGATCCTCGACACTATCAGGAAGATTGGGTGGGGCAGTTACATCCTTGCATTGATCATCCTCTTCATCGTCGCCGGAATCATCTGGTTCGTGATCAGCCTCTTCAATGCGATCCCCTTCATCGGCTGGCTCATCACCCTGATCCTCCTCCCCTTCCTGATCATCTTCGAGGCCCGCTACATCACCAGGATCTACGAGGCCTCGGGTGCGGCTCCGGGCGCCAGCTGAGACCGCATCCAACCCACTTTTTTTATACCCCTGCGCCCAAACATACAGTTCGTGGTGGATTTTCCATGACAGATCGTTTTATTCCCCGGTAACATCCGGTTTTTCGACACCACTCTCCGGGATGGGGAGCAGACTCCGGGCGTTTCGCTGAATCCCGGGCAGAAGCTTGAGATCGCCACGATGCTCTCGGATATCGGGGTGCACGTGGTGGAAGCCGGCTCCGTTGCGGCATCTGATGGAGAACGCGAAGCCCTCAGGCTTATCTCCGATGCGGGCCTGAACGCGGAGGTCTGTACGTATGTCAGGGCGGTAGTCCAGGACATCGATTCTGCCGCCGATTATGGCGCTGACTCGGTCCACCTCGTCATACCGGTGAGCGACCTGCACATCGAGAAGAAGATGAGGAAGACCAGGGCGCAGATCTGCGAGATGGCATTCTCTGCGGTCACGTATGCGCGGGAGCGAGGGCTCATCGTCGAGCTCTCAGGTGAGGACGCGTCAAGGGCAGACCCGGCGTTTGTGAAGGAGATCTATGACGGCGGCCTGGAGCGTGGCGCAGAACGCCTCTGCTTCTGCGACACGGTGGGCCTGCTGACCCCCGAGCGGGTGGCAGAAGTGATCCCGTACCTCTGCCTCGCACCCCTGAGCATCCACTGCCACGACGACCTGGGGATGGCCATGGCGAACACGGTCGCCGCGCTCCGTGCAGGTGCACAATGTGCGCATGTCACGGTGAATGGGATCGGGGAGCGCGCGGGAAATACCCCTCTTGAAGAGCTGGTGATGGCCCTTGAACTCCTCTACCGGTATCCTACCGGGATCAAGACCGGGGAGATCTACCATCTCTCGTCGCTCGTTTCAAGGATGACAGGAGTCCCGCTCCCTACCAACAAGGCAATCGTGGGGGAGATGGCATTCACCCACGAGAGCGGTATCCATGCCCACGGCGTCCTTCGCGAACCGAGCACCTACGAGCCCGTACCACCCGAGCGGGTCGGAAGGAAACGACGCATCATGCTCGGGAAGCACTCGGGATCGGCCTCGGTCGAGGCGGCACTCGCAGAAATGCACTATCACCCTGATGAGAACCAGTTGAGAGAGATCCTGAAGAGGATCAAGGTCCTTGGGGACAAGGGGACGCGGATCACCGATACAGATCTCATCGCCGTGGCCGAGGCAGTGATGGCCATCGAATGCAGGCCGGTGCTGAAGATGAAGCAGTTCACCGTGGTAAGCGGAAGCAACGTCATCCCCACCGCCTCGGTCACGATGGACGTGAGGGGCGAAGAGGTGACAGGGGCGTCCACGGGTGCGGGGCCTGTTGACGCTGCCATGGAAGCCCTCCGGAGATCGGTTGCCGCCGTGGCTGATATACGCCTCGAGGAGTACCACGTCGACGCGATCCATGGGGGAACCGACGCGCTCGTGGATGTGACGGTAAGATTAAGTAAGGACGGAAAGATAATTACGTCTC
>CAZRCH010000020.1:0-32368 GCA_964598545.1 uncultured Methanolinea sp. | reverse complement strand
ACATTATCGGGGTCAGGATGATGAGAGACGGCGTAGTAGTCTTTCCGGCCTCAATTGTCACGGTTCTGACCTGGGTCTTGTATCCCTGTTTCATGAGTTTCAGTTCGTAATCACCGGGGGAGAGACCATATATCGTGGCGGGACTTGTTCCCCTGACCTGGTTATTGAGGTATATCGTGACACCGCGGGGGACGGTGTTGATCGCGAGCGCCCCGGTCTGCCCCGTCGGAGTGGTCGCGGTTGTCACGACCGTGGTCGCCGTTGTCGTCGCGGTCGTTGTCGTGGTCGCCGTGGCTGTCGTCGTGGGCGAGACGCTCGTGCTCGGAGTCGGCGTGGCGGTCTGAGTCGGGGTAGTTCCCGGAACACCCCTCTGGAGAATGATCAGCGGGAGCTGGAGATGACTTCCTGAAACGATGTTGACACTGGTTGTGTAGTCGAAATATCCTGCCATGCCGACCTTGAGTGTGTGAGTGCCCGGGCTCAGCCGGTATCCCATCAGAGGGGTGACGCCGACGACAGTTCCATCGATGGTGGCCGTTGCCTTGAGCGGGAACGAGAAGACGCTGAGGTAGCCGGGTTCAGCAGGCGGCGCCGTCGTTGTAGTTGTCGTTGGCGAAGTGGTTGCGGTGGTGGTGGCAGTAGTGGTCGCGATTGTCGTGGCAGTGGTGGTTGGCGTTGTCGTTTCTGTCGTGGTTGCGGTGGTGGTCGCCGTTGTCGTCGCGGTCGTGGTCGCTGTGGTAGTTGCTGTTGTCGTGGCAGTGGTGGTCGCCGTTGTCGTCGCGGTCGTGGTCGCTGTGGTAGTTGCTGTTGTCGTGGCAGTGGTGGTTGCAGTGGTGGTCGTAGGTGGAGTGCCGATGATGATGGTCCCCGGAACAGTGGTGGCGGTCATCTTATTCCCGCTCCCGTCCTGGAGTGTTTTGATGGTGATGTTCACATCGGTCTGGCCGACTGCATCGCCCCTGATACGGAGTGTGGCGAGTGTGACATTCGTCTGTCCCGAGCTCACCTGGTATCCAAATATTCGTATCCCCACTTCATCCGCAGGGGTGGTACTATACCATGAAAAAGGATAACTGGGTGCCCATGCCGGGAAGAGGACATCCATAATCTCGGCCTTCGAAGGCTCGGTCAATACTGCGTCGAGACTGTATCCCAGCAATCCATTCGGGAACTCATCGGCGACAATCGAGAAATCACGGGTCTCCCCGATTGTCGGGATTGTGCCCCCTTCGGCGGTTATCGTGGTCGCCTGCACAAATGAAAAGACCGCTCCTGTCAAAAGAATGAGTGCGATCAGTTTCATGGTCGAACGGTAAGTCATTTTCTTTCTCCTCTCTACACTCTGCTCAAAAAATTATTAGGGGACCTCCAGGAACAGCAGGACCAAGTCATCAAAGCCAAGCCATCCATTCCCGTTATAGTCAAAGAGAGCGATCGGCTGGCCCGGTTCGCTCATCCAGTTGTCAAACAGCAGGAAGAACAGCACGACATCCACGAAATCAATATCGCCGCTTCCATTCAGGTCCCAGTAAACCCCATCATGATACGGGGCGGTGGGTGGTCCGTATATCGGCCAGTCTTCTGTCGGGGGGAACTGCTGGAGGAGGACGATCTCAACGTCCGCCGGGGTGGATTGTGCCTGGATGTTGTCTTCCGTGTCTGCCTGCATCAGTTCGACCGTGACGTTGATGGTCGTAGATCCAGGCACGTAGCCGGTCGTGTTGAACGTGGCGAGCGTCACATTGGTTGCCCCGGGTTTGATCGCATCAGGCACGTCTGCCACTCGGAGCCATACCGATGAACCGGGTACTGTGCTGTTCCTCGTCCATGTGGGGTCAGCCCAAGAAGGCGGGTTCATCTCGACGAACTTCGCCGCCGCCGGATCCGCAAAGTATACCGTGATGTTGTAGATGCCGAGCCCCTGATCGAACTTCTCAGCCTCGAGCCTCACCTGGGTGGTTGAATTGGTCGGGATGAGGAACGATGACGGGACGAAGTAGAGATTGGTGTAAAACACGTTTCCGGATACCTGGATGTACCTGGAGCGGGTTAGGGTATTCGTCCCATACTCGTTTCCGACGGTGAGGGCGACCGTGAAGTTCCCTGAATTATTGTACGTATGGTTTACGGGCATCATGGTCGTGTTCTGGGTCCTGTCGAGAATCGTGCCATCCCCAAAGCTCCACTGCCACCATTCGGGGTAACCAGTGGACCAGTCAGTGAAGTTGACAAGATCTCCCTCGATTACATTGGTGTTATCTGCAGTGAAGTTGGCGACCGGCAACTCCCCCACGCGTATGAAATCTGTCTTCGACATGGTATCGTTGCCGTACAGGTTGAACACGGTAAGGTTGACCGTATAGTTCCCCTTCGCCAGGAACGTATGGTTCGCGTTCCTCTGGGCCGGGACCGTCGTATTGAACCATTCGACCGCTGTTGTGTTGTCAAAGCTCCAGTTCCACGCGGTGATATTGGGGATTCCAAACGAGAGATCGGTGAAGATAACGTTAAGCGGTACCACCCCGAACCTCGGGGTCGCATTCGTAAAGTTAGCGATCGGGACATCCCCTGCTTCGACAAGGAAGTATTTCGTCGTGCTGTTGAACCCGTAGTCGTTGGTCACGTTCAGGCTCACGTTGTAGAGGCCGGTAATATTATAGGTCCAGTTGGTGTGTTGATCGGGGCTGAAGTTCCCGTCTCCGAAACTCCAGTTCCACGTAAGGGGGGTATCATTGGTGATGTCCGTGAAGTTTACGAAGAACGGAATCTGGCCCTGGCAGAAGGTGCAATTGACATCAGATACATTCGCGGCAAAGAAATCAACGATCAGGGGCACACCTACGTCGATGTAGAAGGGTTTGCTCGTGGAATTCGTCCCTTCGAGGTTGCTGACCGTCAGGTTCACGGTATAATTCCCGGTGGTATACGTGTGGTTGGGGTGCTGGAGGGTCGACGTGGTGTTGTCTCCAAAGAGCCACTCCCATGCCGTTGGTTCGCCCGTCGAGAGATCGGTGAAGTTGACGAGAAGCGGGGGCAGTCCCTTGATCAGGGTGTAGTTTTCCACGCCGTTTGCCTCGGCGGTGAAGTTGGCAACCGGCGGAATGGATGCGATCCGTGCGACAAACGCGTCATAGACCATGTTGAAGTTCGGCTGCACTGCATTCTTCACCGGGAAGTCAGGCGACATCGTGAACCCGGCCACAGTCGCATTCGCACCGTTCAGGGCAATTCCCATGGCGCGGTCTTCCAGTTTCCCGCCGAGGTACGTGGAGAACATGAGGGCAGTGCCGTTCGGGTAGAATCGGGTGACGAACGCGTCGTACGGCCAGCCATTCAGGCTTCCGTAAATGGCATTCTTGGTCGGGTAATTCCACGAGTCAGTGAAGCCCGTGATGAATATTGAACCGCTGCCGTCGATCGCGATTCCCGTGCCCTCATCGACCTGGCTTCCTCCGATATAGGTGGAGAAGTTGAGCAGATTCCCGGCGGGCTCGAACTTGGTGAGGAATGCGTCCTGTGGACCGTAAATGAAGTTCTGGAATGCATTCTTAATGGGGAACTCGAGGGTTGACGTGGTGAAACCGGTCACGTAGATGTATCCGTTGTCATCCACCGCAATGCCATATCCTGCCTCGTTGTCACGGCCGCCAAGGTAGGTGGAAGATGACAGGCCGGTTACCCCAGATAAAAAGTGCGTGACGAATGCATCCTGGTCACCACGCAGGTTCGCCCTGTAGGGATTGGCGGTGGGGAAATCCGGAGATCGCGTCATTCCGGTGACATAAATATCATCGTTGCTTCCCATCGCGATCCCATAGCCCCGATCCGCACCCGCTCCCCCAAGGAATGTGGAAAAGGCGATGGATGATAGGGTTCCGTCGAACGAAATTCCGGTCACAAAAGCATCGAGGGTCCCGTTGATGGTGGGGAACAGCGCCGATTGATTCGGGAAGTCCCAGGAGCCGGTGTACCCGGTCAGAACGGGTGAGTCAGTGCTGTCGAGCGCAATTGCCTGGCCGATATCGGACATATTGCCGCCAAGATATGAAGAATACAATGCGCCGTTCCCCCAGGGATAGAGGACCGTAATGAACGCGTCCGCATCTGCGCAGGGGTAGCAATACCCCCCGCCGCTCTTGTTGGTCTGGAATTCATTCAGCACAGGGAAATTATGAGAGAGAGTATACCCCGTCACATACGCATATCCTGAACTGTTGACCGCGATCCCGTGCCCGCAGTCGTCATTATATCCGCCGATATAGGTGGTATAATTGAGAACAGTCCCTGATGGCTCGAATTTCGTGACGAATACGTCCAGGTTCCCGGCGTTGAACTCCTGGAATGGTGCCGGCATATCAGCGGGAACCGGGAAGTCGTTCGACCTCGTGCCCCCTGTCACGTATGCGCTGCCCAGTTCATCAACCGCAACCGCATAGGCCTTGTCCTCCCACTTGCCACCAAGGTACGTGGAGAAGTCCAGGAACGGGTCGATGATCAGGGAATATGCCGGGTCATATGGGCCCACGCTGAACCCCACATCCGATTCGTCGAGTATCACGTAGTCACAATCGACGGGTACCTGCATCCCATCGATGACCTGGTAACAGACGGGTGGTGCTTCCCGAAGGGTGCCCACTGCAGACTCAACCATGAGCGAACCATCCTCCCCAATCGAGAGCCCCTCCTGGCCGGAGTACCGGATTACCACCCCTGCGGGATCGGTTCCGGGTGCAAGTGCGATGTCACGCTTGAGCGCTCCCTGGGTGCCGTAATAGATGATGTCAACGCCGGGGAGAATGCCTGCATAGCGTACCTTCCCGAACGTGGGCACCGAAGTGACCCACTGCCCTGGGTCGTTGCCGATGAGGAAGTTCGCGGTTCCCGTGAGCGGATCTTCCCCGGTCACCTCTGTCCCGGGACCCTGCCCTGCGACCGTGATCTCAATCACCGAGGCAGCCTGATCTTCGCCGGCTGCCCGGACGCATACGACTGCATCCTTGGTGAAATAGATGCTGTGCCCTGCAGCGCTGGTGTGGTAGAGCACCTCTGCAGGCCTCTGCCCCTGGTTCTCGATGAATACGAGAGGTATCCTGGAGACTTCGACCGTGACCGAATCGCCGGCACATGCCGGCAGCACGGTGAGTGCCAGGAAACCTGCCACAAGAATAAGAATTGCGGTAAATCCTGTCATTGATCTCATGAGTTCCCACTCCCACCTTTCACCGGCTGCCTGTATATCATGGGGGAGCCACAGAACCCTGCCTCGAGGATGCCACGCAGTACTGGCTCAGGAACGCCATGATTCAGGATCTCATATCCCGGTGAGAAACCTTAAGTTCTGATCAGATCCTTATAAAAGAAACCCTCTATTTGAATACTTATAAATGTTTCCCTGAAATTTTTTTATTTCCCGGCCATTTTGGCAGGGACGCACGCTACGTTCCGGATCGTTGTGGCATTTCCTATCCACACCCCTTATGGTTCTTTCCATCCAAGGTTACGGATATGCCAAGAGCACTCTCCCGCAGGGATCTCACGCTCCTCTCAAAGATGGTCCCCGAATGCAGCGATCTCACCTGTGATAGTTCAGGAATGCCGTTCCGTTCTCTCCTTCCTCCTGTCTCGAACCATTTTTCTGCCGGTCCGGATGACTTTGGGAAGAGGATCGGCCATCTTAGCAGGGACGACCTGGCCTACCTTCTCAATCTCATAAGGGATGGATCAGAGAGCCTTGGGTGCCTCCCCCCGGAAAATGCCTCCGTCCTTATCGATATAGTTGCACGTCAGTTTGGCACCGGTGCTGCGGCCGAGGTGCTCGAGATTTACGAGTCAGGCTACGCATGCAACGAATGATGAGACACATCCTTGAAATTTCTCGCCCGAAAAGGGAAGAGAAAGTACTTCGAGCCTCATTTTAAAAAAAAAATCTTCGAAATATTTATTTCCCGGGTGTGCCCACGTAGTGAGAAAAACCCTGCAGGATGAGATGTCTATGTTATGGGCAAATGCGATCATCGGGATCATCCAGCTGATCATTGCCATCATACTGGCAGTGGTTGCACTCTACATCGGGTTCTCCGTACTCTCGCGGATAACCAGGGGAATTGATGAGGAGAAAGAACTGGCAAAGGGCAACGTTGCGGTGGGGATCGTCATCGCCGCAGTGTTCTTTGCGATTGCGCTCGTGGTCCAGTCCGGGATCTCGGGGATCTCGGTCGGCATCTCCACGGCACTCTCGGTAGGCCTCTTCTCTGCCGACGGCATCACCGCGATTGGCGTCGCATTCGTGCAGCTGATACTCGGTATCGTCCTTGCTATCGGGGCGATCTACCTCGCCCTCTCGCTCCTGGACAGGCTCACGAAAGGATTAGACGAGTTCGATGAGATCAGGAAAGGAAACGTTGCCGTGGCCCTCAAGATGGCAGGAGTGATCGTTGCAACTGCGGTGATCATCCAGTCCGGGGTGATCGGCATCACCACGGCACTCCTCTGAACAATTTCTCTTTTTTCCCGGCATTCCCTCTGATTCCATGGTGCAGCAGGGTCCCTGCCCGGCCTCGCGATCAGGAATAATTGCCTGATTCACCCTGTCAAAGGGAGCAAACGGCAGAAAAAACGGGGAATTATGCCCCAATTCGGGTATGTGCCCGTCACAATTCTGATATTTCCTTATTCTCACTACCGGCTTCGGGTTTCATCTGGGGAAAGAGGATGACCTCCTTGATGGAGTTCTTGTTGGTGAGGAGCATCACCAGGCGGTCGATCCCGAACCCCACACCCCCTGTGGGGGGCATGCCATACCCGAGGGCGTTGATGAAGTCGTAATCGAGCATCTGCGCTTCGAGGTCGCCCGCTCTCCTCTTCTCGTCCTGGCGCTCGAACCGGGAAAGCTGGTCCAGGGGGTCGTTCAATTCGGAGAACCCGTTTGCCACCTCCATCCCGCAGATGAAGAGCTCGAACCGCTCGGTGAACCCCTCGCGGGAGCGGTGCTTCTTGGCGAGCGGCGAGTTCTCGATGGGAAAGTCGTAGACAAAAGTCGGCTGGACGAGCTGGTCCTCGACCAGCGCTTCGAAGAGGAGGACGAGGAGTTCCCGGTGGTTCCCGGCGTTCTCATAACCGTCGATCCTCTTCTCTTCGGCGATGCGGCGGAGGTCATCGAACGAGTGGTTCCAGATATCGATCCCGGCAAGCTCCTTCACCGCCTCGTCCATGCTCATCTTCTTCCAGGGCGGGGAAAAGTCGAGGATGACATCTCCGTACGGGATCTGGTAGGTCCCGTGGATCTCACGCACGATGGAGCTGATCATCTCCTCCGCGAGCCCCATCATGTCGCGGTAGTCGCGGTAGGCCTCGTAGATCTCGACCATCGAGAACTCGGGGTTATGATGGGTGTCGATATCCTCGTTCCTGAAATTCCTGGCCAGTTCGAAGACCTTCTCAAAGCCACCCACCACCAGCCGCTTCAGGTAAAGTTCCGGGGCGATGCGCATGAAGAGCGTCTGCTGGAGGTAGTGGTGGAATGTGGTGAACGGCCTTGCGTTCGCACCCCCGTATATCGGCTGCAGGATCGGCGTCTCAAACTCGAGGAAATCCCGGTCGGTCAGGTAATTCCTGATGAGCGAGATTATCCGGCTTCTCGTCCTGAACGTCTCTTTCACGTCGTCATTGACGATCAGATCGACGTACCGCTGCCGGTACCGTTTCTCGATGTCTTTTAAGCCGTGGAACTTCTCGGGGAGGGGGCAGAGCGACTTTGTGAGAAGGATGATCTCGTCCACCCAGAGGGAGACTTCACCGACCTTGGTGCGGAAGACGTGTCCCCTGACACCGACGATGTCACCCCTCTCGGTGGTCCTCTGGAAGAAGTCGAACTTCTCCGCACCCAGGTCATTCTTCCTTATGTAGAGCTGGATGCGGCCGCTCTCGTCCTGGAGGTCGGCAAAGATGGTCTTGCCGTGGTTCCTGACCGTATACAGCCTGCCGGCAGTGCACACCTGTTCACCGGACTTCTCATGCCCGATATCCGCATGCCTCCCCCTAATCGAGGCGATCGGTTCCCTCCCCTCGAATTCCGGCGGATAGAGGGGGACCCCGCCTTCCTGTAGCTCCCGGACCTTCTCCAGCCTCTGCGGGTCAAATGCGAGGTCGTTCTGCCTGTACTCCATGGTCTCTCCTGGTCCTCACTTCCGTGCAGCCGGGCGTCTCCGCCTGTCTCTGGCCGGTCCTGCCCGGAGACTCCCCGGTAAAGACCGCCAGGCAGGAGACACATTCCGGCCCGTTCCCTTAAGAAATGGGACTGGAAGATAATAATGGTTCTACGTCAGGAGATCGGGAAGAGGACTCCCCCATTTCCCCCCGGCACCCGCATGTCGGTATTCACTCCCTGGATCTCCTGGTGATCTCGGAGATCGCCTCGAGCATAATCTCCTTAACCCCTTCACTCTCCCCTCTCAAAGCCCGCCTGAGGGGGACAAGAGCCTTCGGGTCGCCGAGGCGTCCCAGCGCCCACGCCGCCTTCTGACGGACACGCCAGTCGGGATCCGAGAGAGTATTGATGAGGGGATCGACTGCCGACACGTCTCTTTCACGGGCGAGCACTTCGATTGCCCTCCAGCGGTTCGACGGATCTTCATCGGCAAGCAGTCCCAGGAAGTGCTTCAGTCTCTCCCCTCCCGGAAGGGGGACTCTTCCATCCATACGCATCAGCCTGGGGATGCAGAGGGAAAAAGATTTGGGCAACCTGCACCACAATCTCCACCATACCCGAATAAAGAAAGAGACGCCAAGGTAAAGCGAAAAGGTGCACTATGAGAACGGGGTTTGGCTGGATCGAATACAGGGGAAAGGTCTACGAGCATGACGTCATCATTCACACGAACGGCGAAGTGGAGAAGAGGAAAAAGAAGCTGTCAGCACACTTGAAACGGGACTACGGTCACACACCCCTGACAGAAATGGAATGTGCTTTCCTTACACGCGAACGCCCCGGGGTGGTCTACATCGGGACCGGGCAGCATGGAGCGCTCCCCCTCACAGAGGGGGCCAGGCAGGTTCTCGGTGATTACACCACAATTATCGGCCCCACCCCGGATATCCTTGAAGATATGGAGCGTGAGGCCGGCCCCTATGCAGCCATCCTGCATGTCACGTGCTGACCGGGTCATGCCACCAGGATTTGTGGAGCCGACATTCCTCTTCTCTCTGCGAATCGCCATGTTCACGTCCCGGCGTCACCACAGAACTAAATAACTACGCAGCCCAGTCTCTCCTGAGGTTTGAGAATGAGAGTAGTGCTCCTCTCGGGGAGTCCGCGCCCCGAAGGCAACACCTTCCAGGTCGTTGAGGAGTGTGCCGGCGTAATCCGGGAGCAGGGGCTCGAGGCCGAGGTCATCTCGCTTGCAGGGAAGAAGATCGAGTCCTGCACCGCCTGCTACCGTTGCGGCAAAGAGGGCAACTGTGTCCTCGAGGACGGCCTCGCAGGGATCATCGACCGCATACGGGACGCCGAGGGGTTCATCGTGGCCTCTCCCGTCTATTTCGGGACTGCACGGGGCGACGTCATGGCAGCGCTCCAGCGGATCGGCATGGTCTCCCGGTCAACAGACCACTTCCTTTCCTGGAAAGTGGGGGGTCCAATCGCCGTCGCCCGGAGAGGCGGTCATACCACCGCCATACAGGAGATGCTGATGTTCTTTTTTATCAGCAACATGATCGTTCCCGGGTCCACCTACTGGAACATGGTCTTCGGGCGTGATCCGGGGGAGGTCTGGAAGGACGTGGAGGGGATGAATACCGTGCGGCTTTTTGCTGAGAATGTTGCGCGGCTCATCAAGAAGATCGCATGAATGGAATCATCACTCCGTTTTCCAGGTGAGGCGTGGCAGGAGAGATCATAAAGGTCTCCGGGCTCGTTCATCGCTACGGGGATTTCGAGGCTGTCAGGGGAATCAGTTTCACGGTTGATGAGGGGGAGGTCTTCTCGTTCCTGGGCCCGAACGGGGCAGGGAAAAGCACCGCCATCAACGTGCTCACTACCCTCCTCCGCATCCAAAAAGGCTCTGCCCGCGTGGCCGGGTTCGATGTTGCGGCCGAGCCTGCGAGGGTGCGCGAGTCCATCGGGATCGTCTTCCAGGAGGTGACGCTCGACCGGGACATGACGTGCTGGGAGATCCTGGAGTTCCACGGATGCCTCTACCGCATGCCCCACGGCGAGAGGAGGGAGAGGATCGAGGAACTCCTGTCGGTAGTCGAGCTTGATGAGAAGCGCGACACCCTCACCAAGCACCTATCAGGCGGGATGAAACGGAGGCTTGAGATTGCACGCGGCCTGATGACCAGGCCAAAAGTGCTCTTCCTGGACGAGCCCACCATCGGTCTCGACCCCCAGACGAGGAGAAGGATGTGGGACTATATCAAGGCGGTCAACGAGGAGGGCACCACGATATTCCTCACCACCCATTACATGGATGAGGCAGACCAGCTGAGTGACCGCATCAGCATCATAGATCACGGGCAGATCATCGCCTCAGGGAGGGGCTGGGACCTGAAGAACCGGCTCGCGGAGGATGTCATCTACCTCGAGACAAGCGACAACGGGAGATCAAGGGAGATCGTCAGGGCGATGGACGAGGTGACAGAAGTAAAAGAGAAGACGAACGGGTTTGTCGCCCTCGTCAACCAGGACGGCACCCATCTCCTCCCGCGGATCATGGACGAGATCCGGGGACATGGGATCCGGATCGAGACCGTCAACCTGAAAAAACCCTCGATGGATGACGTGTTTGTCCATTTTACAGGGCGTGACCTGCGGGATGAGCGTGCAGAGCGCCCTTCCGCGGCCCATGCAAGGGCGAGGAGGCGATGACCTGATGCACTTTGGATTTCTCACGATTTACTGGCGGGACATGATCCGGTTCGTCCGGTTTCGCACCCTCCTTATCTCATCCCTTGTCCAGCCCGCCCTCTGGATGGCCTTCTTCGGGATCGCGATGTCGGCGAGTTTCAACCGGCTCACCCCGGATGTGCCCCCTGTCCCTGGTGTTCCCACGATCGGTTACCTCACGTTCATGGCCGCGGGCGTCATCGCCATGACCACGCTCTTTACAAGTCTCTTCGGCGGGATGGTCCTCCTCTTTGACAAGAACTGGGGTCTTCTCCGGGAGGTCATGGCAAGCCCGCTCCCAAGAGATCATGTCATCTTCGGGATCGCCCTCTCTGGGATGACCAAGTCCTTCATCCAGGCAATCATCATCATGGTCTTCGGGATACTCCTCGGGGCCGAGTTCTTCAGGGGATACAGTGCAGGAGAAGTGGCGATCTCGGTGCTCGGTATCCTCCTGTTCGTCGGGATCTTCTCCATCGGGTTCCTCTTCCTCTCTGCGGCGATAGCCATCTCGCTCGAGAGCCCCGAAGGGATGCAGGGCATCATGACGCTCCTGACGATGCCCATCTTCTTTGCAAGCAACGCCCTCTACCCGGTGAATGCCTTTCCCCCGGTGCTGCAGGCCGTGTCGGTCGGAAACCCCCTCACCCACCTGGTCAACGGGGTACGTTACTTCGCGATCGGGGACCATTACCAGGCGATCGGGGTCCTCTATACCACCTCGCCGGCAGACCTCCTCTTCTCCTTCTCGGTCCTGGTGGTATTCGCCCTCGCGATGTTCGGGCTCGCATGGTGGAGGTTCCAGAGGGCTGTCGTGACCTGACTCAACCTTCCTCTTCTGCCCCCATTGCCGGTGAGGGTACACGGTACAGGGGCAGGGCGGAGAACCTGGCAGCACACTCTCCGATGTGCCACAGGTCAGCGGCAGCCATCTCCCTGATGAGGGGCGAGGGGAGGGCCGGTCCGAACTTCCAGGTCTCGGGAGAGGGCATCGGCAGGAGGTCCGCCATTTCGTCCACAGAAAGACCCTGGAGGTGCCGGAGCACGGAGAGGACCCGGTCGGCTGCTCCCTCCCGCATAAGACCTGGAAAAAAGAGCGAGAGGTCGTCATACCTGACCCGGTTCTTTTCACCGAGCACTTTTCCTGCCATGGCGGCAAGCAGGGCGTTGTCTGCCCGCGAGAGGAAAGTGAGCGCGATTGCATCCATCTTTCGCGTTGCCTCCACCTCCCACACATGGATCCCTCTCGCGTGCAGGCGGGGGAGGCTCGAGATGACACCCTTAAGTGCCTCCTCCTGGGCCGGGAGGAGGGGGAGGAGCGTCCTTCCCCGGGCAAGAATCCTCTGCACCGCCTGACATATCACCGGTGAGGACCCGGCCTGCCCCCCGGTCCAGAAGGCCTTTCTGCCCGCCGCATCTCCCGGGACTACCACCACGAGGTTGTGCGCTTCGTCGCTTTTTATGAGAGTCCAGTCCTTGCCGCCGAGAGAGAAACTTCCCTCTCCCCGGCTTGCAACAAACCGGGCATCAAGCCTCCCCACCAGGTCGCCATCCGGCGTCACGGCACGATACTCCCCCCCTCCCCTGATCACCGAGTACAGGTCCTTCCAGTTCGACCGCCCGTAGAGCGCCTCCATCTGGGGGCCGGGCATGAACATCTCCCCGTCCCGGACCAGGAACTTGTCCTTCTCGAGATGCGCGACAAGGAGATCGAGGGCGCTTTCGGGGAGATCCCGCATGATGGGAAGGGATCCAAGATAGCTGCGGAGCCTCGTCCGGGTGGTGCGCCTGTGCCTGACCGTCTCGAGGAAGACCTGCTGCACCATGACATTGTACGGCCTCCTGGGGGGGATGAGCGGCTCCACCCGCTTCCTGCTGGCGCTCTCGATCACGGCGGTGCAGAGGAGGAGGTCCCACGCGTCCGAGAGGACAAACGACATGTAGGGTGACCTTCCTCTCCGGCCGCTCCTTCCCATCCGCTGGAGAAATGAAGAGACTGACGCAGGGGACCCGAGCTGCACCACCACGTCAAGATCGCCGATATCGATCCCCAGCTCGAGCGTGCTCGTGCAGATGATGCAGGCACTCCCCTCGCCTGCCATGGACTCCTCCGCGGCACGGCGCATATCGGCGGAGAGCGAGGAATGATGCACGAAGAGGTCTGCCACGCGCCCCCTGAGGGCACGGACCACCTGCTCTGCCTCAGCCCGGCTGTTCACAAAGACCAGTGCCTTCCTGCCGGCAACAATCCGCGCAATTGCCGCCATCCTCCGTCGCTCGTCCTCCTCGATGTAAAACGAGAACCGCTTCTCCTTCGGGGGCACCGCCACCCGCACGAGTTCCTGCGCGTTCCCTTCACCCGAGAACCAGGCAAGGACATCCTCGGGGTTGCCGACTGTCGCCGAGAGCCCGATCCGCTGGACATGGCGGCCTGCGGTCCTGTCCAGGCGGTCAAGGAGAGTCCGGAGGTGTACACCGCGCTCCGACTCGACAAACGCGTGCAGCTCGTCGACGATCACGAACCTTGCATGGCGGAGATCCTTCGACTGGATGCCCTCGCCCATCAGCACTTCGAGCGATTCTGGCGTGATCATCAGGATATGGGGGGGTTCCCCGTCCTCCCATGTGCGGTCTCCGCGAGGCACGTCCCCGTGCCACATCCGGACCTCGAGCCCGGTGGGGATGGTAAACGACCTGAAACGGTCCTCCTGGTCGTTGATCAGGGCCTTCAACGGGGATATATACAGGCAGGCCACGCCAGGGCACCCATCTTTCAGGATACGGTCGAGGACCGGAATGAGTGCGGCCTCAGTCTTGCCCCCCGCGGTCGGGGCGATCACCATCACGTCCTTTCCCCCACTCACCTCCCGGTAGGTCAGGGACTGGACCTCCCGGAGATCGGACCATCCCAGCCGGTGGGCAAGTATCTCCTGCAGCGACTCATGCAGGCCGGAGAATATCCCGTTCACGCGTGGTCATCCAGGTGGTTTGTGCTGCACCCGGTTATCTGTTGTGCTGGAGGGAAAAGAAACGCATAAATACCGGTTATTCTCCACATTGATCAGGTAAACCCCGATGGATCACACGCCAGTGGCCCCGCTGAAACCCGTTCTTCCCAACGCCCGCGTGTTTTTTTTCTCCTTCCTGTTTAGGTAGGGGACCAGCCGTTCTGCCGGTCCCCATGTAGCGGCAAATCCTCGAGTTTACCGGAGGTTTCTCTCATGCTCGGAATTCCTGACCCACAAATATGGATCGCGTACCTGCTCTGCATAGCGCTCGCGATTGCCTGCATCATCTACGGCCTCGTCAACTGGAACAGGGGAGGCGCGTGAACAATGGCCGCAAGCCTCTTCTGGATTGTCCTCGTCACTGCCGTATACCTGGTGATGATCCTCTGCCTCGGGTACCTCGGCTACAAGAAGACAAAAGCCGCGGAGGACTACCTGGTGGCAGGCCGGAATGCCCATCCCGTCGTCATCGCGCTCTCCTACGGGGCCACGTTCATCAGCACGTCGGCTATCGTCGGGTTTGGCGGGCAGGCCGCAAACCTCGGGATGGGCATGATCTGGCTGACCGTCTTCAACATCGGTGTCGGTGTGCTCCTCGCATTCGTCATCTTCGGGAAAAAGACCCGGGAGATCGGCTCGCGTCTGAAGGCCATCACGTTCCCTGACCTGATGGGAAAGATCTACTCCTCGCAGTTCATGCAGGTGGTCTCGGGTCTCGTCATCATCGTCGGCATGCCGCTCTACACCGCCGCGGTGCTCATCGGGGGTGCGCAGTTCATAAAGGAGACGCTCGGGATATCCTATGCCGCATCCCTCATCGGCTTTGCCGTCATCGTGGCCATCTACGTCGTATTCGGCGGGCTGATCGCGGTCATGTACACGGATGCTGTTCAGGGAGCTATAATGCTCCTCGGGATGACGTTCCTGCTGATCTTCACCTATGTCATCCTTGGGGGGGTCACGGCCGCACACACCGCCCTCACGAACATGGCAGACATGGTCCCGGTCAAACTTGCGGAGCAGGGTATGAACGGGTGGACGGTCATGCCCGATCTCGGGTCCCCTATCTGGTTCACGCTCGTCACCACACTCGTGCTCGGCGTGGGTATCGGGGTGCTTGCCCAGCCACAGCTCGTGGTCCGGTTCATGACGGCAAAGGACAGCCGATCCCTCAACAGGGCGGTGTTGGTTGGCGGGCCATTCATCCTGATGATGACCGGTGTTGCATTCACGGTAGGCGCGCTCACCAACGTCTACTTCAACCAGACGAAAGGAACCATCGCGGTTGCTGCTGCAGGAGGAAACGTGGACTCGATCATCCCCCTCTTCATCAACCTCGCAACTCCCGACTGGTTCACGGTCCTCTTCATGGTGACCCTCCTTGCCGCGGCGATGTCCACGCTCTCCTCGCTCTTCCACGCGATGGGAACGGCGCTGATCTGCGACGTGTGGGGGAGGGGGAGGGAGTGCGCCCTCTCGCTCAAGGCAAACCAGATAGGAGTGCTCGTGATGATCATCGCAAGCGTGATCGTCGCCTTCCTGATGCCGGGCAGCATCATCGCGATCGCAACGGCGATGTTCATGGGACTCTGTGCATCGGCATTTCTCCCAGTCTTCGCCGTCGCTGTCTACTGCAAAAAGCCTGACCCCCTTGCTGCGAAAGTGAGCCTGGTGGTCGGAGCGGCAGTCTGGTTCATCTGGGCACTCTTCGTAAACTCCCGGTATGCCGCGGTATTCGGGCTCTCGAATGCCGTACTTGGGACAACAAGCGTACTCCCCTATCCCTGGAGCGCAATCGATCCCCTCATCATTGCGCTCCCGCTCTCAGGGCTGGCAATACTCCTCCTCCAGGCAAGGTCCGGGAGGCTGAGAGGTGAGAGCTCCCCGGTATAACTCACTTTTTTCTCCTATTCGAGCCCGGTGCTTCGGGCGGAACACGTGAGGAAAAGGACACGGTCTCCTTTATGATATTCCTCCCCCGTGCGATTCACGGGAGAATGCGCCAGGAAAACAGGGATTCCCGCATTAATGGTGTATGGACACCAAATATTAGAGATATCCGGCAAAAATGAGGAGCGCCCAGGCCCGATCCCTTCACGAGGACAACAAGCCCGAGAAGGAACAGGACAATGGCGACAAGGAGTGGGATCATCCTACCAATCATCCACGAGGGGCATCTTCCGGCGGTACACCAGGTATCCCGCGATGAGTACTGCGATGACTGCGCCTGCAACTGTGATGCCATAGAGTGGATGTGCAACGATCAGTTTCCAGATACACTCCGATCCGAGCGCGATCAGGAAGCACCCGAGGAATGCCCCGATGGTGATGGCCAGGAGCACCGTTCTTCCGGTCATCCCCAGCAGCCGCCCCACAAGGGAGCCCCCGATTCCGCCAGATCCCTGGAGGGGAAACATCACGAAGAGGACGAGGCCGGAGAAGTAGAATCTCTTCAGGTACGGCCGGCGGGCCAGGAATGCCTGGCCGTGGTCCATGAACCGGCGTATCCAGGCCCCGAGGAAGGGAATATGGAACGCGAGTTCGAAGTTCAGTGCCATGAAGATCGCGGCAAGGACGTCAAGGAGGGCGATGGAGGTGCCGATCAGCCACCAGGGAAACCCGAGCGCAATGCCAAGGGGGATGATCGATTCCTTGCCCGCCGGCGGGATCACATAGGCAAGCATGAGCCCGCCCAGGAGAAGCGCCCTCTCGTTCGGGAGGAAGAAGGAACATAAGGCGAGGTAGAGGATTCCAAGGATGAAGGGGAGGAGAAGCCTGGTCATTGCCCGAAGGGTAGGGTGCATGGTGGATTGCGCCGTGTGGATTCCAGAGGTACATCTCCCCGTTTCAACATCAAGATGCGCATACCCGACACACCGCATACCACGGGGGTTCTGCGGGAAAAGCGAATTTCATTTGCGGGCAATTTCAGGCATATGAATCACGAAGGCGCATCGTCCAGGCGCCAGAGAGTGTCTGCCCTGATCCTACACGCATGCTTCACGATACGGGCCGCATCTTCCGCACTTCATTGTAGAGCATCACAAGCGAGAGGCTGATCAGGTTCAGGGTGGTCGCGGCGTACCAGAGATACGATTCGAAGGGAGAAAGCAGCGTAATCCAACCAGACCAGAGCATGAGGCAGATGATCACAAATGAGAGCAGGGTGTCGAGGGCGAGGAAGACGAGTGGCATGTGGAAATAGGCTCCCATCTGGGCGATTGTGCAGTACTCGAACGGGGCCGGCCGACCGGCCAGATCTAGGACCGCCCTTCCTGCATTCATGACCAGGTCGGTCCCCGCCCAGAGGACCACCACCCACCCGAAGGCTGCAAGGACCCCGTGGTAGGGGAAGGTCACCACCTGGATCGCGACCATCCCAAAGAGGAGCTTGAATATGCAGAAGGGGATACCGATGGTCAGCGAGAGAAAGAGCGGGCGCTGGAAGAACTTCATCAGCCGATCCGCATCTCGCGACGACCCCTGGAAGGTGCGATCACTCTTCTCCTGCCGGGCGGCCACCATAGTTTATCCCCCCTCCATATATGGGCTCGAATGAATGGTAGTTCCTGGAGAAAGATATAGCCAGCAGGGGAGAGGGGCCGGCTGCGTCACGGCATGGAATTCCTCTTTTTCCTCGCACCCCCGGCAATGCTTCGCGCTGCCAGCACTCCCGAAGCGCAGGCAAACTGGAGGTTGTAGCCCCCGGTATCCCCGTCGATGTCCAGGACTTCCCCGGCAAAATAGAGACCGCAGTGGAGGCGGGACTCCATCGTCTTTGGATTGACCTCGTCGAGATCGACGCCTCCCCGGGTCACCATTGCCCGGTCGAACCCGGCAAGGCCCTCTACTTCGAACGGATGGCCGCTCACAAGCAGCGCGATAGCGTTTCTGGCACCTTTCCCCAGATGTGCACAGGTCGAACCGCCCGCCACCCCTGCCAGGTCAAGGAGCCCCTTTGCAAGCCGATCGGGGAGCCCGAGCCCCCTCAACACCGTTGCAACCTGCACCCTGCCCCCGCAAAGGAGGGCCGCATGCGCCGTCTTCGCCGCCTCCTCCGGCTCCAGGGAGGGAGCAAAAGATACCAGGATCCGGTCCCCGGGGCGAATGTCCCGGGAGATATCGAGAATTCCCGGCCCGGAGAGGCCGTGATGCGTGAAGAGGAGATCCCCCCTGTTCCTGCAGACACGCTTCTTCTGCCGCAACACCGTGATGGAAAGACCCTCGAATGACATCCCTGCCAGGTCAGGATACGGGAAATCCTTCACCCGCACCGCGGAGAGGGCGGGGCCGATCTCGGTGATGCGGTGGCCGAGTGACGCGGCAAGGGAATACCCGTCCCCCGTGGAGCCGGTTGCAGGATAGGTAACTCCGCCGGTGGCAATGACGAAGTGGGGGCTGAAGTACGCGGTCCTTCGCGTGGTCACCTCAAATCCACCGTCACGCACCGCCACTCCAAGGACCGGCTCGTTGCAGTGGATATCCACCTCCCGGCGGGCACATTCCCCGATGAGGATGTCAAGGATGTCTGTGGCTCTCCTGGTCGAAGGAAAGACCTTCCCGCCAGGCTCCGTGACCATCTCGAGACCCCGGGCATGAAAGAACCTGACCAGGTCATGGTTGGAGAACTGCATGAGCGCAGGCTTTGCAAACTTCCCGTGAGCCCCATAATGGGAGAGAAACAGAGAGATATCCCCCTCGTGGGTGATGTTGCACTGCCCCGTCCCCGAGACGAGGAGTTTCCTCCCGCAGGAAGGCATCTTCTCGAGGACCAGGACCGACGCCCCTGCCGTTGCCCCGCACAGTGCGCAGAAGAGCCCAGAAGGGCCTCCCCCCGCCACCACCATGTCGTACTGCTTCAATTCTCCCTCACTCTTGCACCAGGTCACAGCCCGCCTGGCCTCGCTTGAGATGGCCGCAGTAAGCGTCTATTTTGCGACCGCGGGGCCTGATACGTATCAATTCGCCAGGAGGATCGTAATAGTTATGCTCCCGGACTACTCACCTCACAAATCAATTCTGCAGCGGTTTCTGCGGCAGAGGGTGTGATTCCTATGATGTCGGCAAAATTTCCACTGTTCTCCCCTTTCAAACCTGATAACAGCCTGGTCAGTATGTACCATATACTATTCACCGTGACCATGCTGATCATTGGAGGGCCACTCCTTATCGGCGGCTACTTCTCCGGGGCGGTCGCAATTCTCGCAGCATGCGCGGTGATCCTCATTTTGATCGCGGGCTGGTACTTCTTCTGGGTGGGGAAATACTACCAGACCATTTTTTTTGAACTCAAAGACGACGAGGTGACCTGGAAGAGGGGCGTCTGGTTCAAAATGACCGGGATCGTCCCTTACGACCGTATCACCAACATCGACATCTACCAGGGCCCGCTGATGCGGTATTTCGGGTTCTCGAGCATCAAACTCCAGACTGCGGGCTACTCGGCGCAGGCCAGAGCCGAGATCACCCTGGAAGGAATCGTTGCAGCGGAGGACCTCAGGGAGACCATCAGGTCGCTCATCAGGGAGTCAAGAAAAGCATCGGGGCCTTCGGATGCCACAGGGACACCATCCGTTCCACGTGCCGTGATGCATGGTGACACGGCGTTCCTGAACGAAGTCAGGGAGATCAGGCGGTTGCTCGAGAGGATTGAGAAGAAGAGTTGAACCAGGGGAGAGGAATGCCCGGCGCTCACTCAAACCGGGCTTCCGGCATCACCTTCCCGCCATCTCCGGTACAGGTGGTGTTCGATGGAGAGGACGTCCAGCACCTTCCCTACGAGGTGGTCTGCGAGCCCCTGTATATCCCGGGGACGATGGTAGAAGCCAGGGGAAGCGGGGAGGATGACGGCCCCCGCCTCGGCAACAGTGAGCATGTTCTTCAGGTGAATGGAAGAGAGAGGAGTCTCTCTGGGGACAAGGACAAGAGGGCGGCGCTCCTTGAGGGCGCAGTCTGCCGCACGGAGGAGGAGGTTGTCGGCAAAACCGCAGGCGACCCCGGCCAGCGTCTTCATGCTGCAGGGGACCACGACCATTCCCGCGTGTGAGAAACCCCCCGATGCGAGGGGGGAGGTGAAATCGTAACTGTCATGCACCCTCGTGGCCAGGGCTGTGACCTCGTCCGGGCTCATGTCTGTCTCTATCTCGATCATCTTTGCGGCAATGTCAGTCATGATGAGATCTGTCTCCACGCCCAGCCCGCGGGCAGCCTCAAGCAGCCGGATGCCGTACACAATGCCGCTTGCGCCGGAGAGCCCCACGATTATCCGGTTTTTTGCCATCGGGTACAGTGGTGATCCGGCGTGCCTTAATATGGTTTTGATGGAGGATTCGCAAGGAAAACCGTGGCCGGATGCGATTCTCACCCTGCAACGGGCGGGTCGCGACCCCTTACGGGGGGAGGCCGAATGTCCTGCTGATACGGGATTTTATCGATTCCTTCGGGTATGCACCGATGATGCGGTCCGCAAGCTGCCCTCCCCTGAAGAGGAGGATCGTGGGGATGGCAGAGATCCCGAACTGCGCCGCGATCCTGGGGTTGTGATCGGTGTTGCACTTCCCGAAGGTGACCTGCCCGGCCATCTCGCGGCAGAGCGTATCGATGATTGGCCCGACCGTCCTGCAGGGCCCGCACCACTCTGCCCAGAAGTCCACGACGAGCCTTGGGTGCTGGGAGAGCAGCATGCGGAAATTCGTCTCTTCCACGAGGATGACCTTTGCCTGCGGCGGTGGTTCACGCGAGGCGTGGAGCTTCTCCTCGAGCTCCCTCCGTTTCATCTCTCGTATGCGCTGGAGTTCCTCGTCTTCCATGCTGAACCGTTATGGAAGCGGGAACACATAATCACTCCCACGGAACTCTTCACCGCAATGCAGAGAAGGGGGCAAACTATATCACCGCAGATTGTCAATGATCATTCCGCAATTTCTCTGGAGCGAGGTGGGGTAGTCAGGATATCCCGACGGGCTCATAACCCGTAGATCGATGGTTCAAATCCATCCCTCGCTATTTTCCCGTTCTTTCTCTCGTCATTTTCCAGATCGCAAGGTTCAGAATTATTCCCGGAAAAAAGGTATAGTGTCATTTTTACCATCACCCTTGCTCACAGATGACAACCGGGAATTTGAGAAAACCCTCTCCGAAAATCCTGGTGGAAAAGGTGAAGGGTGTCGGTCTGATATCCAGGCGCGATTCAGCCCACCGCCCCTGAAGGGGCGCCCCCGCGGCGGTTCAGATTTATTGATGCCGGCGGGATAAGAACGAAATTACCTGTGGATAATCAGAACACAGCATGCAACCCCACCTTATTGTAATGGGATTATTTGCACAGTCCCGAAAAAGTGAATGGCGAGATTGGCACTATGCTAAAAAAAATTGGAAATCATCCAGTGTAATTGTTCTCACGATCCGAATGACCCGAGCCGTGTCTGGTAGGTCCCGTCAAGGAAATCGACCAGCGGAGGGCTGCTCTCTTCGCCGGGAATGTCCACCGGGTAACAGCCGGTCAGGCACCCCGTACACAGGTCCGATCGGTCGATACCGATGGCCTCCACCAGCGCGTCTATGGAGATATGATGAAGAGTGGTCGCGGTGATCCTCTTACGCACCTCCTCCTCCCCCTTGTCGCTTGCGATCAGCTCCTCCCTGGTCGGCATGTCAACCCCGAGGTAGCAGGGGGCCTTGATCGCAGGAGAGCCGATCCGCACATGGATCTCCCGTGCCCCGGCGTCCCGCATGATCCCGATGATCCGCCGCGATGTGGTCCCCCGGACGATGCTGTCGTCCACCAGGACCACGGACCTGTCGTCCAGGTGTTCCCGGATGGGATTCAGCTTGATGCGGACCGCCATCTCCCTCTCCTTCTGGGTTGCCATGATGAAGGTCCTGCCCATGTACCGGTTCTTCAGCAGGCTCTCGACAAAGGGCGTGCCCGATCGGGCCGAGTACCCGATGGCATAGGCAGTGCCGGAGTCCGGGACCGGGCAGACGGAATCCGCCTCCACCGGTTCTTCTTCGAAGAGCTTCTGGCCGATCTTGAGGCGGACATCATACACGAGCGCCCCGTCGAGGACTGCATCGGCACGGGCAAAATAGATGTATTCAAAGATGCAGTGCGCTTTTTTCCGGGAAACGGCGATCTGCATGCTGCGCAGCCCCTGGTCGTCGATGCATATCAGCTCTCCCGGGACGACATCGCGGAGGAACGTCCCTGCAAGGGCATCAATAGCCACGCTCTCGGAAGCAAGAACAAGTGCCTGCCCCGCTCTTCCAATGCACATGGGCTTTATCCCGAGCGGGTCCCGAAACCCGTAGAGGACCCCGTCGATCATCATCACCACAGAGTAGGAGCCCTTCAGCACACGCATGCAGCGATGCACCGCGTCCTCGATGCTCCCCGAGTTACTCATCTCGTCGGTGAATACTTTTGCGATCAGTTCCGTATCGGTGGTGGAACAGAAGATCTGGCCCCGGCACTCGTACTCATCCCTTAATTCCCTGCTGTTGACCAGATTCCCGTTGTGGGCGATCGAGATGATATGGTCGCGGTAGACAAAATTGAACGGCTGTGCGTTTTCTGGGCGGTTTGCACCGGTGGTCGGGTACCGGACGTGACCTATACCCACGTTTCCTTCAAGGCTCTCGAGGACGGCAGAATCGAACACTTCTGCGACCAGGCCCTGGCCCTTGTGCTTGTGCAGCCTTGTGCCGTCAAAAGTAGAGATTCCCGCGCTCTCCTGGCCCCTGTGCTGGAGGGCATAGAGCGCATAATAAATAGAGAAGGAGACACCGCCAGCATCCCTGATGCCAACGATTCCGCACATGGGTGACCTTTAATGGGTCGGGACCTTCGGCCTTTTCATCGTCCACTTGTACCCGCGGATCTTCGTGCTCTTCCCGAATCCACAGGAAGAACAGGTCTTGTGCCGCAGGTGATAGGAGACGCGCCCGCACCTGCGGCAGGCTATGTGCGTCTTGTGATTCCTCTTTCCCATCGACGGAGTTCCTTTTGACATGGTTCACCTTTTTCTTATAGGATTGGTATTCCTCTGTATCCTTTTATGACTCGAGGGACGGTGAGATGTATATCACGTTGTCCCCGCGCACGATGAGGGTCCCGACACTGCGGGCCTGCCCGTTCTCAATCTCCTCTGCCTTGTCGAGGACAAGGTTCATGTGCACATCATAACCCTGCAGGACCCCGCGGAGTTCCCTCCCGCCCTTGAGGGATACGATGACAGGCTGCCGGTTCAGCACCTGATCCAAAATATCCAACGGCCGTTTGGTCATAATCGTACCCACTTCCAGTCACTTTGGGGTAATATATGTGCGGTCCGCCTCTACTTAAATGTACCGTCATGTTCAGACGTGTTTTCTGCCACGCTCACACGGGTGAAACCCGCAGGAGGAGAACTGGGGAGGACAATCCCTGCTTTGTGCGATGGATCTGTTTTTGGGGCTCCAGCGTCAATATGGATATGGCGAAATGTCGCGAATCATCCCCAGGAAACGGCACACCATACGGAGGTCCCAGGCGCAGGAACTGCTTACCGGGCTCCGTGAGGAGATTGGAGACGCTGCAGAGATATTTTCCGGCGAGCGGCTGGAGGTCCTCGAGACTGATGCCGGGATCTCGCTGTACCTGGTAGACAAAAAGCCCATGCTGATGCATCTCAGTGGAATGGTATTTCCCACCCTGTGGGGTCTCCTCGAACACCCTATCCCTGCCCGCAGGGTGGTGGTGGATTCCGGTGCAGTCCCGTTCGTGATCAAGGGCGCCGACGTGATGCGCCCGGGGATCACCTCGATTGCGGATGATGTCCTTTCGGGAAGGCCCGTCCAGGTGGTGGAGGAACGGCACGGAAAACCGATTGCCGTTGGTATCGCACTCTTCGATGCAGGCGAGATTCGGAAGAAGAGCACGGGAAAGGTCATCAAGACCCTCTATTACGTGGGAGATGCCCTCTGGTCCCTCGAGATCTGACATGGGTGGTCTCGACTCATCTGCCGCACCAAGGAGACTCGATCGTCAAATCAAGGCTGCCAGGGGGGAAATATCCCGATTTACATAGATACTATTAAATAAATGACAATAGACAAATTTCCTATGGTTAAATTCCTGGACACCCTTCTTGGAAAGAGTACCCCCTCCTCCGAAGATGATTACATGGACCTTGACCTCGAGGCATTCGAGGAGGCCGAGGCAGGTGCACCGGCACTGTTCGTAAAAATCGCCACTGTCGGGGACATCAAGGACAGCCCGCGCGTCAAGGACGAGATCTACAACGGCAACATCGTGATCGTCGACATCGCGAGGCTGAAGGCGGACAAGGTCATGTACGAGCGGGTGCTCAAGGACCTAAAAGAAGTCGCAAAAGATGTCAACGGCGACATCATAGGGCTTGGAGACCAGCGGTACGTGGTGATAACCCCGAACTCCGTGAAGATCTCCAGGGACAAGATCGGCGGGGTCAGCTGAAGAGTGCGACAGGTGGTCCCCGGTCCCTGCCCGGCATGCGGAACGGAGATAGAATATCATTACCAGACAGAAGAGATCCCCTATTTTTTTGAGATCCTTCTCATATCCGCTCTGTGTCCCGAATGCGGGTACCGCCTCGCGGATACCCAGCTCCTGAAGAATGCGGAGCCATCGCGGTGGGAGCTTCCCATCGAGTCGCCCGAAGACCTGAACATCCGGGTGGTCCGGAGCATGAACGGGATCATCAGTATTCCGGAACTAGGCGTGCAGGTCGACCCTGGGCCGGCATGCGAGGGCTTTGTCTCGAATGTGGAGGGGGTCCTGAACCGGATCGACCGCGTCATCGAGAGCGTGATCGGCTGGACTGACGACGCGGAAGAGCGGAAAAATGCAACGATCCTCCGGGAACAGATAGCGGACGTGAAGGAAGGAAAGCTCACTGTCACGCTCAGGATAGACGATCCTACCGGAAACTCGGCGATCCTGGGGGAAAAGGCCAGGATCTATCCCATCACCGCGGTCGAGTGCGGCCCCGGCCACGACGAGCCCGGGTGACGCAGTTACCGGACCTCTTCTCCCAGAAGGCGTATTCCCGGACGGGCAATCACGTGTCCCACGACGCGGCTCCCCTCAATCCTCCCAAGTACTGGCCCCTGGGCTCCCTCCGGGACGATGCACGCATAGCCCATCCCCATGTTGAACGTCCGGTACATCTCGGCGGTCTCCACCTCGCCGTGGTCCTGGATCCATGAGAAGATCTCCTGGGGAGGCAGGGGGTCAGTAAACTCGAACCCGTAACCGGTCAGCCTCGAGAAATTGAGGAGCCCTCCCCCGGTGACATGGCACATCCCGTGCACCTCCGTCTCTCTCGCGAGGGTGAGTACCTCATGGTAGATCCTGGTGGGGACGAGGAGTTCCCTCCCGATGGTGGTTCCCGATGAGAGCGTCTCCTCCCACGCATCATGGCTCTCCACGACCCGGCGGGCAAGGGAGAGTCCGTTGCTGTGGATGCCGGACGAAGGGAGGCCCACCACCAGGTCACCGGGCCTGATCTTCCCGCCGGTGATCACCTCCTCCTTTTTCTGGACGCCAAGACATGTCCCGGCAAGGTCAAGGCCGTTGACGAGCCCCTTGAGCGTGGCAGTCTCCCCGCCGACGATATTCACGTTTGCCTGCCGCGCCCCCTCGTTCAAACCCCTTCCGATCTGTGCCATCTGCTCGACAGAGAGGCGATCGGTGGCGATATAGTCGACAAAGGCCACCGGCTCCATGTTCATCACGTACAGGTCGTTTACGTTCATGGCCATGCAGTCGATGCCCACGGTCGACCAGTCCTGCAGCCGGTCTGCGACCAGCATCTTGGTCCCGACTCCATCCACTGTGAGGGCGAGTGCCAGGTCCCCGAAGTCTATCAGCCCTGCAAAGTGGCCTACCCCGCCCATCATGGGATACGCTCCCTCCCGCCGGAACGAGAGGTTCTGCACGAGTGCTGAAATGGCGCGGGCCTCGAGGCTGATGTCTACCCCCGCCTCCAGGTAGGTATGCGGGCTACTCATTATCCTCCTCTGAAAGGTGGAATTCGTCATGCAGGATGCGCATGGCCCTGGGTCCGTCCTCCTGCCTGACCACGAACGAGATGTTGACCTCTGAAGACCCCTGGGAGATCATCATCACGTTGATCCCCCCGTCGCCAAGCGCGGTGAATATCCTCCCGCCAGTCCCCTTCGCTCCTGCCATCCCCGAACCCACCACCGCAACGGCGCACACGTCCCGGTTGGTGGTCACCTGCCTGACCATCCCCTGCCTGACGAGGACAGAGAGGGCCTCCCTGGCGGTCTCCTCCTCGCTCTCCTCCACAACGAGCGTGATGTTTGCTTCCGATGAGCCCTGAGAGATCATCATCACGTTCACGTCCCTGTCGGCAAGCTGGCTGAATATTGCCTTTGCAACGCCGGGCCTGCCGATCATCTGGGCTCCGCAGATATTCACCATCGCCACCTTCTCGATGTAGGTGAGGGCCTTGACCACCCTCGTGTCCCTCTTCTCTCCCCTTACAATGGCGGTCCCCGGATGATCCGGGTTGAACGTGTTCTTCACCCGCACGATGATGTTCTTGTTCATCGCCGGCTCAATGGACCTTGGGTGCATCACCTTTGCCCCGAAGTAGGAGAGCTCCATCACCTCGAGGTAAGAGATGGAGGAGATTACCCGTGCATCGGAGATCAGCCTCGGGTCGGAGGTCATGATGCCATCGACATCAGTCCAGATGAGGATCTCGTCCGCGTCGAGCGCCGCCCCGATGATTGCCGCAGAATAGTCCGAGCCGGAACGCCCCAGGGTGGTGACGACCCCTTTGTCGGTGCACCCCATGAATCCCATGATGACCGGGACCGAACCCGCAAGGAGAGGGAGCACCCTGCTCCGGATCTTCTCCTCGCTCTGGGGGAGCGCCATCGCCTCGCCATGGTTCGGCGTGGTGACGATCCCTGCCTCGCACCCGTCCAGGGCCGCGGAAGGGATCCCTCGCTGCCGGAATGCGGCGGAGACGACAAGGCTGTTGAGCCTCTCGCCGAAGGTGATGATGTAGTCGCGGGAGCGGGGGGTCAGTTCCCTCAGGTTATGCACCGCGTTAAGGATGTTCTCGAGGTTGCAGAGCTGCTCCTCCACGAGAATGCCCACCTCATCCGCGTAATCCTCGGCCGATTCGAGGAGGACCCTCCCATGCCTGATACGCAGGGAGTTGATGAACGGTTCGATCCCGCTGGAATCGGTGTTGTTGGCCAGTTCCGTGGCCATGGTGATCAGCTGGTCGGTTACGCCCCGCTGGGCCGAGACCACCACTGCGACCTCATTTCCTGCGCTTTGACAGGATTGCACAATATCGACCACGCGGGAGACACTCGCCCCGTCTGCCACGGAAGTGCCCCCAAATTTCATCAAAAACCTCATTTAGGCTCACGCTGTCCTTTCCAAGCTATTTATGTACGTATATGACCCACCTTATAATAAGATGCGGTCAGCTGAAGTATTGGACTGCCATGTCCTGGTGATCGGGAGTGGCGGGGCCGGGGTCCGGGCTGCCATCGAGGCCTCCGGCTACGGGGAGACTATTCTCGTCTCAAAGACCCTTACCGGGAAAGGCGGGTGTACCACCATGGCCGAGGGGGGCTACAACGCCGTGCTCAGGGAGCAGGACTCCTGCGAGATCCACTTCGAGGACACGATGAAGGGTGGTGCGTTCCTGAACGACCCTGACCTCGTGCACATCCTGGTGGACGAGTCGCCGACGAGAATCGGGGACCTGCTGCACTGGGGGGCAGTCTTTGACGTGACCGACTGCTGCGAGGTTGCACAGAGACCTTTCGGGGGGCAGAGGTTCCCCCGCACGTGCTATGCCGGAGACCGCACCGGCCACGAGATGATGGCGACTCTCGTAGAGCGGCTCGCGGGCGCAGACGTCGAAGTGATGAACGAAGTGACCGCACTTGACCTCCTGAAGGATGGCGATCGGGTAATAGGCGCTGTCGGGCTCGACGAGGGGAGCAAACTTGTGGCCATCCGTGCCGACTGCACGGTCCTTGCAACTGGCGGAGGGACACGGATATACGACATCTCCACGAACTCCTCCAGCGGGACAGGGGATGGGTTTGCGATCGGGTACCGTGCAGGGGCCGAGCTGATCGACATGGAGATGGTGCAGTTCCACCCGACCGGCGCCGTGTATCCATACGATGCGAGGGGCCGGCTGATCACCGAGGCGGTGAGGGGGGAGGGCGGCATCCTCAAGAACAGCCTCGGCGAGCGCTTCATGAGCCGTTATGACCCTGAGAGGATGGAACTCTCCACTCGCGACGTGGTGTCCCGTGCAATTGCAACCGAGATCCTGGAAGGGCGATGCACTGCCCATGGCGGGGTCTATCTTGACGTGACACACCTGCCGCGGCAGCAGATCGAGGAGAAGCTCCCCGTCATGCTCGAGCAATTCCTGAAATTCGGCGTGGACATCCGGGAGGAACCGATGGAGGTCGCACCCACCGCCCACCACATGATGGGGGGCCTTCGCATCACACGCGAATGCGAGACGACTGTTTCCGGTCTCTTCGCATGCGGCGAGGTGGCCGGGGGGGTCCATGGCGCCAACCGGCTGGGAGGAAACGCCCTTGCAGACACCCAGGTATTTGGGAAGAGGGCTGGAGAGGCTGCAGGAAAGAAAGGAAAGAAGAGCGGACGTATCGATCAGAGGGCTATCGAAGCGCAGGAGACACGGCTCTCCGCATTCTTGGATGGAGAGGTCGTGCCGTCCACAGTCGCACGATCGCTCCGGACTGCCATGTGGGAGGGGGCAGGAATATTCAGGACCGCAAAAGAACTCGAGAAGACACTCGGGGTGATCACTCACCTCGGATCCCTGCCCCTGAAGGCTGCCGGAAAGACCAATCTTGCGGAGTGCTGCATCCTGCAGAACATGCTCACCACTGCCTCGCTGGTGGTGAAGGGGGCACTGATCAGGAAAGAGTCGCGGGGTGCCCATGTCAGGAAAGACGTGACCCAGACGTGGGACCCCCAGGCCTCCCCCTACGGACACAGTTACCAGTCGCTCACGCGGTCGGGAATCGAGACGGTGGTGAAGACATGAAGAAGATGAACGTGAAGATCCAGAGGTTCGACCCCCACCAGGATGAAAATCCGCATTTCCAGACATATCTCGTGGAGGTCAACGAGGGAGCACGCGTTCTCCATCTCCTTCATGCCATCCATGACGAGATCGATCCCACGCTCTCTTACCGATGGTGCTGCGGTTCCGGGCAGTGTGGAAGCTGCGCCGTACGGGTCAACGGGGAGCCGGTGCTTGCCTGCATGGAAGAGGCGAGAGACGGGATGACCATCGAGCCGTTGAAACTCCCGGTGAAGAAGGATCTCATCGTCGACCTCCAGCCTGCGCTTGACGCTCTTTCCCACATCGAGCCCACCGATTCGGCGACGATGCCGAGCCGGGAGGAGGTCGAACTCATTAAGCCGCTTCGAAGCTGCATCGGGTGCCTTGCGTGTATATCAGTCTGCCCTGCGATGGACGTGACCACCTTTGCCGGTCCGACGGCGATGCGCCAGGACCTCCGCCTTGCGCTCGACCCCCGGGATGCAAAGGACAGGGTGACGGATGCAGTCTCGAAAGGGCTCTTCACCTGCACCTCCTGCCAGGCCTGCTGGAAAGTGTGTCCAAAGGACATCCAGCTTCCCGGGAAAGCAATTGAGAAGCTGCGTTCCCTTGCGAATATTCAGGGGTTGACCCTTCCCCGTCACCAGGAAGTGGCAAAGCTGGTGAGAGAGACCGGCCGGAGCGTCACGCGCACCGAGCCCACCTTTATGGAACAGGTTGGCGAAGTGATCGAACCGTATGGCCCGGTGAAAGCCACAGTGGGGTTCTTCGTCGGGTGCATGTACAACCAGCGGCTGCCACAGACCGCGCTTGACGCGATGGAAGTGCTGCGCCGGAACGGCATACGCGTCATCATCCCTAAGGAGCAGGTCTGCTGCGGATCACCGCTGATCAGGACGGGCCAGTGGGACTTTCTCGATACCCTGAAGAGGCGAAATATCGATGCATTCGCCTTCCGGAACATTGACACCGTGCTCACCATGTGCGCCGGGTGCGGGTCAACCCTCAAACATGACTACAGGACCCCCTTCCGGGTGATGGACATCAACGAGCTGCTGACCAAATACGGGATCGAGCCCCCGGCGAGACTGCCCCTGAAGGCCACCTACCACGACCCATGCCACCTGATGAGGGGGCAGGGGATCCGGGACCTGCCGCGTGAACTGATCACGCAGGTCGTGGACCTCGTCGAGATGCCGGCCATCTGCTGCGGGTCAGGCGGTGGTGTAAGATCGGGAGTTCCCGAGGAAGCCGCAGCGCTCGCAGAGAGACGCAGGGAGGAGATCGAGAAGACGGGAGCGGATATCGTCATCAGCTCCTGCCCCTTCTGCGAGTTCCATATCATGGAGCATACCGACCGGCCGGTGAAGAACGTGACCACCCTCCTCATGGAAGGCTACCGTGAGAAGGACAGGAAGAAGGCCGAAAAAACGGTGTGACCGTACTCTTTTCTCTTTTCCCCTTTTATGCAATGAATTTTTTCGTTTCAATCACGCACCTTCACAACATTCACCATCATGGAAGCCTTCACACTGTATCACGATCATTACCGACCCCCGGGATCCCACACAACGTCCCTTATTTGAAAGATTACATCCTTGCCCCCGATGTCGTGCAGATCGCGGATACGGACTACAGCCTTCCCTCGCGACCGGTAGCACATGGCCTGCCTGCACCGGTGAAGACTGAATTCATTGTGCCTGGTCAAGGAGAAGAGCGAGAAAGTGGCCCGGGAGGCCATGAAGGGGCTCTACCGGATCGTGTTCGACTAAAGAGGTGGAAGCCCCGGGTTCCACGAAAAGGACTATGCGGGTGAATCCGGTGGACTGCACACGCTCCTGTTTTCGGGTCTTGAGAATACATCGAGCGTGGTCTGCCTCGCCCGGAACTGCGACTTCAGGACGGTGCTCTGGTTGACGAACCGCTCCATGGGAAGAGTCATTCGCATCGATACATCTGCAAGAGCCGAGGAGAGGTCTTCGAATTCACGAAACGGCTTGTGCATCGCCAGCCTGACGTTCTCCCTGACGTTGAAGACCCCCATGGGGATATACCCTTTCCTGGCCTCCCGCAGGACGATCGCCCCTGCCTGCAATCCCTCCCTCTCGAGTCCCTCCAGCACCGCCATCTTGCAGGAGTAATAGCAGCCCCCCACGCAGGAGTATCCCTTCTTCCCCCTGAACTCCTCGTGATCGGAGAAGAGCAGCTCTTCGTTGCCCCTTATGTGAAGGAAGGCTTCCATCCACTCGTACTGCCATGGGGTGGGAATAAGGATGACCGCATAGTGGTTGTTGAGGCTCGAGAACTCGTGCACCCTGACGGTGTCGATCAGGCGGTTCTGACGGACCCGGGAGAGGAACCGGTCGGCGAGAGTCGTATCGCACGCGGTGATCGACCACCGGGTGGGGACCATCCTTCTCTTTCCTCCCGTGCCGAGCGCCCCCACCGACAGGGCTTTCTGGATGCTGCTGAAGGGGACACCTTCCCGGTGGAGAGCGAGGATTGCCTCGGATGAAGGGAGATCGGAGTCATAATAACACCGCTCCAGGTGTGGTTCAAACCGGCTGCTCTCGGCCTCGAACTCGAGCAGGTGAGCACTCGGGCCAAACGGGGTATGCTCTTCCGAAAAAGAGGTCCCTGCCGGAGCCTCGGAAAATAACGCCTGGCTCTCGATTGATCCTGCAGAGAGGGCAATCTCCTGCAGTCGGAAGGCATCAGGGTCATCGACACGGGTGACATCGCAGACGCGCTTTCCCCTCACCAGGTCGAGGCGGCACGAGAGGATCTCCTCCTGGGACCACCCTGCCGGGATCCATGCCTCCGGGGCATCCATGATCCCGCACTCCTCGCGAACCGGGGCGATTAGGGGGCCGGCATAAACCTTCGGGTAGTTCCAGCTCCCGACAAAGACTGATGGGGGCGTGCTTCCCTCCATCGTCCTGTCAAGAATGCGAGACGAGCCAAGTCTCGAGGAGGTGATGGCCTTGAGGTATGCGCCTTTCCCTATGGCCATGTCAGAAGAGTACTCAGGGTATACCAAGATAAAGTTGCACGGTGCAGGGAGAAAGTGATGCCGCTATACCCCAATCAGGGTGAGGAGGATACAGATGCAGACCGGGATGGTAAGGTTGTCGTCGACTGGGGAGATGAGTTCCACGATACCGGCAGCGACCGAGGCTGAGATTGCAGCGAGGGGCGGGAGGAGAAACAGGAGCACGAGGGTGTTGACGAGCACACCTCCTGCCGACCCCTCCACCGATTTCCCGTTCGTGATGCGGTGCCGCCCCCACCTCAGTCCCACGAGCGTGGCTGCGCCGTCAAGGACCGCGAGCGAGAGTATTGCAGGG
>CAZRCH010000019.1:0-32714 GCA_964598545.1 uncultured Methanolinea sp. | reverse complement strand
ACGGTTCCCGTCGGGGTCGGCCCGGTAGTCACCGTGACGTAGTTGTTCTTGGTGATCGAGGAGCTTCCCGAAAGCCCGGTGACTGTGAGTGTGACCGGGTAGGTCCCCGTATTCTCATAGACGTGAAGCGGGTTCTGTTCTGTTGAAGTGTATCCGTCACCGAAGTCCCAAGCCCAGGTGGTCGGATTCCCAATAGAGATATCGGTGAACTGCACGGAGAGCGGGGCACCTCCCGAGGTTGGGGTTCCGGAGAACCCTGCCTGGAGGGCATTGTTGCTCTCGACTTTAAATGTCAATACTTTAATCTTATCATCGATATTTCGATCGTCGAATCCAGCAAGAAGGGCATTGAGTGCCGCAGTTCCTGCCAGTCTGTCAGGGCCATCAATCACGAAGAGCTTGCTCCAGCGGATGGGTGTCGCGGTGACGACGAACTTGCGGTTCGTATCAGGATACCAGACCTCGTCCATCAGGATATACGGATCCCACCTCAACCATGGACAAATTTCGGATTGTTTACAAATCCATGATTCAGGTATGATGTCCAGCCTGTGGTTATACATTGGGTGCTGGACAATCACTGTGTATGTTCCAGGGAGGAGATCCAATGTGCTGATATAATTTCTTAGATCAACTGAATACTTACCTGTTGAACATTCAACCTCAATAGGCTGGAAAATGTATTTTTGGCCTGCTACTTTGTTTTCCCCAAATACCCAAAGACCGAGTCTAATAGTGTCATACTCCTGTCCTATTGCTTCACCACGAAGGCCCATTGCCTCTCCTTTAACTACGATAGAGGGGTCGGAACAGCAGATGATCTGAATTGGCTTCGGAGGATATATTTCTCCAGTGAGGGTCGGTTCGAGGAATGTGAACGATTTGTTAGCATAATTGGCACAGGATACATTTACTTGAGCGCAATCGTTACATGGAACTTTTATAAGTGAGGGAATATCATTCGGCATACTTGAAGCATAGATGGTAACTGTACCTAGATCAATCTGTAAATTCCGTGTGTACCAGTAATACTCCCATGTGCCATCAGGCTTAACAGGAACCGCAGTGAAAGTTGAGGCGTTGTTGTGTATTACTGTTTTAGTGGCATTCATATTCACGCCATAGCAGCTCTGGCAGGGTCCTGTGAAGAACAGGTAAGTCGTCGGAGACTCTTTGTTAACTCCGTATATGTGCACAGTCTCACCGAGATACGAAATATCGGTGATCTCATCGCAAACGTCAGTGTTGATGGTAACGTCTCCCATCTTGATATTCACACAGGCATCTGCATATGGCCGTGTAAGATCAATTTCGCATACATCGGGGTATTCCCAGCGCTGGGTGTGTACTTGGTAAGTTGTCGGCTTAGTGCAAATGGAAGTCTGCCATTCGATTGTCCGGTTTCCAGAAGAATCTAGGTATACCAGAGCATAGTAATATTTCCCATTATACGGTTCGTGCGGTATAATATCATACAAAGTCTTTGTACAAAGGCATCCACACCACTTGATGAGCGTATCATAGAGATAATACACGCCATCGTGATTGTATTCTCCTTGACCACATTGACAGGGCGGACAACCAATACCAATGCAGGGGGGATTACTGTATTGATCACATGGACAACCTTCGTCCTGATCACACTGAGCCCCAAATGGACCAAATCTATCGTAGAATAACAACCACCATTGACCATTATCCACAATCATTGGAGGTTGTTCGCAACACACACCATTCATTGGATCATTACAGCATCCATTCGGACAGGCAACACAGTCTTTAATCCAAATTAGATACCAAGTATTAGGAATTCCATTGCTAATTTCTGTATAGAATTTTGTGCTACGAGTACCTGGTGGAACTCCCGTCTTATTTTCGTAGGTAACTTTAATAACGGGTTTTTCTTCTTCCAGGGTGATGGTTCGTGTCTGTCCAATAAACCCTAGGTTATTCTGGTTACATTCAATCCAGACCTGGTATGTCCCCTGACTGTAAGCAGGTAAACTTGTAATTGGATCAATACCCCCAGTATTCCAACCCAGTGAATGAATTGATCCATTGCCGCTATAAGAAGACCAGTACCATGGAGTTGAATTAACAGGGAGACCCACTAAGGGGAATTGGATAGTGGTTGAGTATGGAGTCCACAATGATGAATAGGTTACTCCGTTAGGACTCTTTACGACAATTTGACAATCGAAAGCAGATGTGTTATCGCGCAGGAAAATGTAATGTAAATTCGACTGGCTGAATTGAAAGTCAAGAACGTGCTTAAGAAGGGCTTTACCATTCGTTACATCAGCATTGCTTATATCCAGGTTCCTAATCGAGAGAATCGCTTGTGGGCGAACAACCTGAAAGGCGGCTTCAGTGGGATTGGTCTGCCCCGGTGAATATAATCTCCACCAGAACCCTTTTCCTTCAGTTCCCACAAAACGAGAGGAGGGGTCATCATCGATGTTGAAATTGGTAAGACTGTAGCCAGTCAAGTCAATAATCCGGTCGGGAGGATTGTCAAAGCTTGAAGTAGAATCCCACCAGGCCAAATATGGTGTTCCGATCCCCACGGCTGCAGTGACATTGAGCCCTTCCTCCCCGAGGAGGACCGTGCCGTTTTGATCCACTTTATTCAATTGTGCCGATACTGGCATCGCCACCGTGAGCAGGGCGATACCCGTCACTAACAAGAAGAGCACTATGTGTCGAAGCTTCATTTTGCACCACCTTGATTGCATATATCAGAGAGGGTCCCAGAGGTCCACCTTGGATATCTCTCTTTTATATGGTTTGCATTGGGGGTGAGACGTTTATATAACTTTCCATTCCTCCGATGGCAAAATCACCTCCCCAGAATACCGGGACTGTGAATCTGGTGGGTGTCTGGCGAGATTGGGATCGGGATGTTATATATATAGTTTTCTTAATTTTTGAGACTCTGAAGGAATCGGCAGCCCATGTAAAGACCACATAATAAGCCTTTTATAATCGTCAATTCGTAAAAATAATCGAAAATTTTGCATTTCTAAGAGTATGGGGAAATCAACCTCTCATGCTGCCGTGATTGATGGCCTCCGAAAAAAGCTTGGGGCCGGACCAAGTGAGCATTACCCGGCCGGGATGCCGATTTTGCGCTCTTGGACAATTCGTTTTTCAGATATCCCTGTGGCACGAAGGCATAAAGGGATTCTGCTCAATTGCGGGAGAAATAGGGAAAAGGAAAAAGAAAAGCGTTCACTTTTCGTCACATTTCGTCTCCGCCGGGCGGCCCTCCCGAACCCGGCCTGACCTTCAGGAAGTACACTGCAACACCCGCTCCAATGATCACAACAACCACGATGATGAGTATCAAGGTCCAGGGCAGTGGGACTTCTTCGGGTACCGCGGTGGTGACCGGCACCGCTGTCTGGGTGGGGGCGGCAGGCTGCCGGGCACACAGGCCATAGATGCCTCCATGCGAGATGCCGGTGATCACCGTCCTCCCAGCAGCGTCGACCGATGTGGGGAGCGGCACCCAGCTCCCCGAACCCGGGTCGTACCGCATCAGGACAAGGTCGCGGCCGGAAAGCGCCGCCCATTCTTCGGGAGTGAAGGAGAAGGTGAGCAACACCTCGGGGTCGAACCGTGCCTCTTCCGGTGACACCAGGTAGGCGTATCCCATGAAGGCGGGATCGACGGGAAGGTTGGAGAGGTCGCCAGGGTTGACCGGGGAGATGCTGATGTCTGCAAGCGGTGTGCCGTTCGCACCGGTCACTGCCACCCCGGCACCGATGGAGATGGTCGCGATGCCGTCATAGGACCCGATGGTCACCGGCTGGGAAGTCCGGTTGTCGGGTCCGAGCGGGAGCGTTCCGATGCCTGCCGGAGTGGTGGGCTTTTGGGTGACTGTTGCTGTCGGGGTGGGTGTCGCGGTGACAAGGAACGTCCCGCCTCCACCGCCTCCCCCGCCGCCACCGCCTCCCCTCGAGGAGACGATGATGTAGGTTGTCCTGGTCAGGGTGTCCTCCGCCGTCCCGTTCGAGACAGTCAGGGAGACGGTGAACCCCCCTGCAGTATTGTACACATGACTGGGGTGCTGCAGGGTGGAGGAAGTGCCGTCACCAAACGACCAGTTCCAGGCGACCGGGGTGCCCGTCGAGGTGTCGGCAAAGAGCACGGTGAGAGGCACGAACCCGGATGTCGGGGCCGCGGCGAAATCTGCCCGGAGCACTGGCGGCGGGGGTGTGATCCCTGTGACGTTGATGTAGCCTGTCCTCACTTTCAGATCAGATCCGTAGGCATTCGTGGCAGTGAGGCTCACCGTGTAATTGCCAGCATAGTGGTATACATGGACAGGGTGCCTCTCGCTGGAGGCCCCACCGTCCCCGAACGTCCAGCTCCAGGAGGTCGGGTCGTCGGATGAGAGGTCGGTGAACTGGACGGGGAGCGGGGCATCGCCTGCTGTAACGTTTGCGGCAAAGTCAGCGATCGGGGGGTGTGCGAGTACGTGGATGTAATTGGTCTTCGTCTCTGTATCGAAGCCGCCAAGGCCCCTGACAGTGAGCGAGACAGTGTAGTTCCCCGGAGATGCGTAGGTATGCAGCGGGTTCCGGTCGGTGCTGCTCCCGCCGTCGCCAAACGACCAGTTCCATTCATAGGGCGACCCGCTGGAGAGGTCGGTGAACTGCACATGGAGCGGCGCATCGCCGGATGTGACATTCGCAGTGAACTGTGCCACCGGAGGGGCCGGGACCGCATACACTGTGATATAGTTGGTCCTCGTCTTCACCGAAGGCGTGTTGCTTCCCATCCTCACCGAAAGAGAGACCGTGTAGGTCCCGGTCGAGGTATACGTATGGCCCGGGTTTTGGGCCGTGGAGGTCCCTCCGTCGCCAAAGTTCCAGTTCCAGGTGTCGTGCGTCCCGGTGGATGTGTCGGTGAACTGGACAAAGTGGGGAACGAACCCTGCGGTAGGCGTCCCGTAAAAGTCAGCCTGGAGTGCGGGGGGCGTGACAGTGATATAGCCGGTCTTGGTCTCCGTGTCCGATCCGCCGGGGCCGGTGACGTTCAGGGAGACAGTGTACGTCCCCGCAGAGAGGTACGTATGGGACGGATTGACACCGGTCGAGGTCCCCCCGTCCCCGAAGGTCCATGCACGGGAGGTAATCGTCCCGGTGGAATTGTCGGTGAACTGGACGGCGAGCGGTGCAGGGCCCGTGGTGGGGAATGCGGCAAAGTCCGCAACCGGCGGGAGGTACGGAGTGACATTGATGTAGAAGTCCTTCCGCTCGGTGCCGGACCCGAATGCGTTCGACGCGGTCAGGGTGACGTTGTAGAGGCCCGGAGCGGAATAAGTGTAATTGGGGTTCTGTGCACCAGAGGAACCCCCATCGCCAAAGGTCCAGTTCCATGCCGTGGGAGAATCGCTGGAGAGGTCAGTGAACTGGACCGGGAGGGGGGCCGGGCCCGATGTGGGGGAGGCGGAAAAGTCCGCCAGCGGGGAATTCCCGATTGAGATCCGGTCCTGGTCGAGTGCGACGACCGTGTTGTTCCCGTCGGCTCCAAGTGCATAGATGCTGAAATTTCCGGAGAGCAATCCCTGCAGGTCATCGAAGGGGATGGTCACCTGGCTCGCATCGAGCGCATACCCGGATGTGCCATACCCGGGCGTGATGTTGATCTTTGAGAAGTGGGAGGAGTGCGGGGGCGTGGAATTGCCGACGGCCTGGATGGAATACGAGACCACTTTCTTCAGGTCGCTCTGACCGAGTCCCAGATCTTTTAAAATCGAAAGGAACGGATTTCCGGAGAGGATGAGATCGAGGCTCACCGCACCGCCACATTCCTCGAGCGCCGTCATGTTCACGCGGACATCGGCATCGTAAGTCTCGCCTTCCCTGATAAGGACATAGCTGATGTTCCGGATACTTGCGGGGTTGTTGAAGGTCACAGCCAGGTCTTCGCTTGTCCTCATGTTGTAGAGGTATGGATGGGTCTTTCCAACCAGTTCGAGGCGGTTGTCTCCATCAAGGACGATCACTGGCCACGCGGCGTAGGTGGTAATCTTTCCCGTTGGAGGGGGAGTGTACTGGAATCCAGTGAAAAGATATTCGCCTTGGGTGGGAGGAAGTCCACTGGGTAGAGAGATCTCATTCGCGTGGAGGGAAGAGAGCATGAAATTATCCAGCGAGAGGTTATTTTCAAGGAGTATCTTGCCGAAATCCAGGGGCGTGGCGATAGTCCATGGTCCACCTACCACAGTAACTGCCCATCCTCCGCTGGAAGTCCTGTTGATGCCGGCGATACCCTTGGTATGCAGCAGGTACATCCGTTCTGCAGATTCGAACAATGTCGAGAGATTGTAATTCCTGCTGGTGGCATTGCCCTTTATCAGCAGGAGGTCCCCGTCAGCACCGGGCACCTGGCACTGGATGACAGGCATCTTCTCCTGGATAAATATGGTATAGGTGTCAAAACCGCTGCCGGACACAGTCGAGTCCAGAGGACCGAGTATGACGAGCGTATTCCCGTTCCACGTCGCATTGTCCTTGGGATGAAATACCCTGCGTATGGCGTTCATCGAGGGGAGAGTGAGGTTCTTGGTATCGGTCCAGTCCCCTGTCGTGGAGTGGAGGGTGACACGGGAGAGGGAGAGGTTCATGATGTCGATCGTCTCGAGGCTTGAGACCGTCATGTTCCTGTACGTCTGGGACTGGTTCAGGTCCAGCCGCGCAAATAGCGGCGGTGCTGCGCTGGATACCTGGGCAAGGAGCAGCAGCACCAGCAGCCCTGCCACTACCCCTTTGATCCATCTCTCACCGATCCCCCTGACGCGAAGGGGATCTGGTCTTTTGGTTTGCCATTGCACTCCCTCACTCCCGCTCTTCATACCTTGGCACTCTCCTTCCTCGTATATACGCACCGTTGGGATGGTGCACAGCTTTATATATATGGTCCTTGTACCACCCTGCATTTAAATCTATGGGAAAAAACGCCTGTTTTCCGCGGGATTTCGAATGCGGGGGGGCAATCAGCGGATGGTCACCCCCCAGGTATAGTGCATTTCCAATAAGTACAGTTCGTTCCGGACCCGGATTTACACACACCAAATTGATAATAATAAGGCCCGTATCATGAGAATATAATGGCCAGGGGGAATACGCCTGTGAAAAGACTGCACCTGTTATTCAGTATCATTCTCGTCGCAATTGTGGTCCAGGGAGTCCATGCCCTGTCGGTCACCGTCGCGCCAGACCACATCGAAAGAGGAGACCAGGTCACCGTATCGATCGTCGAGCTGCCGGACAACCGCACCTTCTCGATGCATATCGAGGGGACTTTCGCTGCAACTCCAGGGGGGACCTTCTTGTTCGAGACCAGGAACCTCGTGCTTCCCTTCGCCCTGGACGACGGGTCACTCTCCGCGACCCTTCGGAATACCGACACCAACGTGCTGATAGTAAAGAAGGGCGACACCGAGGTGAAGAAGGTGGGCCTCTCCCAGAACGGGGTCTTCTCGACGACCGATTCCGGCTCTATCCCGGCGGGCACCTACGATACGATCTCTCTTGGCGGGACGGCAGGCACGGATGCCACCCGCATCATTGCAAGCATGACCATCCAGGGGAGGAAGTCAGGTCCTGCCGACTCAGAGATCACGTTTATCGTTGACGGCGTTGCCGATGGAGAAGTCACCATCACGGTCTCTGTGGACGGCGGGACCGCACTCTCCCGGACCATACAGGTCGGAAGCCCCTTGACGGCGACCCCCACCCAGACCTATCACTCCAGCGGCGGGGGAAGCGGGGGAACCCAGGTATACGCGACCACTGCTCCTGCGACAGTGACCACCACGCCGACGTCACCCCAGACAAGCCCGGCGACCAGCGCCCCCACTGCACCGGAGACGGCCACTCCAACTGCCGCAGTGACTGTCGTCGAAGTGAAAGTCACCCAGGAGCAGCCGCTGCTACCGTCCCCCTCTCCCATCGGTACCCCGATCCCGGCGTACCTTGCCCCGCTTGGAATCGCCCTTCTGCTCCTTGTCCGCGCGATGAGGCGCCGCTAGACTGGAATGCCCAAAGCAGGCACCACCCCTCCACTGGGGAGACTCTTCTCCTCGTTTTCACCGGAAAACACCCCCGCGGACCTCGCGGTCGTCTACCTGTGGACAGTACTCTCCGCCCTTGCAATTTATGTCCCGGTGGTGAACGAAACCCCCCTCCGGGTGATCCCGGCACTCCCCATGGTGCTCTTCTTCCCGGGCTATTCTTTGATTGCAGCGCTCTTCCCTGGCAGGGGGGAGATCGACGGGCTCGAGAGGCTGGCACTCTCGTTTGGGCTCTCCATCGCGGTGGTCCCCCTCATCGGCCTCGTGCTCAATTATACTCCCTTCGGAATTCGCCTCGACCCGGTGGTCACCTCTCTTGTGATCTTCACCCTCTGCATGGCCGCATCGGCCCAGGTCAGGAGGGCAGGCCTGCCAAGGAGCGAGCGGTTCGAGGTCCCGTTCAGGGATATGTGGGCAGCACTCCGTGCAGAATTCTTCCCTTCGGAAAGTTCAAGGATCGACCGAGCCCTCTCGGTAATACTCCTGATCGCTATCGTCGCTGCCGTGGCAACCACTGTCTACGTAGTGGTGGTCCCAAAGGAGGGAGAGAAGTTCACCGAGTTCTACATCCTGGGAAAGGAAGGGAAGGCGGCCGACTATCCGACCGACCTCCGGGCAGGGCAGGCGGAGGCCATCATCATCGGCGTGGGGAACCACGAGTACCGGAACGTGACATACTTCGTGGAACTCCATTTCGTGGACCAGGAGTTCGACCCCGCGACCAACACGAGCACCGTACGCTCAATGGAGAGGATCGCCTCGTTCCCGGTCACCCTAATCCACAATACCACCTACCAGGAGCAGCATTCCTTCTCGGTCAACCGGACAGGGGGAAACCAGCTCAAGTTCCTCCTCTTCATGGATGAAGCGCCTCCCGATTCTATCCGAGGGGCCGAGCGTATCAACCAGAGCTACCGGGACCTGCATCTCTGGGTGAGGGTCCATTGAGGCTCCTGAACACCACCACCAGCCCTCTCCGGCCCTCCTCGATGCGGACATGCTCGAGGTGCCACGGGACAGATAGCCCCCGCGCGAGGAGACAGGCCACCAGGCTGCAGATTCCGCACGGGTGCATCGTGCAGCACTTGGGAGACTCCGTTGCGATGGAGAGGCATCCGGGATAGAGCCGGTACCCTTTCACGCTCATCACCAGGGTCTCCCCTTCCCTCTCGATCACTACCTTCTCTGCAAGTTCCAGCACGTCCTCACAGATCTCCCGTATCGCGTGCAGGAGCTCGGGTTCTCCTGAAGGCACCTCGAGCCCTCCCTTTCTCTCCAGGTAGTCGATGAGCGGGGAGGCAGAGGGCGTGAGAAGGATGCCGGGAGACGCAGGATCGGTAAGGAATGAGAAATCAGGGAACGTTTCGGGGATATCCAGGCCCTCGACCGGGATGAACTCCCGTAGGCTCTTCTCGTCGCCGGAAGGAGGAATGAACCAGGCATCTCCCCGAACCCCGAGGTCTGCGCAGATGCGGCACACATTAAGCATCCCCGCTACCGGCAGGAGCGAGGCAACCTCCGTGTCCAGCGGGTCGGACCGTGAGAAACTGAGCATGAACACCCCTGCCAGAAAGCAGGCGACACCCAGCAGGAAGAGGGTGGCGCTGCTCAGGTCGCCCCGATCGGTCAGAGTTGCGACGGCCAGGAGGACAAGGGCTGCGGAGAGGAGCACGATGCCCGAGAGCACATAGTCGTTGTGGGGGCGGGTCTTCATTGCGTGCCCCCACCCGCGCGGACCATGGCCCGGTATGCAAGGCCGAGGATTACGAGGCATGCCAGCCCTGCCGCGGGGACAAAGATAGCGAGGGGGAAAAAGACGTGCGACTGCCCCGAGAGGAGGAATGCCGTGCACCCCATGACGAGGAAGAACACGGCGGAATATGCAATGTCAGTCTTTGTGTGGAGGAGATCCATCGAGAAGAGGAGTGCGGAAGCGAGGACTGCCTCGAAGAGGAAGGTGAGAAGAGGAGAGATCTCCCAGGTGAGGAAGAGGCTGGGCTGCGCCAGGAGGAAGAGCGCAGGGTCGGAATGGCAGACGCGCAGGACAAGGAGCCCGGCACCAAGGGAAATTGCCGCGGCCGAGGCGGCGAACGGAAAGGCAGGGGTACCGACCAGGGCAGCGGCAGAACCGGCTGCACACGCAAACAAGGCGACCAGCATCGGGAGTCCGGGTCTCATCAGACCACCCTGACGATGGAATATCCCATTCCCCGGAGACGCCGGACGAGACCCGGTGTTGCCGTCGCATCGGGAAGGCCGAGACTTGCCTCGACACCCAGCCGCCGGGCCTGCAGGCCAAGCGTGGCAAGGTGGCTCATATCCCCCGTCCCGGTGGTCAGGACGTGCAGTGCGATCTCTCCCCTGCGTCCAAGGGCCTTCGCGCACTGGATGTCGAAAGAGAGGGGCCGGATCTCCGGGATGAATCGTGAATACACCAGGAGAAGTCGCCGTTCAAGGCTGCTGTGAACCGCGGCACTGCCCGCGAGGCGCATACGGATCGCCTCTGCAGCGGTCGGGTCAAGTGTGCGGAAACACTGGACAGCACGCTGGGGGGAGTGGTACTCCAGGAGCGATCGTTCGATCCTGTGCAGTGACCGTTCGTCTGGGAGGAATGCAAGGAGATTTGCCCCGGAGATGACCATCAGGCTGCAGCCATGAGGGCCGGTGACCATCTCCCGTGCAGCATCGAGGGCTGCCCCGACCACCGTGTCCCCAAAGGCGCGCGGGCATGGGACTGCGCTGTCGGGGAGATCCACAACTAAGAGGGGATGTGTGCCCGACAACCCTGCATACTCGCGAACAAAGAGTTTCCCGTGTTTTGCAGAGAGTTTCCAGTCAACGGAACGGGGGTCGTCACCGGGCACGTAATCGCGAAACGATCTGACACCCGTCCCTTTCAGCACCGTGAGCTTCTCGAGGTCCCTCTCCCCGAAGAACCCAATTCCCTCCCTTTTCTGGTATTTACCCACGGGGTCCACCCTGATGACCGGTGACCGGAAATTATCGCCCCGAAAAGACAGCACGAGAGAGAAGAACCGGTCGAAGACCAGAAGGTCCACGCCCCTCCACCGGATATTTCCGCTGGAGAGGCAGGATACCCCGTACCGAAGGTTGAGTGTATGGTCCCCTGCACCCGTCTCGGGCGAGTATTCCTGGCCGCGGACCACCGGTGCCCCTGGCGGCAGGAGGTCGGTGACCCTGGCAGACAATCCCTCCGGCACCCTGAAGCTGACGGAGGTTGAGACTGTCACCACTCCTCCCTGCCTGGTCCACTCGGGTTTTGCCACCCGCTCAACGGTTATCATCGATGCCGCGGTCCCGGCAAGCCTGAGGAATGCGATTGCCCGGAACACCAGGAACCCTGCGATGAATACTGAAAAAAAGAGTGCAGGGACCGAATCAAGGAACCACGCGCTGAGAAGTGTTCCAAGGGCCGCAAAGATAAATCCCCATGTGGAACGCGTCGCATCCACGGGTCATGGCACCTCGACGCGTTCTAGTATGTCGGCGATCACACGTCCTGTCGTAATATCGCTGATCTCGGCCTCCCTGGTGAGAATAATCCGGTGCATGAGGACACGTGGGGCAAGTTCCTTGATGTCATCGGGTATGACATAGGAGCGTTCCCTGAGCGCTGCAAGCGCTTTGCTCCCCCTGACAAGAGCGATCGACGCCCGGGAACTGGCCCCGATATGAACATCGCCATGGCTTCTTGTGGCCATCACCAGGTCGCGGATGTAGCCAAGGAGCGGCTCCTCGATGTGCAGCCTGGAAACAGAGGCGATGAACCGAAGTATCAGGTCGCTGTTCATCACCGGGCGAAGCCTCGAGTAGAACGTGTCCCAGTCAAGCCTGCCTGAATGTTCCCTCCTGATGATCTCGAGTTCGCCCTCGGCGTCCAGCTGGGAGAGGGTCATCGAGAACATGAACCGGTCCTTCTGTGCCTCAATCAGGGGGAACGTTCCCTCGAACTCGAAGGGGTTCTGGGTGGCAAGGACAATAAAGGGAGGATTGATGCGCGTGGTGATCCCGTCGAGAGTTGCCTGGCGCTCGCTCATGGCCTCGATGAACGCGCTCTGGGTCTTGGGCGCCAGCCGGTTGATCTCGTCGATGAGGAGGAAATTGGAAAAGATTGGTCCCCTTCGAAGGGTAAAGTCTTTCTTTGCCTGGTCGAAGATGCGGACTCCCAGGATGTCTGCCGGCTGGCTGTCCACTGCACACTGGAACCTGGCAAAGTCGCACCCGGTGAGCCGGGCAAGAGTCTTTACCATGGAAGTCTTGCCCGTGCCTGGGGTCCCTTCCATCAGGAGGTGGCCACTGGAGAGGAGCCCGATCATGCAGAGCTCGACGAGCAGCTCGTTGCCGACGATGAAGTCCCCCATCCGGTCGCGGATCCCCCCATAATACCTGGAGAGGAGAGCGAGGTCCTCGTTGACATCGTTCATGTATCCTTCCTCCTCCCGATGACCAGTATAGATCCCACAAGGAAGATCAGGGTGATCACAGCCATTTTGGTAATGGTAGATTCCTTGACCAGATTAACCACTCGGATTGCCTCTGGTGCATACGCGGTGCGGGACTGGCCCTGCTCGACTATGAACCGTGGTCTTGCGGACATGATCTGCTGCGCAAGCGCGTAATTTTCGTCGTCCATTTCGATCCCAAGCATCCCGTTGATGAAGATGCTTGGGTCCGCAATTACGTAGAGTGCCCCGTCTCCGACCCTTTCTGCAGCAATTGCCGTGAATCTCTGGAGAGTCTCCTCCCGGCTCAGCCGCGAGTCTCCGTCGGTATCGATCCAGGAGAGAATCGAACTGGCAAAGACCGGCTCACCACCCTCAAGTGAGGAAGGGTTGTTCAGGACGATACGGGAGATCCCGGCGCCGAGGGGATCCTGCCCGGCCGGGAAGGCAAGCACCGAAGAGGGGTGGTCATAGTAACGGTCGATGCTCGTGAGGTTCGCGTCGCGAATGCGGATGGTGCTCCCGAGACCTGAGATCAGGAGGTTCTCTCTCTCCTTGTCAGACACAAGCACCACGATATTCCCCTCCTCGAGGAACGAGCGGAGGAGGCCAATCTCATCCGGGGAATACTCATCGCCAGGGGCAAGGAGGAGAAGGAGTGCATCGCCTCCTTTTGGGAGTTCGTGGAAGCGTGATATCATCAGCGCGTCACGCTCAATCATTTCCTGGAAGAGGCGGGACGTCCCGTTCCACTCGGGGTTGTAACGGCTGTACTCCATGGTGGTGGACGAGACGTGGGAGAGCACGGCGACGATCCCGAAAAGGACCAGGATCGCGGCGATCCATGCAGCACGGCTAATGGTCGATCCCCCCCAGGCCTTCCATTGCAGACCTGGCAGCGCTGTCAATCAAGTCACGTTCATCGTCTGGGACAGATCCACCGCTGTACTTTGCCTGCTCATAGCCGCTCGTGAACCTGCATACCGCCGCACGGACGGGGAGTTCCCTGCACATTGCGCAGAGTTCCCTGGGGGTGAGGGAGAGGGGATGCAGGAACGCCAGGCGCCTTGCGACTGCCATCCGCAATGCCGAGAAAAGGCAGGAGAGGTCGCCGCCGGGCACGGTGTCCACCGCCTCTGCCTCGCCGGCATATGGGACAACTCCTGCAACCTGGCCTACATCATCCTGATGCGGGACCTCTTCATCCTCCGCGCCCTTTGGAGCGCTCTCGCCAGGCAGGTGGAAGACCGGACTTGGTGGAGTGAATCCCGGCCTCTGCCGGCGAAGGTACAGGAACGCCCCGAAACCGGAGGCACACAACGATGCCGCAAGGATCGCTGCATAAAGGGGGTTCGCGAGGAGCCCGTCCTCCCCTGCGATACCAGGGGAGGGTTCCGGGACGAAAATTTCAAAGATCGCACTTTCAGAGGGAGCAAGGGGGAATGTGCCCGCCGAAAAAAATGCGTTTACCTTGTGGCTGCCAGGGGAGAGCTTTACGTCAACCGAAAATTTTCCATCTTCTGCTGTGTGCGTCGTACCCGATCGCTTTCCCTCTGCAAGGATCTCGACTGGTGCGGAACGGACGGGGGTCGATCCCGCGAGGAGGACCCCTTCAAATACCGCTCGCCCATCGTGAAGTGTGGGGGTTTGGAGGTCAAGCGAGGTTTCGGACGTCTCGACAATAAAAGTCCTGATCTCAGAGAAGACTGACCCCGAATAGACCGCAAACACAGTGTGAGTGCCTTCCCGGTCATGCTCGACCAGGTGGGAATAAGAGAAGGAGCCATCTGGTTTCGTGGGGATCGAACCGATCTTCCTGGAATCGATAAAGAGGTCCACTTCATCCGGATGGTCTTTCCTGTGTTCCCAGAGCAGGCCCTCTATGACCACCGTGTCCATGTACGAGACCCGTTGCCTCTCGATTCCGAGCGTGAGCGGGTGCGGGTCCATACCCGGCGTTGTGGTGGTCTGCATGGTGGTCATTTTCTCGTGCTGGTCCCGGTCAACGCTGCTGACAATCTCCCGGAAATCGATGATGCTCTGTGCATAGCCAGTGGTATCCAGGCCGAACTTCTCACCCGTCTCCCTCATCACCTGGTCCTGTTCCAGGTAATCCCTGTAGATGTCCTGGATCCGCCTGCGGAGTGCCTCACCCTCGTAGGTGATGGTGGTGAGCATCTGGGAGTCGCCGCTGTCCCTGTACCTGATCTCCAGGGTCTGGAGTTCGTTCCATCTCCCGGTTCCATTGAAGAGCTCCGTGAGTATTGCCAGGTTCTGCTGGTTCGCCTTCCGGAACTCTTTGAGTTCACCCTCGGTCATATCAAGGTTGATCACAAGACTGTCAAGGTTCCTGGAGATCTGGCGGTACTCCTGGAGATCCCGTGCCGCATATTCGAAGTCCCCGCTCCTGATGTTCAGAACGAGCGATCCCGGCGAATCCAGGAGATCGGAGATCAGGGGGAGCAACTGGGCTGCACGGTCTCCCCTGGCCCGCTCTAACGCAGCAGGGTTCGAATGGTCCGAGCCACCCGGATCTGACCGCGGGCTGTAAAGGAGGGGTGATCCGGCCTGCATTCCAATCAGCAGGAGGCAGGAGAGCACCAGGATTCCACTCAGCAGGAGTGCAGGGAGTCGTCTCATCGTGCAAGTATCTCCAGGATCTTCCGGGCCACGATCGCCCCGAAGAGAATCACGCCTGATGCGATGACCAGTCTCTGGTACCGCAGGTACCGCGGAGTTGCAGCGTGGTCAGAGACCAGCTCAACGATGATGAGGATTCCTATCAGCCAGAGTACGAAGAATATCTCCAGGTCGAGTGTCCGTGCCAGTAACATGAAACCTGTGACCAGGAGGATCCACCCTGCCAGTGCAGATATGGCCAGGTGTTTCTTCATCATGGATATGCTCTTGGTATGTCGTTAAGTCGTAAAGAGGATATCGCACGCTGTCTTTTGCGGGGGTCCCCCGGGAAAGCATTTATGGAAGATGCCGGTAATACTCCCGCATCAAAGAGGTGCATTCACATGAAGACGATCTTGTGTCTCGTTGCCATCCTGGCCTGCCTTGCATTGTTCACTGCACCCGCGGCAGCCATGACTTCGGAAAGCCTGGATATCACGATCGGCCAGGAAGGCAACGCGGATATCCAGTTCACGTACCGCCTCAACTGGATCGAATATATCTCGGTCTATCTTCGCATGGTTGATCCCGCACAGGAACTCAAGAAAGTGCTGGAGTCCAACTTCAAGAAGCCCGTGACAGTGACCGGGGTCGACAGCGGGAGCGTGCACCTCTCGGTGGACTCGTTTGCCAGCGTGACTGAAATGGATGGAAAGACCACTGTCCGGACCCCCGGCCTCTCCTTTGCGGAAGGTGAACAGATCCTCCGGACGTACTGGTTTGCGCCCCTCATCAGCGTCGACCTCTCCCCCACTGTGACCACCATCCGTTTCCCCGACGGCACGGTGGCAACTTTCAATGATGCGCTCGAGATACCTCCGCAGGTCCGTTCCTGGTAGATATTTTTATTTTTCCCCCCGGATTGGGGAGGACCAGTAAGCAACTCCCGTCACCCTCGCTTCTTGTGGCCGCGCCCTTATCAGCACGGACCGGCAATAACACTGGGTATGGACGTTGAGGAGTTCGCCCGGAAGGCCCTCGCGGCCGGGCTCAGTGAAGATGCGGTGAAGGATCGCCTCGCCGAGTGCATCAGGGGGTTCAAGCAGGGTTCGGAACCGGGATACATCGACGAGTTTGCAGCGGCGGTGATCGCGGAGGTGAAGAACACCACCGGACTTTCCGGCGATCTCTTCACCTTCCGTGAGGCAGGCGTCGGCATGGGGGAGTTCGGCGTTGGTTCCCGAGGCACCGGCGACTTCTACGCCCACCGGCAGATCGCCAGGATCATAGGGAGGACCGGCGCCACGGTAGGGGTAGACGAGATGGACGATGCAGGTGCGGTTCCCATCCCGGGCCTCTCCACGAGTCAGGGTCTCCAGGTAGTCTGCACCGTTGACGGCATGCACTCGCGTCTCTCGGATTTTCCGTTTCTTGCGGGCTTCCACGTGACACGTGCGACGATGCGCGACGTGTATGTCATGGGTGCCCGCCCCCTTCTCCTCTTCTCCGACATCCACGTCGCCGACGGTGGAGACGTTGCAAAAATATTTGAATACACGGCTGGGATTTGCGCAGTGGGGGAGTCGATGGGGGTGCCCCTTGTTGCGGGCTCGACGCTTCGCATAGGAGGAGACATGGTGCTCGGCTCACGGATGACAGGTTGTGTGGGAACTGTCGGAATTGCCGCTCACCTGACCGCCCGCCGCGAAGCCCGGCCCGGGGACGTGATCCTCATGACGGAAGGAGCGGGGGGTGGGACAATTGCAACCACGGCCCTTTACTCGGGGTTCCCCGAGGTCGTGGAACAGACCATCAACCTCCACTTCCTCCACGCCTGCGAGGCCCTCCTGGCAAGCCCCGCACTGCAGAGAATCCATGCGATGACGGACGTCACCAACGGCGGGCTGCGCGGTGACGCGCACGAACTCGCGGCGACTGCCGGCTGCAGGGTAGTGATCGAGGAAGAGAAAGTGCACGGGCTCGTGCAGGAGGAGGTCGGATCGCTCCTCGAGCGCCTCTCCATCGACCCGCTGGGTGTCTCGCTCGATGCACTCCTTATCACTGCCCCTCCAGATGCCGCCCATTCGATCATGGAAGTGATCAGGGGTGCAGGGGTGAGGGTGCAGGAGATCGGGTCCGTGGAGGAGGGGAGCCCCGGCGCGTTCCTCCGCACCGGTCAGGGGATAAGGGATTTTACCCCGCGGTTCCGCGAATCAGCCTACACACCGGTCAAGAAGGTAGTGGACCGCAGCGGGAGGGACTTTGACGAGATGAAAGCGGCAGTCGAGGCCTCGGCCCTGGCCGCGATGGAGAAGAAAGAGCGGATGGTCGCCCGCCTCAAAAAGAGAGAGTGAGGGAAGGCAGGGCATTCCGGGCACAAAGCGACATTCGCTCCTGCTCACCTTCCTGGTTTTTTCCCGCTGGCGATGAGATTGTAGGCAAGCGACGGGATCTTCTCTTCGACGAACGGCTCGATGCGGCGTGCGATGGCGTAGAGGGGATCGACGAGGTTTATGTGAGCGAACGAGCATTTCCTGGCAAAAACATCGCAGAACCCCGCAGTCTCGAGGAGTGTGGTCATCTCTGCCGGGGCATAGTACCGCTCTCCGAACGCACCCATGCCCACATGCCGAATCCGCATCACCTCGCCAAGGGAATACACCGCGGGAAGTCCGGAAGTGAGGAGATTCCTTCCCAGCGTGCATATGGCGAGCGTCCCTCCCGGCGCAAGCACCCTCCACGCCTCTTCGAGCATCTGCCCGGGGTTTTTCAGATACGAGAAGGCGAGGAGGCTTGCCACGGCGTCAAATGACTCTTCCCTGAAGGGGAGCATCTCCGCATTCCCGGTGCTGAAATCCGAGCTGCGGTTCCTGGCCCGGGCGCGAGAGATCATTCCCCTCGAGATGTCAAGCCCCACAGCGCTTCCCCCCAGGGAAGTATAGCGATGCATGAAGAGGCCGGTCCCGCACCCTACGTCAAGGAGCCTTCCCCGCCTTGGGATGCAGGACATCACGTGACGCGAGATGTGAGAATAATAGGCCCTTCCCCTGCGGTGGTCGTAACGGGAATCGTAGATCTCTGCCATCTCGTCGTAGTGCTGCTGGACCTTATCCTGGACGCCGGACATCTCCCGTCTCCCTGGCAATCCTGCTCACCAGCGAATTGAGCTGGAGGTACTCGTTCTGGCTGTGTCCCAGTACCCAGTCGGTCTCTGCAAGGGCGCAGGCGATACGGGGGTCGTTGAAGTCCCGCTTCACCACGTCGCTGAGCGCCCCCAGCACCTCCCTGCCGGAGAGGCCGTATTCGATCTGGAGTGTCTCCAGCCTGCGCCTTGCTGCCTGGACATCTCCTGTGCGGATCGCGGAGAATGCGGCGGTCGCGACCTGGTCGGTCTCTGTCATGGAGAGAGAGAGGAGGTTTGCATCGGGACCCGACTCCGCAAGCACCTGGAGGAGCATGACGGCCTTCCGGAGATCCCCCCGTGCCGCGGCAACCAGGAGGCCGATCTGGTCTTCCCTGACGAGGCACCCTCCTCTCCCTTCCGCGGTGCAGATTGCCTGCAGGTGGGATTCGACCAGCGGGTCCGGAATGGGGGAGAAGAATACCGGCAGGCAGCGGGATGCAATCGCGGGGATGACTGCCGAGGGGTGGCTCGTGCAGTAGATGAACCTGCAGGTCCGCGAGGACCGCTCCATGATCCGGCGGAGCGCCTGCTGGGCCTCGCGGGGCAGCGATGAAGCTCCCTCGAATGCCATCAGCTTGAACTCGGCATCCAGGGGTCGAAGCGACGAGTACTCCCGTATGATTCGCTTGAAGTTCGAGAGAAGGCTCTCGTCGGCGCGGTAGAGGTGGGAATAACGCTCTTCTCCCTCGAGGAACTTCTTGCCGAGGGAGAAGAGGTCGCTTGTAGGGATGACGGTGAGGTTCTCTTCCGCGTGGTCCCGGTACAGCTCCCGTGCCAGGCACTCGACACTCGCGCTTTTTCCGGTTCCCGGAGGTCCTGCCAGCATCAGGTGAGGCACGGCGCGGGAGGAGGCAAAGTGTTTCAGCCGTTCCACCACCTTCTCCTGGCCGATGATCTCGTCGAGTGACCGAGGCCGGTACTTCTCAATCCAGAGCATGGAGGAGCCCCCTTCTCATCGTGTCACGTGCAGCTTCCAGGAATGAATCGTTCTCACACGATCTCGCGAGCACCGCGGCCTCTTCCCCTGAGAGGGAGGAGCAGAATGTGGTGAGATGGGGAAGAGCCCTCGTAAGCTCGTCAACGATCGTGAGGCTCGCGCTCCGCGCAGTCCTCGAGAGGGGGTTGAGATCAATGGTGATCACGGTCTTGCCCATTCCCCGGAGCGCCTGGCAGCGGTCGCCGTCTTCAAGGGGGACGAGGAGGACGTCTGCACTGTAGATTCCATCCCGGAGGCACAGGGCACGGTCATGGGAGAGCGGGAGAAGCCTCTCGGCAACCCCCTCCTCTACCCGGACACCGTGTTCGCGGAGCAGGCGGGTGATCTTCCTCATCCGCTCATCGGTCCGGTGGAAGAGGTTGACCTCAACCTTTGCACCGGACCTCTCCTGCAGCGGGGCGAGGAGTGCTGCGGCCAGTGCCGCGGTGTTCCCGTTCACGGAGATGACAGGACTCTCTGCGCAGAGGAGCAGGGCGGCCGCCACCTTCTCCGCGAGGAGGGCGCTCTCCGTGGTCCTCTCTCCAAGGAGGTAGTCAAATGCCTCGCCGCGGCCGTGGGCTGCGAGGCCTTCGAGAGAGACTATCCCCTCTGCAGCACAGCGTGCCAGCCGTTCCCTCGCAACGAGCGAGCGATACCGGGGATGGTCGGGGGGAATCATGCCACCACCTCGAGGAGGCGGACTCCCTCGTCCGCGGGGTGGAGAAGGAAGGCCTCTCCCAGGCGTGAGAGCAGGGGGAAGGCGCCGTCACCGGATGCAAAGATGCCATTGCCGAGCATCGTCATGGTGGCAGGGATTCCCGCATCATCGCAGGCGGCCAGTGCGTGAAGGACCTGCGGCGTGGCAAGGCCGCTCTCCTCGGTAAACCTCCTGGACAGACGAAAGAAATCCGCCAGGTCCTCCGGGCAGCGGCCTGGGAATGCCCCGATGACCCTTGCCATCGCACCGGGCGAGCCAAGAACTTCCGGGGAGGGAAGAGGGCCGAAGACCACGGCACACAGGGATGCGGGAATGTCGTGGTCGCGCTCGATCTCGGCCATGATACCTGCACCCTTCCTGCAGTCCCGGCCGCCCCCCATGCAGGCCGCGATGTCTCCAAGACCAGTCTTATGGACAATCTCGGCCTCGTGAGCCAGTGCCCCGCACTCTGTTGCGCCAAGCGAGAGACGAAAAAGGGCATTTGCCGCGGTAGCGGTGGAGAGGAGGGCTGCTGCAGAAAGGCCGAACCCGGCCCCGATGGGGAGGCTGCACACGGTCTTCACCCTGGCGGTCACTCCCATTCGCCTAAGAAGGTAGCGGATGGGCGGGGAGGTGGGAAATACCTCGATTGCCTTGCCCGAGACCGGGTCCCGGCGTTCCACATTCACTTCTGTATCGTCAGATGGCCATACCGTGGTCGTGACCCCCTCGCGTATCACGATCCCGGCGCCAAGGCTCCCTGTATGTGCAGGGTCGGGACCATAGACGGGCCTGAAATACCCTGAGAGATGACCGGGGCTGAATGCAGAGGCGAAGGAGGGCACGGTAATCACGGGAGGGAAGGGTTTTTTTCTTCCAATTGGTTCGTGTTAGAAGCTTAAGAAAGTGACCCGGCAGGAATGAAACGCGCAATCGGCGGGTTTCTCCGGGGAGAGGGGGGAATGGCTGCGAGGGCTTGCCTCTCCCAGACTCTGGATCAATCCCGGTCAACGCGGTTTTGGGCGGTTTTGCATTGTCTCAGTATTGAGGGGAATCATTTCCGACCCCTGGCGTCCATCTCAAACAGGGAAGGGGGCCTGCGGGCAGGATTGGGACACTTCAGAGGTGTGCGTGGGTGCCCCGCACTGAGCCTCTCCGCGTCCGGGGCAGAGCCTCATGCAGCGTTATCCTGAAAAGAGAATGCGGTTGAACCCATCCAGTGGAGAAGGGAAAAATGATGGAATGTCGGATATTCATAAAATGTATAGTGTCAATCCTACAACTCAGATTTTCGAACTATATGAATAATCCCACTTCAATAAGGTAGGATTGTATGCTGTTTTCTGATTATCCACTTGATTTCGTTCTTATTAAGCCAACAACATAATTTTTTCCTCATCGCTGTTTTGTATGGAGGACTGAAATGAGGGTATTCTCTGCATACCTGTTCAGTCATCGAACCGCCGCCGGGGTGCCCTCCGGGGGCGGCGGGGCGAATCGCGCTTGGATATCAGACCAAAAACCTTCATCTTTTCTCACAGGATTTACGTAAGTGGCCTCTCTCACATTCCTCTTCGTCATCTGTGAGCAAGACTGGATTAAAAAAAAAATGACATGTTACCTTTATAAAACATGTTCAGGCGCGGTCCCGGAAAACCTGGCCATTGCAGAGATGCGATCCTATTCCGCAGGGAAAAAGGGATCTCTCTCTCTCTTCGAGAGCCGGAACATCTCCATTGCGCAACCGAGTATCTCGGCCGCAACTGCCTCCTTGCTGCCGGAGGCTTCACGCACGAACCCACCCTCGCCGAGAAGGGTCACGCGGGTGTTCGTCTCCCCCATGACGCGGGGATCGTTTGCCACCACGAGCCCGATACTGCCCCGAAGCATTGCCATCCCCCTTGCCACGGCATCGTCACCAAGCTTGAACGCAATGGTGGGCACATGGAATCGGTCCACGACATCATCGAGTATCTTTGGGAGGGGGTTGAGGGTGAGGGTCACCGGTCTTCCGCTTGGAATCTTCCCCGGGACGGGTTCAGGACAAAAGTCCGAGACAGCGGCAGCAGAGATGAAGAGATCGACCGGATCGCCTGCGCATATCCGGCAGACTTCCCTGTGCATCGTCTGGGCATCTGCGGCATGCACGTTCTCTGCGCCCAAAAACCAGTCCCCGTGTACGACCGTGACCCGGGCTCCGAGCCGAAACGCCTGCATCGCGAGTGCCTGGCCCATCAGCCCGCGGGACCGGGTGGTGAGTATCCGCACGTCATCGACCTTCTCCCTGCAGGGACCGCTGGTGACGAGGACGTGGCGCCCGAGGAGAGGTTTTCCCATCAGTTCCCGCTCGCAGAGAAGGACAATTTCGCTGATACCGGAGATCTTCGCCCTCCCTTCCTCGATCCTGGGGCCCGCCACGACGATTCCCCATCCCTTCAGGGTGCAAAGACACCCGGCAACACCCGGGTGCCGGTACATGCTCTCGTGCATGGCCGGGGCCACCACCACCGGCATTCCCCTCCCGATCGCGGTGGTGGCAAAGGTGGTGACCGGGGTATCATCGACCCCCGCCGCGATCTTGCAGAGGGTGTTCGCGGTCGCCGGGGCGATCAGCAGGAGATCCGCGGTCCCTCCCTCGCCGCAGGAGGTGACATGCTCGACCATGCCCGTGATCGCGGTGATCGCGGGCCTGCCGGTCGCATATGTGAGGGCATCGGGATGGATGATTCCAGAGGCGGCGCGGCTCATCACCGCCTGGACCCGTGCACCCTTTCGCCGAAACTCATGGGCAAGCCGCACTGTCTCCACCGCTGCGATGCTCCCTGTCACCGCGAGCACGATCTCCTTTCCGGCAAGTGTTCCGGATGCACTCATTCCCACGTCACGTCCTGCACGTAATGCCAGGTATGAGGCCCCAGTTTCTTTACCTTATGGGTCTCGACGCGGGCGCAGATACCCTGCTCTCTGATTACAGCCAGTATATCATCCACCCGATCACCCGCCGAATGCACGTGGAGGACCGTCCCTGGCCGGGAATGGGTGAGTGCAACGGGGAGATCGTCGATGGCCTCGAAATGTCCCATGATGATACGATCGTAGGTCCCTGCGAGGCATTCCCTGCAGTCCCCCAGTTCTGCGGTCACCTGGTTGCCGACACCATTCTCCCGGATGTTCCTCTTGAGATAGGAGAATGCCAGGTCACGTATCTCCATGGCATGGACCCGGGCTCCCGCGATCGCTGCAGGGAGGGTGAAATACCCTATCCCGGCATACATGTCGGCAACGTGTTCCCCTGCGCGGACGAGGGAGCGCATCCGCTCTTTCTCGGCGCGGTTCCCCATGGAGAACATGATGCGTGAGGGGTCGAGCCAGTACGTGATGCCGGACTCACAATGCCTGACCTCCCTGGCCTGCCCGGCCAGTATCTCTGTCCGGGGAGTCCTCGTGACCCCCTCGCAGCATTCCACCCAGAGGATACCGGCCGGGTTCTTCCATTCAATGAGGGCACGGATATCCCCGTCATCGGGCCTTTCACCGTGGAAGACCGCCACGTCGCCCAGCATGAAGTATCCCCTGCCATGGTAGTTTCTCCTGGGTGGAATGGTCGCGGTGATGGGGTACCCTTCCCTCACCGGCACGTAAGCGGTCGTGCCCTCAACATACGGCCGCTTCGTCCGGTCGACCCATTCGGCATCTCCGAGTTCCCGAAGGTCGTTCTGGGGGATCTCCCTGACCCGCATCATTATCACTCCAGCAGGACCAGGCGGTCGCCGTCTTCCATTATGCGTACCGTTGTCCCGGGGGGAATCTCCCTTCCCCGTGGTACCTTCACCTCTCTCGTGATCCCGGTCCCCGGGTCGAGGACTCCAAGGAGGTCGCCGTCCCGGAATGCTACCATCCAGGCGGCGGCATCCCCCTTGTGGCCTGCCCTCCGTTCGACCTGGCGTTCAGGGACTGACCTTGCCAGGCCGGACGCATGGTCCAGGCACCGGAGCTGCCTGCCTTCGACGCCGAGCACCTCCAGGTGCCTGCCGGAGACCAGCACGACATCACCCCGGGAATACCGGGGGAGGCGGAGTGAGTAGGTGATTCGGAAGACCTGCCTGCCAGCCTTCTCCCCCACGAGTTTCGGGTGGGTGGTGAACCTGCCGCCAAGGTCCCGGCAGATTGCAGCGGCAATCTCGGAACCAAGCCGTTGAGATCCCACCGTGATGTCGATGCCGTCCCGGTGCTCTTCGAAGCGTGAAATGAACGAGAGGCGCTCCCCTGATTCAATCATTGACGCCTCTACTGCACAGGCGATCCTCGTCGTCTCTTCCATTTCGCGTGCTGAAGGTCTCCTCCCCGTAGCGCGTACCTGGACTACCCCCTCGTAGTAACTCCCCGAGATCCGGCAGCAGCGGTCGCACTGCTCCCGCTTCCATTCAACCTCGGTTCCACAGGCTCCTTCTACCTGTACCCCAAAGAGCGTCCCACAGACCCTGCACTCCGCCCTGCTGCGGTTGGCGCTTATTTCGTCCAGGGCAATAACTATCCTGATGTCGCGAAGGTCCGGGTGAAGTCGTATTGTCCTTGTAATCAGCTGGCGGGCAAGTTCATCTCTCTCAATCTGGAGATCGGACCAGCCTCCAGCCTCCTTCCTGGCCCCGCAGGTCGGGCAGATCACCGTGGACACCCTTGGAGGGCATTCCAGCCAGCGCGTCTTCTCGGCCCGGCACTGCCCGCAGACCTCCCCGTCGGGCGAAGGATTTCCGCAGAGGGGGCAGATGGTCTCCCGGATATCCATGTCAGATCCGGAATACCTGTGCGTGGGGCACATTGCCGAGCATCAGGCATGCTGACCGGGAAAGCAGTCCCATCTCCACCGCCATGGCAACGGCACGCTCCCCCATGAGGTTTGCGTTCCCGGCCCAGGAAAGCGCCGATCTCACGTCGTCAGGGGATGCGAGAGTTGTCCCGTAAAAGGACCCGGTGATCCTGATCTCCACTTCGTTCCCGGATATCGTCGTATTCATCAGCTCACGGTCGCACACCGCCACCACCTCTTCCCCGGCAGGAGAACGGTGAACCTTCATGTACATAGTACCACATGTGGGAAGGGAAGTGTAATAATACTGTAACTGGAGGCCATCAGAGAACGATGTCCACGCCGTAGACCCGGGATGGCGTGGTGACGTGGACCCGGTGGACCGCTGCGCTGTCGATCATTCCCAGAGAGAGCAGCCTTGTGGTGACACGGGGTACCGACCGGGGGCCGATGACTGCGCCCGGGCGGGAAAGCTCGTCCATGTAGTCGCTCTCCATCATGAATTCCCGCCCAGCTCCCGCGAGTGCCGGGATATCCGGGTGGGTGGCGAGCAGCGAGGGAACAAGGGGTGTCGTGGGTATTGCATAGTGCTTCACCACCCGGTCGGGGGAGAGTCCGGCATCGCTGGCCATTCCCCGCATGTCAGCGCAGGTACCGCTCTCGGCATGGACCTGGACCGCGCACCCCACCTCGCCTGCCTGCTGGAATGCGTAGGAGAGGACATCGTTTGCGGCATCCCAGATCTCTTTCGACACCTCGTAATGCGGCCTCCCGGTCTTGATGCCGACCGCGGCACCGTCTGCAACGAACCTTGCGGCAAGCGAAATCCCCCCTTTCATTATCTCCACCACCCTCTCCAGGGGGAACGAGTCCATGAGGCGCGTGATCTCGGCCGGGTGCACGCCGAGTACGGGGAAGACCACGATGCCCGTCTCAGAGATCATCCGTGCGACCGACAGGGTCTCCTCGAACACAGGGAGGAAATCCTCGCCCCTGGAAGGCAGGATGCCAAACGATGAGGATGGCTTGCTGACCAGGAACAGGTGGGTGCCCCCCGACCTCCTGAAGTCCTTTGCTGCATCGATTCCCCGCCCATTGCGGGGATCGATATGGATGTGGTGATCCGTGATCGGGAACGCCTGGCCGCGCATCTACTCCACGATCTCCATCAGCGGATAGCCGCCTTCACGCCGGATCCGGGCGCGACAGGACTCGCCTTCCACGCGGGTCGTGATATCCACACCCAGCATGAGACCCTGCAGCTCGGAGTACCCGAAGATGTTCGGCTCCATGAGGCCCCGGTCGAGCCGGACGGTGATTTCCCGGACGTGCGGCTGCAGCCCGACACTCTTCTCTATCGCATCTTCAATGGATCCGGCCGTTCCCGGCGAGACGGGGGTTCCCACCCACTGGTGGTAGAGGGCCCCGAGTTTGATCCCGGCCTCAAATACTGCCTGCTCCCTTGCAGTGTGCATGGTGGTATTTTTTGGGCCGGAAGGCAAAAAAAGCGGTGATCAGATCAGCTTGATGAAGCCGCTCTTTGGCTCCATCGCCTCTCCTTCGCGGAGGAATACCTTGATCTGAGCATCGATCTCGTCACGCGAGAATCCCTGGGGGGTGAGCATCTCTATCAGTTCGGCGATCGCGATCCGGTCATTGCCGGTATCCTTCTGCATCTGCCGGATCGTCTGCTTGATCACCCTTATCAAATCCCTCCTCCCCTTCGAGATCCCGGTTACGATCTTGTCGATGTCAAATGAGCCGGTCTTCGCATCATAGGCCACCTCGCGCAGGCAGGTATCGACGATCTTGATCACGCGTTCGGCATCTTTTGTCTCGATATTGGGAGAGAGCCGGATCCGGGCGCTCGCTTCAGCAAGACGCACCAGGGCCTCGAGCTGCCGGGCGGTGACAGGGACGGGCTTGTCAGAACCTGCCGCGAGGTCCCGCAGTTGCATGTAATACCCGATCAGGGCTTCCCGGGCCGAATCCCCGAGGCGCGGAAAGCAGGTACGCCGGGCGTACGCAACGTATTTCCTGAAGAGCGCAGGATCTATCTCCGGAGTCACCGGGCGGAGCTGCTCCTCGATGTATGCGTCGTCCACCCCGGGGATGGGAGTCCTCTTGTGCTGGGCGATGGTCTCTCCAATGCTGTGGGCTTTGAGGATATGGTCGGCGATGGCGCTGTCCCTGGTATGGTCGGGGATGTCGCTCATCTTGAAGATGAGGTCGAACCGCGAAAGGAGTGAGCCAGGCATGTTGATCTGGTCCTGGATGGGGAGGTATGCATCGAACCGTCCAAGTTTCGGGTTTGCAGCACCGAGGAGGGCGCAACGCGACTTGAGGGTCGCCGTGATCCCGGCCTTCGCCACGCTGATCGACTGCTGCTCCATGGCTTCGTGCAGCGCTGACCTGTCCTCCTTCTGCATCTTGTCCATCTCGTCGACGGCCGCGATTCCCATGTCAGCAAGCACCAGGGCCCCTGCTTCGAGAGTCCACCTCCCGTCGCCAAACTCGTCCTTGACCGCCGTTGCAGTCAGGCCTGCGGAGGTGGAAGACTGCCCGCTCGTGTAGATGGCCCTCGGCGAGAGCTTGACGACGTAGCGGAGCAGCTGGCTCTTTGCAATCCCGGGATCCCCGATAAGGAGGACGTGAATGTCACCCCGAAGGTGGCTCCCGTCGGGCATCTCCTTGCTGATCCCCCCGAAGATCTGGAGCGCGATCGCTTCCTTCACGTCCTCGTTCCCGTAGATAGTGGGGGCGATGGAGTGGATGATCTTGCGGTAGATGTTTGGGTCATGTGAGAGGGCGAGGATCTCGTCCTCGTCTTTTTCGTCGATCTGCACCTCTTCGAACTCCTTTTCCGCAATCTCTAATGAGTTGCACTCGAGGTAGATGTCAAAGAGGGTGTTCTTCTCCCCGTGGGTGACCCGCTGCATGGACCGCAGTATCCCGTTGATGACCACCCGGTCGCCCGGTGCGACTTTCCCGGTCAGGTCATCGGTGATGTCCACGTCAAGGGTCTGGGGTTGCTCCCCGCCCCTCAGCCCCTCGGGGGACTCCTGGATGCGGAGCTTTTGCGAGTCAACAAAACGCGAGCGCCTGGCGATCAGATCCAGCTTCTTGAACGTGCATCCCTCGGTCGCACACCCGTCCGGCTCCTTGAATTTTCCGTATCCCTGCTCCTTGATGGTGATGTGACCGCCAGGGCACCTGAAGACCGCCTGCACGATTCGTGGGCGGACCTCGGTGGTCTTCCGCAGGATCCCTTCGACGCTGATGAAGCGGTTGATATGGTCGGAACGGATGTGCCGGATCCCGATCTTCCTGGGAAGGTTTACGAACCGGACATTCACCTCCCCTGTGGCCTTTCCCTCCCGCCCTTTTACGAGTTGGTGGTTCCTGATGGCGTTTCGCACGTCTTCGACGACTTTCCCGGGATTGTCCAGGAGCTCGTCGGCCATCCGGAGGCCCGATCGCCCGTAGCTCTCCAGTTCGCGGTAATCGATCTCGAGTGATCGCCGGTAAGGGAACTCCCTTGAGAGTTCAGAGAGCTGCTTCTTGTACCTGCTTTTAAGAAAGCGGCTCCAGTCTGCGTCGTGATCTATGATCTCGGGTGCAGCATCGGCGGCTGCAGCATCCTCCCTTTTAGCCATGCTTCCTTGCCTGGAGTACAAACTGTGCGATCATGGCTTCCATCTGGATCTCGGTGCTGGCCCCCTCGGAGAGGCGAAAGTCCGTGGTCCCCAGCTGGTCGATGAGGGCAACCCTGAGGTTGGGATCCATCTCGCGCCTGACAATCATCCTGTAGCACTGGTTGATCAGCTCGTTTGGCGCAATACCGCGATCCTGCAGAAGGTGGTGCAGGATGGCTTCCGCCCCCTCGAAGTCCCCGGAGAGGGAGGTGGATAAAAGGTCCTCTATCTCGTCGGGTCGGGCCGTTGCGGTGATGGCGTAGACCATCCCCGCATCGATCTCGGGAGCGAGGATTGCGGCACCCTGGAGGGCATTGATGGCTTTGCGCATGTCCCCCTGCGCGATATAGACGATTGCCTGGATTGCCGGCCCGGTGATGCTGATCTTCTCGTTCTCTGCAATCCTCAGTATCTCTTTCGTGACGGCCTCCGCGGAGAGACTCCGGAACCTGTAGATCGCACAGCGGCTCTGGATGGGATCGATGATCTTCGATGAGTAGTTGCAGGAGAGAATGAACCTGCAGGTGGTGGCGTAACTCTCCATGGTCCGCCGAAGCGCCGCCTGGGCGTCGGGGGTGAGGGCATCGGCCTCGTCTAAAAAGAGTATCTTGAACGTGGCGCCCCCCAGCGGAGAAGTCCGCGCAAACTGCTTGATCTGGTTTCGCACCACATCTATCCCCCGCTCATCGGACGCATTGAGTTCCCTGAAGTTCAGGTTCCAGGACTCCCCGAAGAACTCCCGGGCAAGGGCGACAGCGGCGGTGGTCTTTCCCACCCCTGCGCTCCCCGTAAAGAGGAGGTGCGGGAGGTTCCCGGTCTTCACGTAACTCTGCAGGCGCTCCACAATATCGTCCTGGCCCACGATATCGGCAAGCGTAACCGGCCGGTACTTCTCAATCCAGATCATCGTGGTATCTTCCATCGTGCTCCGTCTCCCGGGTGTGAAGGCCGCGGTTCTTACCTCCACTATATCGGGAGCAGTAGGAGAAATGTGTTGTGATTGGTGGATTGAGAGTGTAGCAGCTCCTGTTGTCAGGTACCCGGCACTCCACAACTCCCTACCGGGGAGAGGGGAGCCTGCAATGAAAAAGGAAAAAAAGAGAGGGGTATTCTTATTCTTCGAACAGCACTTCCTGCTGCTGTTTCTTTTTCCAGTAATAGTATCCGACCGCCGCCAGTATGAGGATGATGATTATCAGCGGCACCAGCCAGTAGAGGGGGAAATGGGTCCAGAACGGCTCGGCAGGGGGAATTGTGGTGGGTATCGTCGTGACCATTGTCTCGATCCCGGTCACCTCGGGAGTCGCGGTCGGGGTGGGCGTGATCGTCTCATCACCTGGTCCGCTCTCGTACCCTTCGGTCCCGGGAACAGGGGTGGTGGGCACCGTGGTGGGCGGGGTCGTCGTGGTCACGAAGTATCCCCCGCCGCCGCCACCGCCGCCTCCCCCGCCGCCGCCGGAGGGCGTGAAGGTCACGCTGATGGTATGGTTCATGGCGACGTCCAGGAAGGTGTATTCAAGGAGCCCGCCCTTGCTGTCACCATCCACCATGACGTTCTGGACAGCATATCCTGAGTCGGGGTGCATGGTGAAGGTGATATCGTTCCCACCGGGGACGCTCACGTTCCCGGAAGGCAGGATATTCCCTCCGGAGGACGCCATTGCCTGGATGTAGAAGGTGAGCGATCCTTCAGGCAGGAATACTGCAGAGATGGTGTGGTTCGAGGCGACGTTTGCGAATGTGTAGACCGGGACAGGGGTCACGCTCCCACCGTCAACGAGGAGCTGGGCGGTGAAGAACCCGGTGTCGGGCACGACCTCGAACGAGCGGCTCTCCATGTAGGGCACTTCACTCGTCCCTGAGGGTATGATGGTCCCGTTCTCGGTGGGAAGTGCGGTGATGGTGAAGTTGACCTTCGCAAACTCGGCAAAGATCGAGTGGTCCTCCATCACGTTCACGAACTGGTAGGATGGAGGGGTCCCTGCAGAGACATTATCCACCCGCACATCGGCGATCCTGTATCCCTGTTCAGGGGTGATCGAGAACAGGGCATTGCCTCCCGGTGCGACGAGGACCTGGCCAGACGGGGTTATGGACCCGTGGGGGCCCGCTCCTGCAGTGATCCTGTGACTCGTTACACTGAAAGTCGCGTGGATTGAACCGTTCGATGCCACGTCCCCGAAGGTATAATTCGAGACCGGGCCGACGGAGATCCCGTTGACCAGGACATCGGCGATTGCGCAACCTGCGGATGGGATTATGGAAAAGTGCGCAGACTCGCCGGCAGGGACGTTCACGAGTCCACCCGGCACTATCTGGCCATTCGGACCGGCAGTCGCATTGATCACGTACAATACCGTCTCGTTCCCGACAAAGGATGCCTCCAGCACATGATTGCTCTGGATATCTGAAAGCCGCAACCACGTCATTGCCCCGAGTGCGTGGCCGTCAAGGTAGAGGTTCTGCACCTTGAACCCGGGGCTGGGAATGATGTCGAAGTCCTGGGTGGAACCGGCCGGAACGGTGAAGGTGCCGTTCGGGATGATGGTGCCGTGTGGACCTGCAGTGGCAGTGATCGTGAACTCGTCAGGGATGGGCGTGAGGTTGGCATACAGGTGGAGGGTCTGGTCTTTTGCTGGGTATGCGGTGATCGGCTGGGTCAGGGGATAATAGCCGTCTTTTTCGACCGTAAAGTGGGTATACGGTGTCCCGGTCAGGTAGACCATTACAAGGAGGGTCCCCTCATCTATCAGGCCCTTGTGGTCATCGTTGAACGAGACCGCGGCACCATCCACATTGGAATGGACCAGGAAGTAGCCCCTGTCACCTCCTATGCCGCCAAGGGCCGTGACAAATTCGGGCCTTGTGTAAGTCGAAGAACCATATGCATTCCCGACCGTAAGGCTCACAGTATACCAACCGGGCAACGTGTACACATGGACGGGGTTCTGCTGGGTCGAAGTTCCGCCGTCACCGAAACTCCACGACCAGGTATCGGGGACTCCAGTGGAGCCGTCAGTGAACGCAACCGGGAGAGGAACAGTCCCTGTCGTCTGGTTGGCCACAAAATAGGCGGATGGGGGTCCAGGGAGTGGAGAGGATACGCGAATGTAGTCAACCTTCGTCTCGGTGTCATGCCCGCTTGCATTGGTGACATACAGGCTCACGGTATACGACCCATACTCCTGGTAGATGTGCCGTGGGTTCTGCTGGGTCGAAGTTCCGCCGTCGCCGAAGTTCCAGTGCCATGTGAGGATATCAGTTTCAGAGCAGTCGCAGAATTCCACCTCTATCGGGGCATTTCCCGTGCGGGGACTTGCGGTGAAGCACGCGATGGGCGGATTCGGCGGCGGGCATTCGGGGATGCAGATGATCTTGGAGATCGAGTCCGTGCCTCCCTTGTTTGACACCGTCAGGGTGACATTATATCCCCCAATCTCGGCGTAGGTGTGGTTGGGGTGCTGGAGAGTAGAGGTTGCCCCATCGCCGAATTGCCAGAACCATGCAGAGGGGTTACCGGCAGAGGTGTCGGTGAACCGGACGAACTGGGAGTCCGGGCACTCCGAGATGTAGGTGAAATCCGCGACCGGTGGTTCAGGGCACGGGGGTATGCAGGCGATGCACAAAATCTTGGAGATGGAATCCGATCCTCCTTCATTTGTTACGGTCAGGGTGACCTCGTAGCCGCTGACCGCAGGGAAGGTGTGAGTGGGGTTCTGGAGGGTTGAATTTGTTCCGTCGCCGAATTGCCAGTACCAGGAAGTGGGTTCATTGAGGGAAGTGTCGGTGAAGTATACGGTGAGCGGATAGGACGGGTTACTGCAGAACGTGAAGTTGGCTACAGGGGGATTCACTGGTCCTGGACAGTATGGCACATACACGCTCTTCGTGATGGAATCGGACCCCCCGGAATTGGAGACTGCGAGGGTGACGTTGTAGGTGCCGATAGAGGAATACGTGTGGGTCGGGTTTTCCTCATCAGATGTTGCTCCATCGCCAAAGGTCCAGAACCACGAAGTGGGGTTATTGAGGGAAGTATCGGTGAAATGGACGTATTTGGAGTCCGGGCATTCGGAGATATAGGTGAAATCCGCTTCGGGGGGGTCCACCGGCACCGGGCAATCAGGGATGGAGATGATCTGGGAGATGGAGTCGGATCCAGCGTTGTTCGCTACGGTGAGGGTGAC
>CAZRCH010000018.1:14287-32958 GCA_964598545.1 uncultured Methanolinea sp. | reverse complement strand
TCATCATCCGATGCCCCTCTTGAGGCATCGCCCCACCGCTGTTTTGTACCGGGTGGCCGGTAGCGCAAATTACGTCGCCAGAGTAAAAAGGAGAAGCCCGCAATCCTTACGCCGGCTTTGCCTCTGCAATGAACTCTTTTCGGACCTGTTCCAGGCGGTCCTCCTGGAACCGGACGTTCATGTCCATGCTGCGGATGGCAAGCCCCGCCTCGTCCCCCATCTTCACCTTCTCGTCGCTCATCTTGTAGGTGCTCTCCAGCAGCTTGAGGAGGCGCTTGTTGATGTCGATGCTCTTTCGAAGGCGCCTGTATTCGTCGATGATCTCCGCTCCCACCCCGGCTTCCCTGGCCAACTGGATATCTATCTCGATCATCCTCCTGCGGTTGAGCTGGCCTTCGATTGCCTCGTACAGCTCCTTGTGGGTGATGGGTTTCATGATGTAGTCCTCGATGTAGATGCCGTACTCCTGCGCCTCGCTGGGGGTGAGCTGCTTTGCAGTGAGCATCATGACCGGGATATCCTTCAATTCGGGTGAGTTCTTCAGGTTCACCAGGGTCTCCCAGCCGTCCATGGGCTCCATCATGATGTCCAGGAGAATGAGGTCGGGCTTGACGGTGGAGAGCGTCTCAAGCGCCTCCTGGCCCCCGTAGGCTGCAACGGTCTGGTATCCTCCCCGCTGGAGCATCGTCACGAATATATCAACGATGAACGGACTGTCATCGATCACCATCACCGTGAACATCAGAATGACCCCCCGATCTCCCCGGCCAGGTCCTCCAGCCGCTTTATCCCGGGGGTTGCAGTCCCTGTGTTCCCGACAACCGCCACGATGAGGAGTTTCTCGCCGGCACCGAGCACCATGATGGTCGTCTCCCTGATCATGATGGATACCGCATCGGGGGGTTGCAGCTTGAGAATCGCCGATGTCGATTCGGCGGAGGCAAAGAGCGTGGCACACATCGCGGCAAGCCACGGCTCGTTGAACTCTCCTTCCAACGACTTGCCGAGCATGATCCCATCCCTCGAGATGAGCGCACAGTCAAGAATTCCTTCGATCCCCTTTATCCTCTCGATATACCCCTTAATCTTCTCCTTCAGCATATGACCTCACCCTTCATCATGGTCGCCCTGTATGACGGAAGTGCACACAGGTTATTCATTCTCGCTATAGATATTCCTGATCAAAGATAACCCATGAGGAACAGGGTCGCGGGATAGCCTGCCGGTCTCCCCTCACTCCGGGTAATGGCAGGATGGCCGGAACACCCGGAAATCCCGTGCCGCTCATCCCAGGTGAGCCCGCCCGGCATGTATGCCACGGTGGATGGGATGTTTTATTACATATCCCTTCTATACATATTATAGCCCAAAATACACAATATTTGGGTTCAGAAATGCAAAAGAACAGTCTTATGACTGTAAAATTTACAAGGACAATTTCCTGCCCGGGGCCATAGGGTAGCCTGGCCATCCTAGGAGACTGGGGGTCTTCTGACCTGCGTTCAAATCGCAGTGGCCCCATTCATTATCATTCTCTTGGAATACCCATGAAATTTGACGACCGCTGTTTTGACTGCCTTCTCTCCCGCGTATCCCTGGAGTGCAGCCTCTGCGGGGCGGGAGAGGAACTCTCCGCAGAGATCAAAAACGAGTGCGCCCGGCTCCTTCTTGACCTGCGCACGCAACCGCTATCTCACCCCCAGATTGCAAGCGCGATGCACCGTCTCGCATATTCCCGGCTCGGGACAGACGACCCGTTCAGGAGACTCAAGGAGGAGAGCACCACCCAGGCCCTCGAGGTGTGCAGGGATGTCCGGCCACGTCTCTTTAGTCTCCGCGATCATGTCCTCGCGAGCGTGATTGGTAACACGTTCGACTATGGCGTCAAGTCCCATACCGTGAACGACAATTTTTCGCAGTATTTCGAGAAGGAGTTCCAAGTCGGCCTTGCCATCGACGACTGCGACCGGATCATCCCCCTGGGGTCAGAAATTGTGTACTTCACCGACAACTGCGGCGAGATCGTCTTTGACCGGCTCCTGCTCGAGTTCCTCTACAGGAATGGGGCTAAGGTCACGCTGGCAGTCCGCGAGGAGCCCATTTTGAATGACGCCACGCTCGAAGATGCCCTCGCCCTGCACATGGACCGCTATGCCGATGTGATCACTCATACCGGCTGCGGCTGCGAGCTCGGCGTGCGCCTGGACTGCATGCCGGGACCACTCCGGCAGGCGATGGAGACCTGCACGCTGGTCATCTCCAAGGGGATGGCCAACTACGAGTCGCTCTCGGAGTACCATGACCTCCCGCCCATCGCCTACCTCATGGCCGTGAAGTGCGAGCCCATCGCCGACGAGGTGGGAGTTCCCCGGGGGAGCAAGGTCGCGATGCTGCGGTTCCAGTAAGCCAATGGGAGGTTCGAAACGGCGCGATGGCTTCGCCCATTGGCACCCATGGAGACCTGTTGGCCGTCGCGATTCTTGATTTTCTTATAAGGTGCAGAAAGGTGGAGAAAGTACCTCACTTTCTGACACTCCCCACTATGCGATAGCCTGCGGGCAGGGTTGCAACAGATTCTTCCGAATTCTATCTGCTCCCCGGCACTGACCCTATCGCGTTCTGGGGATGCACAAGCGTGTGGGGGTGAAGCCCAAGGAGTATATGAGTGTGGGGTGCGGTTGGGTTCAACCCATGATAAGATATGCCAGGACCTATACCCGGAGGGGGTTCCCCCCCGGCGCCTCCCCCGCACAACCACCGCAGTTGGGGCTAAAGCCCCAACTGCTCCCTCGTCCTTCGCAACGCCTCCAGCGCGTCCTCCCTCTTCTGGTCTACTGCGTGGATGCGGGTATATCCGAGGAACGACCGCAAGGTCGCATGGGAGACCGGGCCCTCCGCCCTCTCGCAGATGTGGGGGTAGGTACGGTCCGGGAAATAGAGCGATCGGGCGACTGAGAGGAGCGCTGCAGCGTCTTCAGTGGTGAGGATGCCGTTCTCCCTGGCTTTCCTGAGGGTGCAGCGGATGTTGACGAGGGGCTCGGAGAGCGGGGTGTAGTCCTCCGGGTCGTAGACGAGGGCGACTTCGTCGTCTGAAACGAGCACCCCGTCCCGGTACAGGCGGTAAATCAGTCCCACCCCCTCCATTCCGAGCGTGTCGAGTTCCGCGGCGCGGAGCGCCCCCATGCTGGAGGCGCCGATCACCCGGATGCCGGATTTGAGCGCCGCCAGGATCTCACGGTGGCCGACAGCACTCTCCTGGAAGAAGACCCCGTCAATGAGGGTGATGATGCGCGCGCCATGCTCCGCGGCAGAGGTCAGGTCGCCCCGTGCCGCGGGGGGCAGGAGGAACTCCGCCGGGAGGATGGTCCCGGCGACCTCCCGCTCACAGCTTGGGCCCAGGAATACTGCGATTGCGTGCGGCATTGCAGCGTGCCCCCATGCGTTCCTGGTCCATGGCATAGACCTCGAGGCCCGGGACGATCACCCTGACCACCGGGACGTTGATCTCGGGGCGGGTGAGGTCCGTGACGATCACCCGGTCCATCCCGGCGGCATCCAGGCGGTCAAGGGTCATCCTGATGTCGGTCAGGAAGTCGTCGCTGTCAAAGGAGGGGACGTCTGCAAACGGCTCCTCGCCGGGCGAGTCGAACCAGTAACGGTTCATCCTTCTCGCCCGCTCGTACCCCATGACCTTCCGCATGTCCGCGGTGGGGGTGTCCTCCCGGGCGCCGTGGATCTGGGTCAGCCGGCTCTGGGCCACCTCCGTCAGCGCACGGAGGATCGCGATTCCGGCGCTCGTGTGGGTCCCCATCCCGATGGTGAGAAGCGTCGGGTCCCGGAGCCGGAGGTCGTCGGATACCGCGGCGAAGGTGGGAATGCGCAGGTCGCTCGTGATGTCCTTGACCCGCACCTCCACTTCAGCCGATTCGAACCGGGAGAGGAGGTCTCCGGGAAGTGCCCCGTCTATACCCGTAACGTGGGGACCGGTCCTCCTGCTCGCCTCGGCGAGGGACCACGCGTCCCGTTCGATCACCTCCATCAGCGCGTGGAAGACCGCCTCTTCCAGGGTATTTCCCGACGCAAGGCCGTTCGTGGAGGTCCGGAAGAGCTGGGGGTACTGCGGCGGGAGGGGGTGGAAGACGGCGCTAGCAGGGACCATGATCTCTTCCTCGTGCACGAGGTCGTACCCCACTGTCCAGGGGACCGGCATCCCGGGGTCGGCATTGCGGGGGAGGACGAGGAGAGAGGGGTCCAGCGCCGGGCCCTCCCTCCTCATCACCTCGTATCGGTCGACCCGTAGCTTGACTCCGTCAGGGACCTCTGCAGAATACCGCTCGATTCCCTCCATGATCGCCGAGACCTTCGCCTCGGTGGGGGTGGCACCCTTTCCGTTGTAAACAGAGACCGCCCCCCTCCCCGCAGTCGGCCGGATGCTGGAGAAGACGGGGATCCCGATCCGGTCGAGACTCGTGATGTCCGCGACCCGCGTGATCCCTGCTGCCGGGAGCGCCTTCTCCACCCGGGCGAGGGTCTCCTCGGGCGAGGTGGTGCGCTGGGTCTCGTTCTTGTATGCCTTCTTGCATGGCGAGAGGATCATGGCACGCGTCCTTTGCAGGTTCTAGGTTTGGGAGAACCCCACATATAGGTTCCTTGGAGCAGGGCCCCGCGTGGGCCAGGCCAGGGGTCAGCCGTGGAGGAAGTAGGGGAGGAAAATAATGGAGAAGAGCATCACCAGCATCAGGGAGGAGATGAAGGAGACTACCGGCAGCGCGTATTTCGAGAGCCCCTTCCGCTCAAAGAGCCTCTCCACCCCCTCCTTCAGGATGTAGCCCCCGTCGAGGGGGACCATCGGGATGGCGTTGAAGATGCCGACGTTGATGTTGATCCATGCGCACCAGAAGAGGAGGTGCACCGCTCCCCAGAACCCCGGGAACGGCTCCTGGTAGAACCGCGATTCGGGGGTCTCGAAAGCAAGCATGCGGAGGGCCTGGCCGCCCATGGAGGGGTCGAACGGAATCGTCAGGAACCGGAAGAACCCCGGGACCGAGACCCCGCCCTGCACCTGCTCCATGATCATGGCGCCGTCATAGTAATGGACCCCCATGAACCCCGAGTCCCTGGCGCCGAGCTCTTCGGGCCACCTCGAGAGAGTGAGATCATAGATTGATTGCCGTCCCTCGTGGTCCACAGTAAGCGTGAGGACGTCGCCCGGCCGGGTCGCGTTCAGGAGGTCCGAGACCTCCTCGCGGGTCTCCACCGGTACCCCGTTGATGGCGGTGATGAGTGAAGGGGTGGGGACGCCGGCATCCCAGGCAGAGTAGTTCTGGTAGACTCCCGCAAGCACCGGGCCCGAAGGGGGGGCCGCCATCCCCGCGAGGAGGAAGAGCGCCACGAAACAGATGGCGCCGACGACGATGTTGTTCGTGATCCCCGCGCCGAACATCCGGACCTTCGGCAGGCCCCGGCTCTTCTCGAGCTCCTGCTCGTCGGGCTCGACAAAAAACCCGATCGGGATGACCGCGATGAGTGCGCCCATGCTCCGCACCCCGATCTTCTCCACCCTGCAGAGGATCCCGTGCCCGAATTCATGGATCGCGATGGTCAGGACAAAAGCGAACCAGACCGCGAGGGTGGAGGGGACGTACTCGTTGATCCCGGGTATCAGCAGGATGTTCTGCGGGGCGTAGATCCCCGTGGGCTCGGGCCGCAGGAGGAGGGTGAACTGGACAGAGACAAAGAGGATGAGTGCGATCCCGACCGAGATGATCACCACCATGACCACCCCGAACGAGGCGTAGAGCCGGAGCAGTGTCGAGAACCGGGTGAACCTGTCGAAGAATCCCACCCGCTCGGTCTTTATCGCAAGGATCGGACCGTAAAAGACGATCGCATCCCAGAAGGATCGCTCAGGTCTGCCCTCCGCCGATTCCGGAAACGCGATCCGGTCGGCTCTCTCACGCTCCCAGGCGGCCTTCCTGGTGTAGATATAGCCGGCTACAAGGGCGTATGCCGCTACCGCCAGGAGCACGTAAAAGAGCCAGTGCATTCCTGTACATTTCGCGGGAAATCTACATAAACCTGTGCGAAATGACAGGAATCACGCGATTATTCCGGGTCTTGGCCCGGAAAGTCGAGAAGACTTGCCTGTTCGTGCCGTGCAACGAGGGCCCTGACAGTCTCCCAGCTCCTCCGCGCAATCGGCGGGGGCGCCTGGTACATACCGAAATACTCTTCGAGGAACCGTAACGTGCAGGAATCCGAGGGGTAGCCGCTGCCGATCTCCCCGAACTCCTCCTTGAGGGTCTCGATTGCGCGGTCCCGCTCCACCTTGGCGACGATGCTTGCCGCGGAGACGGCAGGGTGGTCCCGGTCGGCATGGTGACGGGAGATCACCCTGCAGGGGATCTCAAGGTGCGAGGAGACCATGGCGCCGTAGCGGGCAGCCACCACGTCGCATGCGTCCACCACCGCGAGAGCGGGGTGAAGGGCCGCAATCACCCGTGCGTGCGACCTGGCCATGAGGGCGTTCATCGTCATGCCGCGGGCATCGATCTCTCCGGGAGAGATCGCCAGGACCTCCACCGGGAAGGATGCCCGTATCTCCGCGGAGAGGGCTTCCCGGCGGGCCGGTGCCAGGGCTTTTGAGTCTTTGACCCCGAGTTCCGCAAGGTCCTGCTGCCTCTTGCAGGCGACTGCAGCCACCACGAGGGGGCCGAGCACCGCGCCCTTCCCCGCCTCGTCCACCCCGCAGAGGATCATCGGTACAATTGCAGCCCGCAAAATATTTGAAGGGCGATGATTGAACCCTTACCCAATGTACATCATCATCGTGGGGCTCGGCGGGATAGGGAGAAACCTCACCCAGCTTGCGGTGGAGCATGGCAACAACGTGGTGATCATCGACCGCGACGAGCAGCGCTGCAGCGAGATACTTGAGCACCACGATGTGCTTGCGATCACCGGGAACGCGACCGACAAGTCCATCCTCGAGGACGCCGGGATAGACCGCGCGGACGCGCTCGTGGCCACGACGAGCGACGACTCGGTCAACCTGATGACCTGCTGGCTCGCCAAGCGCTTCAAGGTCCCAAACGTCGTCTCCATCGTGAACCAGAAAGAGCACTCGGACCTCTTCGCAGAGGTGGGAGTGAAGATCTCCGAGAACCCCGACGAGCTGGTGGCGCAGCGGCTCTACTACTGGGCCGAAAACCCCCAGATGCAGCAGCTCGCCTCGATCCCGGGCGGCACGATCTTCGAGGTCGTCGCGGAGAAGGGTGCGCCCATCGTCGACCACGAGATCCGGGAGCTGAAGGTGAAGGACTTCGTCTTCATCGCCATCCGGCGGGCAGGGGGGGAACTGATCATCCCGAGCGGAACGGTGAAGATCCGGCCCGGTGACACGATCACGGTCTTTACCAAAAAAGAGGCAGAGGACGACTGCCTCGCCATCCTCAACCGGCAGCTGCGCCGCTCACCCGAGTGACGCCTTGAGCGCGGCCAGTTCCACCACGAGCTTGGGGTTGCGCTTCATCAGCTCCCTGATGAGACTCAGGGTGCTGAACTCCTTCAAGTTGAGCGATGCGGCCGACTGGATGATGACGTTCAGTTTCTCGTCCGGGAGCTTGATCAGGTACTCCTTGATCTGCCAGTTCCGGGCGATCGTCTTTCCCATCGGGGAATTTCGCCATGCGGTATCGTAGGGCATAAGTGCGGCCTTCGAGCAGTCACCCTTCGATATGGCTGCCGCGGCAGTCCCGGCCGCAAGTCTCCCAGTGAACATGGCGTTGTAGATCCCACCTCCGGTGAGGGGGTCGACCACCCGTGCGGCGTCCCCGATGATAATCAGCCCGTCCGCCACCGTGCAGGGCAGCGGCCTGCAGACCGAGACCCCGCCGACGATGTGCTCGATGGTCTTTCCGCCCGGGAACCGGGATGAGACGAACTTGTCCAGGTAGTCCCGTGCCCGGTGCCCGGCACCGCTCTTCTTACCGCTGATCCCGATCCCGACGTTCGCGGTGCGCTCGCCCTTTGGGAATATCCAGAGGTACCCTTCCGGCGCCACCTCGTTTCCGAGGAGGAAGACCGTGGTGTAAGGGTCGATGTCGATGTCGGTCATCAGGTACTGGGCAGAGGTCATGATCTCCCTTACGGGAACCGTCGTGTCGATGCCGCACCACCGCGAGAACTTGGACTCCACCCCGTCGGCTGCTATCACGACATCTGCGTCGACCCGCTGCCGCGCTCCGCAATATTCGAAGACCGCACCCTTCACCGCACCCCCTTCGAGGACCGGTGCGACCGCTCTCGTCTTTACCGCGATGTCGGCGCCGGCCTCGGCGGCCCGCCAGATGAGCTCCCTGTCGAAGAACTTCCGGTCCAGGATGTACCCCACCTTGCTCCCGGCCTGCTCCGAGGCGAGCTTCATCGAGGTGCCGTCGGGGGCAACGATCTCGGCCCCTTTGAGCTCCGCGGAGATCCATCTCGGGTCGGGATCGATGAACTCGGCCAGCGCTTCCTTTCCGATCCCCTCTGCGCACCGGACCGGTGCCCCGATGGCCGGGCGCTTCTCGGCGAGGAACACGGAGAGCCCCTTCTCCGCCGCGGTGCGGGCGGCGAGGGCCCCTCCCGGACCGCCGCCCACCACGACCACGTCATACCTGGACTTCATCCGTTACCTCCAGTGCACCCAGGGGACATACCTTTGCACAGATACCGCAACTGGTGCAGGAGTCCCCGACCTCGAGGTAGGCATCGATCAGCTCGAGCGCACCCTCGGGACAGACCGAGACGCAACACCCGCAGTACCCGCATATCTCACGGTGAACCTGCAACATCCGGGTACAATCGGCGCACAGCACCCTAAAACTTTTGCTCATGCCCCTGGAGAATCCCCGGATTCTGGAAAACCGGGAGGATCTTCAGAGGAACGAGAAGGTGCCGTACCGTCCGCCGCCGCCGGGCAAGAGCCTCACCCTCCCGCACCGCAGCGAGTCGATGGCCGACGCGGCGCCCTCGTGCACCGTCGCGAGGTCCTGCAAGGGGACTTCGGTGAGCACCCGGATCTCGTTTCCAAATCGTTCGACGAACCGGTTATACAGGCGTTCGACGCGCCGTGCCTGTGGCGATGAGCAGCCGAGGACACGCTGCAGGATCTCCGGCAGCGGGATCATGTGCAGGTAGGGAGGACGTAGACGGGGCTCCCCAAAAGAGAGCTCCCTCGCCCGGTCGAGGACTCCTTTCTTGATCCGCCCCCCGTCGCCCGGGCACCTCCAGGCATGCGCTGCTGCCTCATCAGAAGAGAACTGCCGGAAGCAGCGCGAGCAGGCAGTGCGGTTGTACTTTCCCTCTTCGGGAAAGAGGCCGATGTTCTGCACGATACGCCCTCCGGAGACGGCCTCGAGCACCCCTGCCGGAGTCCCCTCCCCCACCTCCAGCACCACGCATTCCCGCCCCATCCTCCATGGGTCCGGGCCGTGGGCATCGGAACTGGAGATGAAGGGGACCCCGTGCAGGTCTGGGATGGCTGCGCCGTAGGAGTTGTCAGCCGAGAGCCCGAGCTCGAGGAAGTCGATCGGCTCGCTCCCGTAGCACTCCCCGACGTGATCATGGCTCGCATACATGGACGTCCAGGGAGTGAACGCGTGGGCGGGGCCGACGAGGCCGCCGGCGTCGTGCACGGCACGTGCGATCTCCTCGCCTGAGAGGCGGAGGCGCGGCCTGCCGGTCGTGGCGATATCCTTGCCCGCGAGGGAGAACGTCTTTTGCAGTGCGAAGAACCCAATAAAGCCGTCCATCAGGATGAGGTGGTGCACGCGGTCCCGGTCCTCGACCTCTGCGGAGGGAACGATGATTACTCCCGCCGGGTCAGGGCCGGATACGAACTCCCCCCACTCGCGTCGCCATTGTGGGTGGAGTGCATCTCCTGTCCCGATCGCCCGAAGGCCCTTTCTTCTCGCGGCCTCGACCATGGCGGGCGGGACCATGCGGGGGGAGGAGGCGATGGAGAAATGGGAATGGAGGTGGAGATCGCAGGACAGGTGCCGGCGGTCAGACGATATACCTGAGCTCATCGCTCTCGGTGGCGCGCTCGGTGTCCACGAGCTTCTGGATCATGTGCTCCATCTCCATCCCCCGCTCCTGGAGGGTCGTGGCGTCGACGCGGAGGTCGAGGAGGTTGGAGAGCACTTCGAGGACACGGGACGCGCTTTTCGGGTCAACCAGGTACCCCGAGGTCTCGCCCATCAGGCATATCCCCTCGATCCCCCTCGCCCGGCCGAGGCCGAGCAGGAGCCCCGCTGCCCCGATGATCCCGCCACCCGGCTCGTCGGGGCTGATGACTGCGCCGGCCGCCTCGATCTCCTCCCGGAGTGCCTCGTCGTTGACTGCCCCGAGCACCCGCGGGATGTCCACCAGGTGCCCGACACCGTATCCGCCGAGGGTGTAGATGCGGGAGACCCCATAGTCCTCTGCGAGGGAGAGGAACGTGTCCGCGAGGAGGTAGTGCCCCTCAGCAGACGTGCTCTGGAAGTCGCCGACCAAAAAGAGGATCCTCTGCTCCTCGCCCTCGTAGTAATAGATCTCGTTGTTCGCGAGCCTGACCACGCCGTTCTCCCCGATGATCACCTGGGGCGGAAAGAAGATCGACTCGATCTCTGCGATCTTCCTTGCGCCAAGCTCGTGGATCATGTGCTCGGCAACAAGTTTCCCGACGTGGCCGATGCCGGGGAGCCCCTCGATGAGGACGGGGGCGGAGACTTCACCCGGCTCTGTTTTGAGGTAGCGGACGGTTATCTCGTCCATCCCTTCATCACCCTTCGGTACTTCCCATAACGGTCATCGGGAGAGAAACGTGCCGGATGGGAGGACACCGTTGGTTCCCCGCATGCGGGGCAGGTGTCCTGCAGCGTGTAGGTCCGGTCATGGGGGCACCGCCTCAGCCGGCCGCTCATGCCGTCTTCCCTGACTTGGGCTTCTTGATGAATTTCCCCTCTCCCCCGGCCCGCTCGACGACGCCGATCGCCGCAGCGGCGGCCTTCTCGATCGCCTTCTCCGCCGTCTTGTAATCGCGGGCGGTGACCTTGATGCGGTAGGCCGGGGCCCCGAGGTAGGAGAGCTCGATGTCCACGTCGGGGATCTTTGGCTCGGCGCTCCGGAGCGCCCGCCTGATAATATTCACGCCGTCGGGCTTCGTGGAGGTGAGGATGATATTGCCGCCCACGGTGACCCGCGGCATCTTCACGTTCTCCCGCGCCACCTGCTGGAGGGCAGAGACTGCTGAGGGCGAGATACCGAGCGAATCGAGGGAGTGCTCGCCGCTGACGATATCCTCGAACACCGAGTAGAGGTCCCCGTAGTGGGAGTAGATCGCCGCTTCGATCTCCTCGGGGTTATCCCCAGAGGCCTGCGCGGCGAACCCGATCCATTTCCGGGCCTTGGACTCGTTCTTCCATTCCCGTATCTTCTCCCTGCGCTGGTGCTCGTTCACGTCCTTTAATGAGAGATCGATATGGCCCCTCTGGGTATCGACGTGGAGGACCTTGCAGACCACTTTCTGCCCCTCGCGGATGTGGTCGCGGATGTACTTGATCCACCCTGTCGCCACTTCCGAGATGGGGATCAGGCCCACCCTCCCGGGATACTCGTCAAGGCTGACGAACGCGGCGAAGTCTTTTACGTCCTTGACCGTGCAGACCACCAGTTCCGCCTGTTCGGGCCACTCTCTCTCGCTCATCGGACCAATCACTCGAGCGTCGCCAGGACTTCTGCCCTGAGCTGTGCCTTTCCGCCGGAAGGCTCGGCAAGGACTTTGCCGCAGACCACGCACTCGACTGTCGTGCTGGCCTTCTCAAATACCACCTGCTCGTTCTCGCAGTCGGGGCACTTGACCCTGAAGAACTTGCTGCGGTTTTCCCGGAGTTGTCTGACCATCTCTCTCACTCCGTCAGCTCGAACTTGCCCGCACGGAACCCGCAGCGGAGGTGGGCCTTCCCGCAGGTGCTGCACCGGTAGCGCACGTTGATCTTCTTGGTTGGCTTGTCCCCTCCGGGCACCTTGGAGAACTTCCCCATGCTGCCCACCGTGCTCCTCCTCGCCTTCTGCCTGTCGATCCAGTGCAGTCCGGAGGTCCTGCTCTTCTTGACCTTCTCCACCTCGTGGACCTGGTGGGTTCGGCAGAACGGGCAGTATGTCTTGAATTTGACTGGCATTTTCATAGATATAGCCTCGTATTCAGGATATCGAATATCAGTATTATTTGCCAGGATTGATATTTAAGACTATGTTGCGCTCACAGAGGACCTCGGCGTTCCTCTCGGGAATGGACACCAGGTCTTCGCGCTGCAGGTGGTAGATGCGGCCGTCCACTCCCATGAACGGCTCCATGTCCTGGAGGACCCGGGAGACTACGAATGCCGGCTGCTCGGCGGCGACCGCGGCCAGCACCGCTGCGCAGCGATCACTCTCCCGATCGCCGCCGGGCTGAGCAGGGGCCCGCGGGATCGACCCCTCGACAAGCCGGCAGCGGGCCTGCGCGAGCGCCATGACCACCTGGTCAAACATGTCCTTCTCCTCGGGGAGGAGCTTCTTCAGCTCTTCGCGGTCGATATACTGCCCGTCCTCCTGGGAGCGTGCGAGTGAGAGGATCTTCTCGGCCCGGATGCGGTAGAGGTCAAGCATCGTCTCCCGTATCGCGGCGATCCGCTCGATGAGGACCCGCGCCTCGTCAGAGAACGGGTCCTCGCAGGCATACAGGCAGGCATACTGCGTCTCAAGGTTCCTGCCGACCGAGGAGAAGAGGTCTTTCTGTATCTGCACGAGCCGCCCGGACTCGCGCTCCGAGAGGAGGAGTATCCGCAGCTCATCCAGGTGCACGCGAGCCACCCCCTGCGATCTCTGCCGCACCCCTGCAGCAGAGGAAGACCGCGAGCGCCTCGGGGACTGCGAAGACCCCTTTCTCCAGCCGGAAGGTCGTGCCCAGGAGCGGCATCGAGAGAGGAAAGGCGAGGTCCACCTTTACGTCCCGCTCGCCGAAGACGACCGCGTCCACCAGGGGGTCGAAGTCGTCAAGATCGGCCGGTGCGAGCGGGGTGACCCTAAATCCGCTCCCTCCGTGGAGCGAGGACGGCAGGCGGATCAGGCGCTTCGTGTCGGTCGTCACGGGTTCATCCGCAAGCGCAGCCCTGTTCCTGAGCATCGTGGCAAACATCCCCTCCTTCTGCACAGAGAGGCCGCGGATCACCCTGGCGAGAACGGCGTCTTTTAAGTTGAGGGATGACGGGTCCGAGGTGACGAGGGAGATGACTTCCCGGAGTCGCCTGGAGAACTCTTCAGCGGTCGTCTTCCCCACCCCCTCCAGGCCGGCAATGGCGGCCAGCCGCTCCTTCTCTCCGAGGCTCTCCAGCCATAGCAGGTACTCGGCAAGTGCAGCTATATAGCGATGATGCCATCCGCGGGGTGAAGGTGTGCGATGGGAGAGGACGCGGCCCGGGTCAAGGCCTATCCCGCAGACGTAGTCGATGAGCTCCCGCCGCTCGCTGCTGCCCCAGTTCCGGACCGCCAGGTCGTGGACGTGGACGTGGTAGCCCCGCCCCCCTGAAAAGACGAGCTCGATCTCCTTCGGAGAGAACCCGATCTCCTGGGTCAGCATGTCCAGGAGCTTCTCTGTCTCCTCCTTGACCCTCGAGAGCATGCGGTCGTAGGGCCCGCGCATGAGGTGGTCTGCGTCCAGGTCGAAGATGAGGTCTGCCCCGAGCCACTCCTTCTCCTGCATGGTGCCCGCACCCGGGCGGGCATAGTAGGCGGTGGAGTAGTAGATATGCGCGGGGGCCATGCCCCGGATGTAGGAGAAGGCGTCCTCCCTCGTCTCGAAGCCAAGGTGCCTGCGCATACGGATATCTGGGTAATCGGGGTCGAAGAAGACAAAAGCCCATTCCCGCTGGGGGACTGACGAAGGGGAGAGGAGCGGCTCCTTCCCGTAGTACGCAGAGAAACGCTGGCGCAGGAACTCGAGGGTGGCGGCCTTCATGCGAGCCTCCTGTGCATGTATGGGCCCCGACGCTCATATCCGTGACGCCGGTAATAGGGCCTCACGCCGATCCCGCTCATCACCGCGATCTCGCGGTACCCGGAGGATTGCGCCGTCTCCTCTGCAGTCGAGAGGAGGAGCCGCCCGAACTTCCTGTGCTGGCGCTGGTCCGGCGCGGGCGAGCTTCCGATGGGAACGATGCTCCCGTAGACGTGCAGCTCCCGGAGGAGCGCCGCATCGCCAAGTTCGCCGCGCCAGCGCTCTCCGCCGCACCGCAGCCGGGCAAACCCGACAAGGGCATCTCCGGAGACGACGGAGATGAAGTGCTCTGTCCCGCCTGTACATTCGTATGCGAGAGTCCGGAGTTCTGCACCCGTCCCCCCCGGGTGCCGCCCCGCCTCGCGGCAGCGGATGCACCTGCAGTGCCCGCCCGCCGCGGCCAGGCGCTGCTGGCAGAGCTGGCGGAAGTTGCTGTGCCGGGACCCGGCGACTATCAGCTTCGCCGGGATGTCGCGCTGGATACGCTGGAGCCGGACGTACTCGGGGAGGAGGGATTTTCCGTATGCAACAAGGTCGATCAGCGCGTCCTCGTCGTAAGGGGCGTACTCTCCCCTGGCCCAGAGCGACTCGATCTCGGACCCGGGGGTGACAAGAGTCGGGTAGATCTTCAAAAAATCCGGCCGGAAGTCCGGGTTCTCGAAGAGCTCGGCGAACATCCACCGGTCCTGCCCGATGCTGCTGCCGGGAAGGTTTGGCATGACGTGGAACCCGACCTTGATCCCGGCGTCCCGCAGCAGCCGGTTCGCGGTGACCGTGTCATTGACGGTGCAGCCCCGGCGGTTGAAGGCAAGGATGCGGTCGTCGAGGTGCTGGACCCCGAGCTCGACCTTGGTGACGCCAAGCGACAGCATCCGGTCGATCTGGCCCCTCCCGCACCAGTCGGGCCGTGTCTCGAAGGTCGTGGCCACGCACCTGACCGGTGACATCTCGTTCTGGAGGAAGACCGACGCGGTGTCGGGCGCATCTCCCGGCGGCGGCCCCCGGAACTCGTTCATCGCCCTGACAGAGGAGGCCACGAACCATTCCTGGTACGCAGGGTCCCTCGCGGTCATCGTCCCGCCCATGACGATCAGCTCCACCTTGTCCACGTGGTGGCCGAGCAGTTCGAACTGCTCCAGGCGGGCCCGTACCTGGTCGTACGGGTCGTAGCCGTGTTCGCGGGCACGCAGTGCCGCCGGCTCCTCCCCGGTATAGCTCTGCGGCGACTGGAACGGATGGTCCGGGCCGCCCGGGCAGGGGAGGCATCTGCCGTGCGGGCAGGGGAAGGGGGAGGTCATCACCGCCACCGGGGCGACTCCCGAGAGGGTCCGGGTGGGCTTGACGAGCAGGAGCGCCCTGAGCCGTTCCCGTTCGCTGGGAAGGGCGGCGGCAAGGAGGGCCGAGTTCTTCGGCACCCCCGGGGCCCCGTGCTTCCTGCAGATCTCAATCTTTATCCGCGTAATGTCTCCCGGGGAAACGTCCCGGGAAAAGAGGGCCTCGAGTATCTCCCGGGAGATATCGGGGCGTGCCATGAACGGTTAGTGTTCGGCTGCGACCGTCTCCGACGCGGTCTCGGAGGAGTACCCCACCGGCACCATCTGGGTGCTCCGAAGGTGAGTGACGATCTCGTCGCCGAGGGCAAGGATCGCGTCCTTGTGGCATTTCTTATTTTTATGAATATGAACAGGAGAGATGTGAAGGGAGTTGTAGCGGTTTGAGGGAATTTCTTCGCTGGTGATGGTTTCGTAGTACTTCTTGATGTGGATCATCAACATGTGGAGATGGAGCAGTTCTTCCTTTTGCACACTATCACCTTCTGAGAATCAACACTATTTTCCTGATCAGATATAGTTTATTGGTGAACTTTATATCCGACTTCAGGCACGTCACCGGGGTCATGCTGGGGCTCGCAATTGGCGACGCGATGGGTGCGCCCCTGGAGGGGACCGGGCCCCCGTCGGCCCCCGTCAGGAGGTTCTATGCCGGGGGCAGGGTCCCGCGGCAGGCGGGCGCCATCACGGATGATACATACCAGGCGCTTGCGCTCGCCGAGTCGCTCGCGGCATGCCGTGGATTCTCTCCCTCGGACTTCATGGCACGGCTCATCCGCGATTATCTCGTGCACCGCGAGTGGTATGGCCCTACCTCCGGGGCGGTCTTCTCACTGGTGATGGAGGGGGTGCCGCTCTTTTCGGCGGCCCGCATCGTTCACGCGAGGCGCGGGGGGAGCAGGAGCAACGGGAGCGTGATGCGTGGTCCCCCCATCGGGCTGTTCTACGGCGGCCCCGAGGTCGAGGCCGTCTCCCTTGCGTGCTCGGCTCTCACGCACAGGGACCCGTTGGCAGGGGCCTGCTCGGCATTCGTCAACCGCATGGTGAGCGACATGTGCCGCGGCATTCCGAGGTCAAGGGCGTTTTGCCGGGCCCTGCAGCGGTGCCGGGACCCCGAAGTTGCCTCGGCGCTGGGCGGATGGCGGGCGCATTCCCCGGTTCCCGGCCTGGACGCCCTTGAGGCCACCCACGCGGCCGTCTCGGTCTTCATGGAGACCGGTTCGTTCGAAGAGGCGGTACCTGCCGCAGTGAGCATGGGCGGCGACACCGACACGGTGGGCGCGATCGCGGGTGCGCTGGCCGGGGCGGCGTACGGGGCGCAGGCCATCCCTGATGAATGGATCCTCGGGCTCGTGGACAGGGCCCGCGCCCTCGAGGCGGCGCATGCGCTGTGGCTGGCGTCCCGCGGCTGAGCCGGCCCCTAGACCGCCCGGAGTTCAACCCGCTGGAGGTTTCGCCCCTTCGCACACCCTGGCGGCGCGTTCCCGAACACCTGCACGACCACGTATTTCTCTCCGGGGACGAGGCCCTCGGGGTGGCAGAGGGGGAAGTGCTCGCACGATTCCCTGGTGCAGGAAGGCTCAAACGAGATGCGGGTGTTCCTGATGGCCATGTCCGCGCTGATTAACGCGGGGACCGACGACTCCACCACCTCGACTGCCGTCGCTCCCTCGAGGTGCAGGGGGCATGCATGTCGGGTCTTCCTCACCCCCACGATGCGATACCTCCGCCCGGGCTTCAGGTTATGGCAGGCTTTCATCACCGTGCAGCCCTCGCAATCGGGGCATTCGCCCTCGTAGATGAACTCGAGGTCGATCCTGGCGAGGGTGGTGCCGATGAGGGTGACCTTTGGTTTGATCTCTGACAATCCGATCACTCCCGGTAGAGCATCCTCACAAGCTCAGTCGCCGACTCTTCTGTCAGCCCCATGTCCATGATGGTGAACCGTTCGGGGCGTATGTTCTTTGCTGCAAGGAGTGCCTCGACGGCCACGTCGTCATCGATGCCGAGGTCGGCGGGAGTGGCGGGGGCCCCTATCGACCGGAGTGCCTCCCTGATCGCCCTCCAGTCGCCCCCGTGAAGGTACATCGCGATGATGGTGCCTATCCCGCAGGCCTCGCCGTGGAGGGCCGCCCCGGGCGCAAGCCTCTCCAGGGCATGGCCGAACTTGTGCTCGCTCCCTGAACCCGGCCGGGAGGAGCCCGCGATGCTCATGGCGACCCCCGAGGATACGAGCGCTTTTGTGACCATCCAGGCGGACTCCTCGTGGTGGGGCTTGATGCTCCCTGCATTCTTCATCAGGAGCTCCGCAGTCATCCTCGAGAGGGCCACCGCGTACTCGCTCACCTCCTCATGCTTCAGCCGGTGCGCGAGCTCCCAGTCAAGGACTGCGGTCGAGTTTGCGATCACGTCGGCGCAGCCTGCAGCAAGGAGCCGGTGCGGCGCCGCGGCGATGAGCCCCGTGTCGGCAATAATGGCGATCGGGGGGTGGGCCTCGAGCGAGACGCTGCCGCTCTCCATGGGGACCGATGCCCTGGCTGATGCGATCCCGTCATGGGAGGCGGCGGTGGGGACGCTGACGAACTGCCGGTCCAGGTTGTAGGAGACGATCTTTGCGCAGTCGATGACCCTGCCGCCGCCCACTCCGGCAAGGAAACCGGCACCCCTCGAGCACTCCTCTGCCTCGCGGATGGTATCCATGCTGATCTCCCTGATCGAATAAGTGGAGACCTCGTAGCGCTCGGAGAGGAGGGATGCCACGCGGTCGCCCGCACAATCGCGGGTGCGGGTCCCCGAGAAGACGACGGCCGGGCCCTTGAGGCAGAGGTCGGCGCAGACCGCGGGGATCTGGGGGAGGACATCGTGGCCGATGACCACGTCCCGGGGCAGCTGCATCCACCGGGATTTGTCAAAGACCTTGGTTTTGAGTACTTTTATTGGGTCTGCGCTCATACAAATCAGGAAATGATCTGGGATTTCATAGAGAAATATTACATCGATCCAATACGCTACGGCCAGCCCTACAACGTGGTGGACACGATTACCTACGCTCTGGTACTGATCTTCGCCATATATATCATTTATCGCTGGCTCTCCCGGTCAGAGATCATCCGCATCGACCGGGACTTCATCCTGTGCACCCTTCCTTTCGTCGTGATGGGGGGGATGCTGCGGGTGGTCCAGGACACCGGGATGATAGAATCGGACTGGCAATTCCTCCTTGTCACCCCGCTCATCTACTTCGTGATGTTCATCTATACCGCGGGAGCCCTGGTGAT
>CAZRCH010000018.1:8795-14187 GCA_964598545.1 uncultured Methanolinea sp. | reverse complement strand
CACCCCCTCCACTACGTCGAGGTGCACGTGGTCGGCTCGCACCTCATCGAGTGGACGGGGACCGCGTTCTCGATGTTCCCCCTGAAGCTTCTTGTCCTCTTTCCGGGCATCTATGTCCTTGAACGGTTCCGCCACGAGGGTCCCGGGGCACTCTGGCATCTCATCCTCCTTGCGATGATCACGGTCGGGCTGGCACCCGGGGTCAGGGACATGATGAGGATGGTGCTCTATGTCTGACCTTGCGAGGAACGCAGGCGTGGTCGTCGTGCTCCTCGCGGTCTCGGTCGGTTTTGGGGCCTGGACCACGATGCAGGATCCCACGGTGGGAGAGCAGCTGATCTCGCTCCTCAAGGAGTCCATCATGGGAGAGGCGCTCGATTCGTCGGGGCCGATGATGGCGGTGATGCTCTTTTTTAACAACCTCCAGGCCTGCATCCTCATGTTCGTCGGGGGTGCGTCTCTCGGGCTCCTGACAGTCTTCATCATCAGCACGAACGGCTTTGTGATCGGGTCGGTCCTCGAGATGGTAAGTAAGGAGCATAGCGCCCTCTACGTGGTGGCCGCGATCGTCCCGCACGGTCTCTTCGAGATCCCTGCCTTCGTCATCTCGGGTGCGCTCGGGCTCATGCTGGCGAAGGCGCTCTGGAGGGAATGGGAAGGAGATGAGGACGCATCTGCCCTGGCACTCTCCTACGGGCGCATCTTTCTCCTTGTAGTCCTCCCCCTCGTTGCGGTGGCCGCGTGCGTGGAGGCATTTATTACGCCGGAAATCCTACGTGTGATAATTTGAGGTGTGTTTTTTGGCCGAGGAAGATCAGGGGGCGCTCCCCTCCAAGGGTGACTTCTCTGCATGGTACAACGAGCTCCTGTGGCGGGCGGAGATCATGGATGTCCGCTACCCGGTCAAGGGCCTCTACGTCTGGTACCCGTTCGGGTTCTCGCTCCGGCGTAACGTCTACGACCTGCTCCGCGTGCTCCTCGACCGGGACCACCAGGAGGCCCTCTTCCCGCTCCTCATCCCTGAACACGAGCTTGCGAAGGAGGCCGAGCACATCAAGGGCTTCGAGGACGAGGTCTACTGGGTCACCCACGGGGGCCTCTCCCCCCTTGACGTGAAGCTTGCGCTCCGCCCGACGAGCGAATGCGCCATCTATCCCATGTACGCCCTCTGGGTCCGGTCCCACGCAGACCTCCCGCTGAAGATCTACCAGATCGTCAACACCTTCCGGTACGAGACAAAGCACACGAGGCCGCTGATCCGTCTCCGGGAGATCACCTCGTTCAAGGAGGCCCACACGGTCCACATCACCTGGGAAGACGCCGAGCGGCAGGTCGGGGAGGCGATCGCCCTCTACCGGGAGTTCTACGCAAGGCTCTGCGTCCCGGTGATCATCTCGCGGCGCCCCGAGTGGGACAAGTTCCCCGGCGCCGACTACACGATGGCGGTGGACACCGTCATGCCTGACGGGCGGACGCTCCAGATCGGGACGGTGCATCACCTGGGCGACCACTTCTCGAAAACATTCCAGATCACCTACGAGGATGTTGCAGGCGAGCAGCGGTTTGCCCACCAGACCTGCTATGGCATCTCCGAGCGGTCGATTGCCGCCCTCATCAGCATGCATGGCGACGACCGGGGGCTCATCCTCCCTCCCGACCCGGCACCCGTCCAGGTGGTCGTCATCCCCATTACTATCGGAAAGCGAAAAGAGGAGGTGAGCGCGGCGGCGGCAGGAATCGAGAAAGAGCTTGCCGCTGAAGGGTTCAGGGTGAAGGTCGACCCCCGCGACATACGCCCCGGCGCCAAGTACTACTACTGGGAGATGCGGGGAGTCCCGCTCCGGCTGGAGGTCGGACCACGGGACATCGATGCAGGGCAGGTCACCGCGGTGACCCGCCTCGGCGAGAAGTCCCAGGTCGCGAGGGATGCCCTTGTTGCGGGGGTCTCCGAGCGCCTCGCCTCCTTTGCTGCCACGCTGAAGGAGCGGGCGGAGGCGCACGTCCGCACCCACATCAGGGTCTCGCGGAGCATGGATGAAGTGGCGGCCGCGATCGAGGACGGCGTCACCCTCATCCCCTGGTGCGGCAGCCGTGAATGCGCCGACCGCATCGAGGAGAAGACCCGGGCCGCAGTCCTCGGGACAGACGTCCGGTCCGCGTACTTCGTGGACGCCTCGGGCCCGTGCGTCGCGTGCGGGAAGCAGGGAAGCACCGCGCTGGTGGGAAGGTCGTATTGAGGAGCAGCAATGACCGCTATGTCATTGCTGCGGGGGGTGTGTGGAGACTGACCCCGATATAGCCTGTTTATTGATTGAATCCGACCGCACTCCTTCCTCAGACGCTCCTGGGGCTGATGCCCCGCCGCTGAGGCGTGAGCAGTTGGGGTATCAGCCCCAACTGCGGGGGTTGTGCGGGGGAGGCACTGGAGGGGGTTCCCCCCCTCCGGGCACAGGTCACGGCATACTCTCATCGGGGCCATAAGCCTCAGGTGCGTCACCGTCTGTGAAGTGCGGTTCTGTTCAGGGTATGAAAGATCCCATCCATTTGCGGGGAGGGGGAGAATCCCGCTCCCCTGTCCCCTCCCCCAATATGAGATAGCTGTGGGCAGGGTTGCATAGGGACATACCAGGATTCGGTACCACTTCCCAGCACTGACCCAATCGCGATCAGGGGCTGCCACAGAATGCGATAAGGCCCATGCAGGGGAACATTAGTGATAAAAGGGATTTGATTCGGGAAAAATCCGATAATGGGTAGTATAAGGGGGGTGTGAGCCGACGGACGCAAGTCTTCACTTGGGAAAAAAAGTCCCGTTCCCCCTCATACGCACGGCCCGCAGCGATGTGTGATCCGGTAACCGGGGAGGGCAAGGTCGCCGGAGAGGATCTTCTTCCCCCCGCGGAGGAAGAGTTTCCCGCACCGGTCGCACCGGCGGGGAACGAGGTGATCGAACCGCCCTGGGGTGATCTCGAGTTCGAACCGGGTGTCGGGACGGGTCACCGAATCAGTCATGCAGGAGTCCTCGTAGAGCGAGACGAGCTGCATCACCTTGAGCGGGCTTGCGCCGAGGTCAGTAAACTGCTTGAAGAGGAAGTAATTGAAGATCAGCCAGGAGAAGTCTCCCCGGTCAAGGAGTTCTTCCACCTCGCTCTCCACTTCCTCCAGGTCTTCAAGCGTGCAGCCGCAGAGCGGGCAGCGGCCCTTGACGAGCTCGTCGAGGTAGACCTCCTCCTGGCAGCCTGGGCATGTGGTATGGGCGGCGTGTGTCCGGGATGTCATGGTTGAAAGTTCGGTCCGGTATTCGTGAATGATGGGATATCAGCGGTTCATCGTGCTGTAGTGAGCTGGTCCGCATAACGGTACCTTCTATTCACCGCACGCCTGGATGGGTCGCACCGGAAAGGTTCCTGTGCACCACAGGTGCGACCTCCAGGTAAATTGCCTCTTCTATTTGTACCTCCATCACATAAACCATGCGCTCGGGGACTTTTTCTCCATGGAATGGACAAATAAAGGATTTTTTGATGTTATTTAAACCTGTTCCCCGGATGGGCAGAAACGGGAAGCCGCCACTCTCCCGTACCGGTCCAGGCCGGGCACGCGTGAGGAGTGTTTGGAGGGGAAGATGCCGGGGGACGAGGACCAAGGCCTTATCTGAGCAGGATGCCGAGGGCCTGGGAGAGGCAGCGGACTCCCTCCTCCTTCTTTCCTTCCCGAAGGAGAGTGACGGCCCGGGAGAGGGAATCCCGGATATCCTGCTTGTCGATCCCGTACGCAACCATGAAGCAGCGGACCGACTCCTCGATCTCCCCGACCATGAAGTGGCAGTTGGAGAGCTCGATCCATGTCTCCGCGTGGCGCGGGTCTTCCTGGACCACCTTTGAGAGGATGGCGGTCGCCTCCTTCCGGCGGCCTGATCGGGAGAGGGCTACCCCCTTCCAGTAGATGCCGCGCACGTTCAAAAGAGGTCTTATCCTTTCTGCCTCCTCGAAGCAGGAGACCGCCCGTGCGTATTCGCCCATGTGGCAGCAGGCGATGCCCATGTTGACCCACGCCGAGGAGAACCTGGGGTATACCTCGAGCGCCCGCGTGTAGGCCGAGACTGCCTCCCGGAACCGCCTGAGCTTCATCAGCGCGTATCCGCGGTTGACCCATGCACCGACATACCGGGGGCGAAGCGAGGTGGCAATCTCGGTGCAGGTCAGTTCCTCCTCGAACCTGCCGAGTTCCCCGAGCGTGTGGCCCCTCGCGTTCCAGGCCTGGGCAAACGAGGGGTCCAGGATAATGGCACGCTCGCAGCAGACCAGTTTCTCGGAGAAGCGGGAGAGCTTTCCGAGCGCAAAGCCACGGTTTATCCAGGCCTCGACAAGAGTAGGGTCGAGGGCAAGGGCCTGGTCGCATGCCTTTATCTCCTCCTTGTACCTCCCCAGTTTCCCAAGCGCGAACCCGGATGCGACCCATGCAGGGGTATAGGTCGGATCCTCGTTGAGCGCCCTCCCGAAGAGATCCAGTGCCTCGGCATGCCGGCCTTTGCGGGAGAGCCTCATTCCTTCCCTGGTAAGGGCTTCAGACGAAGCTCCCGCTCCCTCGGCCGTGAGGTCGGCGACCGACCGGCCACTATTCCCCTGGTCTGTCGTCCCTGCCATGCCTGTACCTGCTGACCCTTATTCACTATTGTATACCCCGACCGGGTTGCATAAATGCATCCATGGCGTCATGCACCCCTTCCGGCAATGTGTCCGTAAGGGGCCGATCCCACAACCGGCAGAGGTGGGGGGTTCTTACCCGGGCATCGGCAGGCTCATTTCTTCGCAAGTGACCCGAGGATCCCCCGTATGATCTCCCTTCCCACCTGGCTCCCCGCGGCCCTCGCGGCGCTCCCCGCCATCTTGGTCAGCACGTCTGTGCCTGCCTTCCGCGGGGAGGACGGGGGTGCCCGGGCCCTCTTTTGGGGGGTCTCTCTCTCCTCTTTTTTGGATTGGGCCAATCCCGAAGCCTCGGCTCTCGAAGCCAGCATCTCGTACGCGGAAGCCCGGTCCAGGGCCTTTTCGTAGGTCCCATAGAACGGTGACGAATGGATGACAGCATCCCGCTCACCTTGTGTCAGGGGGGCAAGGCGGCTCATCGGCGGGTAGATGAAGGCCCGCTCGGTCACACCAGGGGAGCCCTTCCGGTCAAGGAAGGAGACGAGCGCCTCGCCGGTCCGGAGTTCCGTGATCGCGGTCTTTGCATCCAGGCCCGGGTTCTGCCGCATGGTCTCCGAGGCAGCCCTCACCGCCCTCTGGTCCTTCGGGGTGAACGCCCGCAGCGCGTGCTGGACGCGGTTCCCGAGCTGCCCGAGCACGTCGTCCGGGAGGTCGAGGGGGTTCTGGGTCACGAAGTAGACCCCCAC
>CAZRCH010000018.1:0-8695 GCA_964598545.1 uncultured Methanolinea sp. | reverse complement strand
CTGGATGGCGCCGATGGTGGCCGGTGAGATGTTGCCGTACGCGGTCTTCAGCTCCTTTGCGTTCTCCCCCGCGTACCTGACCATGGCCTGGAGGTCTTTTAGGTCGAGGAGCAGGAGCCCCTGATCGTCGGCGACCCGGAAGACCAGCGTGAGGACATCGGCCTGGGTATCGGAGAGGTCGAGGATGCGCGAGAGGAGGAGCGGCCCCATCTCCGATACGGTGGTCCGCACCGGGTGGCCCTGTTCCGCGAAGAGGTCCCAGAACACGACCGGGAAGCCATGGTACGAAAACCCCGAGAGCTCGAGTTCCTGCACCCGCTCGGCAACCTTCGCGTGGTCACCGCCGGGCCTGGCCATCCCCGAGAGGTCCCCCTTGACGTCGGCCATGAAGACCGGCACGCCGATCGCGGAGAACTGCTCCGCAAGCACCCGGAGACTGACGGTCTTTCCGGTTCCCGTTGCTCCTGCGATCAGCCCGTGACGGTTCGCCATCCCCGGCAGTATGCCAAGGGGCCCGGTGCCCCGGGCCATGACAAGAGGTTCATCCTTTGGCGGCATCTTTCACAGCATCCTGTATCCAACGTAAGCCATTGCCGGCGATAATCGTTTCCCGGCGGGAAAGGTATATCTCTCTCCCTGACCCTATGCCTGCAGATGGAACGGGAGATCCCACCGGCCGCCTGCACCATTGCAGGGTCCGATTCTGGCGGCGGTGCGGGCATCCAGGCGGACCTGAAAGTCTTCCAGTCTCTTGGCGCATGGGGCCTATCGGTGATCACGGCCGTGACCGCCCAGAACACCCGGGAAGTGAGGGGGATCTTCCAGGTCGACCCCCCTATGGTAACCCTGCAGATGCAGGCGTTGCTGTCAGAGTTTGACATCCGCGCATTCAAGACGGGCATGCTCGGTGCCGCAGGGACGATCCGGGCAGTCGAGCGCGAGCTCCCGGATGAAGTCCCCCTCGTCGTGGACCCGGTGATGGTCTCTACCAGCCGGCACGCGCTGATGGAGGAAGGCGCGCGGGATGCCCTTGCCGAGTGCCTGCTGCCGAGGGCAACGGTCGTTACCCCGAACCTCGACGAGGCAATGGCGCTGTCGGGACTCCGGGCTATCCGGACACTCGAGGAGGCACGCGAGGCGGGCCTGCAAATCCTCGACCTCGGGCCTGCGTTCGTGCTCGTGAAGGGCGGGCACCTCCCCGGAGAGGAGGCGGCCGACATCCTCCTCTCATCAGGAAGGGAATGGGTGATCGCCACCCCGCGGCTTCCTGTCACGGTGCACGGGGCGGGGTGCTGCTACTCTGCGGCACTCTGCGCCCATCTGGCCGGGGGATGCCCCGTCAGGGAGGCTTTCGCGCTCTCGAAGGGGTATATCGACCGCCTGATCCGGGCGTCGGTCAGGGCTCCTTCGGGTGTGCACGTCCTCTCCCCCTGCCTCTGACCGCTTTCATTGAATGGCATTCCTGCCGGGGCACTGGTTCCGCTAGGTTCAAGCCAAGACCGGGACAAGATCATCTTCACTGGAGAGACCGTGAAGAAGCGGGGAGGATCGGGCGGGGAGGGTGATGCCGCGGAAGGAATCTGGCGACACGTGCTCGAGGCGATGCCCGGCCCGGTCATCGTCGTTGACGCGGAGAAGACAGTTCTCTACGCAAACCCTGCCATGGCCGCTCTCTGCAATCGCGACGATGCGGAGGGATTCACCGGGAGGCCTGCGGACGAGGTGCTGGCGCCCCTCCCGTTCGAGGTGCAGAGGGCACTCGCTGCAGCACTTCGCACGGGGACGCAGGTGAGCTCCCGCATCACCTGGAAAGAGAGGGATAAAGGACCGGTCCTCCTTGAGAGCAGCGCGTTTCCTGTCTCTCTCCACGGACCGGGGATTCTGGCGGCCGCTGCCTGGACCGCCACGGTCCTTCCTGCGGAGGCCCCCGGTCACGAAGCCTTCGCCATGGAAGCCTCCCGTAAGAAGGGAAAGGACCTTCTCTCTGTGGTCAGGCACGATATCCTCAACCAGCTGACCATCCTGATCGGGTTCCTCCAGTTCTCAGAGGACTTCATCGACGACCCGCAGATACGGGAGTTCCTTTTAAAGGAGGAGGCCGCGGGACAGGTAATCCAGGCGCTGATCGAGTTCACCCGCGACTTCCAGGACCTGGCGGTCGAGGACCCGTGCTGGATGCCCCTTGACGCAATTGTGGCGTCTGCGTGGAGGAGAGTGGATGCGAAAGGTGTCGCCATCGTCACCGATCTCGGCACGACCGAGGTCTATGCGAGCCCCCTCATCAGGCACGTCTTCCTGACGCTGATCAAGAATGCCCTGGACCATGCCCACGGGCTGAATCGCATCACCATCTCCGCGGAGAGGGGAGAACGCGACCTCGTGGTGGCATGCGAGGATGACGGCCCCGGTATCCCGGAGGCCGAGAGAAAGACCCTCTTTGACCGCGGCCACGGCAGGAACAGGGGATACGGCCTCTGGCTTGCAGGAGAGATCCTCTCTATCACGGGAGCATCGATCCGGGAGGCCGGAGGAGGGGGCGGCGGCGCAAGGTTCGAGATCCGCATCCCCGCCGGAATGTGGCGGGACGGCAGGCCCCGCTGATCATGCGATCTCCTGGACTATCCGCCCATCCTTGAAGATCGAGATCTTCCCCCCGCTCTGCGAGAGGACGATGCCGATGGCGCTCGTGACGAGCGTGATCCCCGCAACCGAGGAGTGCCTCGTCCCGAGCCCTTTCTGGATCCCCACCTTGCTCGTGTCGATGGTGATGTACCTGGCGGCAGCCTCTATCCTCCCGTCGCCCCTGACGACAAACGCGCCGTCGAGCTGCGCCAGTTCCTTGATGTTCTCCTTGATGTCGTGGTTGGTGATCATCCGGTCCGCGGCCGGGTGGCCCTCGAAGGGGTTGAGGATCAGCTGCTTCGACTTGACCAGCACCGCGTCCGAGTCCCCGATGACAAACGCCGTCCCCACCTGCTTGCCTTCCCTGCCCTCCTTGGCGATCTCGATGCAGATGTGGAGGACCGAGTCAAAGACCTCCTCGCGGACATCTGTTCCTGCGATCACGGTGTCCCGCCACATAGCCGTGCTGATCCGGCGGCGCTCCCGGTGCTCGTGGTCGGTGATGTCGTGGCCGATGCAGACGACCTCTTCAAGGTGCCCGTCCGCGTTGCGGATGGCGCGGGTGTGCCAGGCGACCCAGGCTGGCTCCCCTCCGCGCACCTGCATCTCGTAGATCCGGAGGCCCCCGCCCTCGTGGGTCGCGCCTGACTCGGCAACGAACGCCGGGGCAGCTTTTCCCCCTTTGCGTGGGAGGAGGGTGTCGAGGATGCTCTTCCCGAGGATCTCGGCCTCGGAGTACCCGAAGAAGGCCTGTGCATGCTTGTTGAAGAAGGTGATGACCCCCTCCGGGTCGAGCTTGACGATCAGGCTCGAGGCGTTCTGGAGGAACTCGCGGTACCGGAGGGCGCTCTCCTTCTGGGCCTCAATCAGCCTTGCCTGCTCGGTCCGGTCCTCGCAGACCATCACCTGGCCCCGCGAGGGGTCCGAGGGGTCCATGGCCCGAAGGCTTAAGCGGCATGGGATGAGCGTCCCGTCCTTTCCCTTCAGCACCGAGTGCGCGTGTCCCCATCCCTGGTCGTCGGTCCTGTGGCCGAGCTCACGGAAGGCCCGCTCACGTTCATCGGGCGCGGGGAATATCTTCTCTACACCCTGGCCGGCGAGCGCCCCCGCGTCAAGCCCAAGTCCGCGGGCCATCGTCGAATTGACCCACTCGAAGGCCCCGCCCCGTACCTGGCAGATCCAGAGGGGAGAGACCGAGAGGATGGCAGAGAGCATGTCGGATCGCAGGACCTGGTCGCGCTCGGCTTTCTTCCTCATCACTGCCTGGTAGATCATGTCCCGCATCTCTGCGACGGGCGCACCGGTTCCTCCGCCATTCCCACTGGCTTCTGTCGCGTGGTGGACATCCTCGATGAGGAGGCTGTCCCGGTCGGTCCGGTGGTAAAGGATGAACGGGAGGCCCCCGTGGGTCCCCTTGAGATCCCGGAGGAGTTCGGCGCCGGTCATGTCGGCCAAAAACTCGATCCCGTTCACCTCGGGCAGGCGGAAGTACGAGATGATGATGTCGTATCTCCTCCGCCTCGCCATCTCCAGGGCCTGCTTTGTGGAGTGCACGGTGTCCACCCGGATCTCCCCCATCCGCTCCAGGTAGGCCCTTGTGCTCTCGATGGCATCGCTGTTGTCGTGCACGAGAAGGACAGTGATCATGGCTGGTGGCCGCTCCGGGTTATCGTTCCAGAGGTATGGGGAAAGGTAGGAGATGCCAGAATTTAATAATTATTGGTGAGCAATCCCGGATTGAGCCTTGCAGACGGCGCAATTTTAGAGAATTGCCTTATCTTCCCCTTCCCTTCGCGCTGCTGCCGGTGAGCGTGCCGGCCTGCATCCTGAAGAGGGCCGCGGCGACCTCAAGCGACGTGTGGTCGTCCCCCATCACCTGCTCTACCCTGGCGATGTAGGGATCGAGGTTTCCGCTTGCGATCTGCTCCCGGATTTTCTCCACCATGTTGACGATCCGCCTCTCGCGGAGATCCTCCTCGGCAGGAACGGCATGGCGCGCGATCCGGATCTTTGCAAACTTCTGGATGTCCCGCAGTTTCCACATCTCTTTTCCGGAGACGAAGGTGAAAGCCTTGCCTGATTTGCCTGCCCTGCCGGTCCTCCCGATGCGGTGGATGTAGTACTCGGGGTCCTGGGGGACGTCGTAGTTGAAGACCACCCCGACCTCCTCGACGTCGATCCCCCTTGCGGCGACGTCGGTTGCAACCAGGATGTCTGAGGTCCCGGCACGGAAGCGGGACATCACCCGCTCACGCTCCTTCTGGTCCATGTCGCCGTGGAGCGCCTCCGCGAGGTACCCGCGGGCCTGGAGCTGGGTGCAGACCTCGTCCACTTTGCGCTTCGTGTTGCAGAAGACGAGCGAGAGTTTCGGGTTGTAGAAGTCGATCAACCGGGAGAGGACCTCGACCTTGTCCGACTCCCGCAACTCGAAGTAGCGCTGCTCGATGGCGGGGACCGCGAGGCGGCCGTGCACCACCTTGACCATGCGGGGGTCTTTTAAGTACTTCTGGGCGAGCCCGAGGATCTCCTTTGACATGGTGGCCGAGAAGAGGACGGTCTGGCGTTCGGCGGGGGTGCGCTTCAGGATGAGCTCGATGTCGTCGCGGAACCCCATGTCCAGCATCTCGTCGGCCTCGTCGAGCACGACCAGGCGGACGCCGGAGAGGCTGATGGTGCGGCGGTCGAGGTGATCGATCAGGCGGCCCGGGGTGGCGATGACGACCTGGACGCCTTTTTTGAGCACGGATACCTGGCGCTCGATAGGCTGGCCGCCGTAGACAGGGAGGATGGTGATCCCCCGCAGGTACTTCGCGAGTTTACGGAGTTCCTCGGAGACCTGGATGGCGAGTTCCCGAGTGGGGCAGAGGACGATGGCCTGGACCTCCTGGCGCGTTCCGTCTACCTGCTCCAGGAGCGGGATGCCGTAGGCCGCGGTCTTTCCGGTGCCGGTGTGGGCCTGGCCCACCATATCGTGGCGTTCGCGGACGACGGGGATGGCAAGCGACTGGATGGGGGTGGGCTCCTCGAACCCCTGGTCGAGAACCGCCCGCATGAGCGGTTCGGGGAGGTCAAGATCTACAAATGAGATGGTTTTCATGTACATGTTCCATGGTGTCGGGCATTCTCCCGGGGAGCAGGGAGTATTCACGGTCGCGATTCTTCCCCCCGGATCGTGCTGCAGAAATAATGCCCCTTTACCCTTTATAGCAATTTGCGATGGGTATCCCGATCGCGGCGGCAGGCGTGGCATGTGACCGGGCATTTCTTCAGGGCAGTTGAATCCCCCGGGGCGGTCATTCCCTGATGACCACGGAAGCCTTCTCGTCGAATGGGTTGGTGCGGAGCGCGAGGGAGTAGAGGTAGGGGTAGTGGCGCTTCAGGTGGCCCAGGTACACGACCCACTCGAGGACCAGGAGGCCGTAGACGCGGTTCAGGTCTCCGGAGAGATGCGCCGTGTCGGCCCCGGGGAGACCACAGAGATCTTCCCGGTGCGAGAGTTCCTGCCAGAGGTGGAGCAGCGCCTGGAGAAGGTCGTTGAACCGCGAGTGCTCCTCGAGGTCGGGGTTCTGGAGGAGGACGGAAAGGACATCGACCTTATCCCCAAGGGCGTCCCGGAGGGCTGCGAGGTCGAGTTCCCGGCAGTCGAGGTGGTATGACCGGGACGCGACCGCTTCGGTGATCCCGGAGGATGCAGGGGAGTCCACAAATTCCGGCCCCGAAAGGAGGCGGGAGAGGTCCTGGCGACCCGGGTCACCCCGTGCACAGGTCGCAAGGAGCGTGGTGCCCACCTGCGTGAAGAAGATACCGACCAGCATCATCGTCTTCTGCCGCCGCCGGGCACGTTCCTTCCGGAAGGCGACGTGCTCGACCACGTTTGCGATGAGGGCGACGAAGCAGCCCACGCCGCCGAGGATCACGACGACGGCAAGTACCTTCCCGGCCTCTGTTGCCGGGTGCAGGTCCCCGTAGCCCACCGTCCCGATGGTGACGATGGTGAGGTAGAACGAGTCGAGGGGGGTGAACCCCTCCAGGAGCGTGAACCCGGCGACCCCGATGACCACGACCGAGAAGAGGAGGACGATATATGTCTGGAGCTTCCGTTCGTACGAGCCCATCTGGTGAAAGGGTCGCCCTGCATGGATGATAAACCTCACCTCCGCAGTGCATACCTCCGCACCCTTCATCACCTCGCACACCCTCCCTACCATTGTGGAGATCATGACCGAAACCTTCGAGGGATTGGTACGGGAACTGAAGGCCCAGCGGAAGGAGGAGCGTTGGAAGCGCTACGAAGCCTGGAAAAAGTCCTGCTGCTGCCCGGACTGCCCGAGTTACAACGAGTGTGCATCGGGAGGCCGGGAGCTCCTCTACTGCGTGCTCGGGATGAGCATCCAGTGTGTCAGGGAGGACCGGCACTGCATCTGCAGGCAGTGCTCCCTCTACCCGACACTCGGGCTCTCGGGAAAAGACTTCTGCATGAAGGGGAGCGAGGCGGCGATCCGGTACGAGCGGAGCCTGGAGTGAGGGTGAAAGGTAAACCCTCAATGGACCCCGGCAGTCCCAATAATAAATTTTCATTCACAGGTGGTATGCGACTCACACATCCCCCCGGCTTACCACCAAGGTGGATTGGCAGGAGATATACAGACATCTTATTATGGTCCAAGTATCTGCTCTATAATCTGAATAAATTGCGGGGCATACTCAAGAATTGACTTGATTTCACCTGGAAATGGTTCTGCACCAAGCGAGTACTGGTCTTCATTGCGGATTGACATAACCTGATCGAACCTTTCCACCCAGGTGTGATCGACCAGTCCTTTTTGGGCATATGATTCAAGGTAGAGGAGTATGCAACCATGACTCTTCTCTCTTAACCCATCGCGGAATAGTATGGCCCTTGCTGAATGGAAATATGCCATATAGGCAGCGACAAGTGCAGACCTGTATGCCCCCGCCTGGAATGTTATTCGGGCTTCCTCAAGCCACACTCTTGCCTGGTCAAGTGATCGGGTGGCTTTTTGGGCAGATGGCTGAGTCTTGCGAAGAAGTCCCCGTTCAAAACACTCTTCAAGCGTCAACACACTGCTCCCCCCGGATGAGGATCATAGATTGCATAAGTGAAGAGTAAAATGGCGGATCATTCCTGCGCAAATCCTCGATTCTTTCTGGAGTAAGGAGGAGTATCTGGACATCAATAGAGATGGTATCCCTGACAGCTCTTCTGAGCCTTCCTATATGTTCTACAGGGGGGACTACTTTTGAATATACCCAGAGGTCGAGGTCGCTTCCTTCCATATTCGTACCCATACCCCAGCTTCCATATGCCCCGATACCGTCGGCCCACTCCGGCAAAGGCAGGGAAATCCGGAGGGTGAGTATATTGAGGAGTTTCCGGAGTGCGACAGTGAGGGGAGAGTCAACCAGCCGATATCTCTGTCCTTCCCGGACAAGGACGCCCGCACTCACCATCAGTGAGAGATAGCGGGAGGCAGTCCCCTTATTGACCTTTTTTTGCTCTGAAAGGTGGGTCACACTCACTGTGTGGCGATCGAGGACCGCCCTGAGCATTGCGACCCTGGCAGGAGTCTTGCAGAGGTCCGACAGTATCTCCTCTGCAGATGTTGTGTCCATACTGAATTGTTTCCTATTGGGAAACAAAATGTTTCCTATTGGGAAACAATTTGTTGCACATGGTGCAACAATTTATTTCACGGAAATGAGAGAGCAAAAAAAACCGCATGAGTCTTCATTCATTGTTGAAATCCTCTCCTCCCTCCCCCTCTTCACCCTCCTGCTGTTCCTGCTTGTCCTGGAGAAAGATCAGCCATCCCACCGCCCACACCAGCGGGATACCGACGGGGACCGAGAACCCTGCCGGCCCCGAGAGAAGCGGGCCGTACTGTGTCATGCAGGAGAGGAGGAGGAGGATGCCTGAGGCGATGACCATGAGGCCGGGAATGCGGATGTGCTCGTCCATCTCTTCGGCGATCAGGACCGCGAGCGCGATGAGCGAGATGACGAGCAGGACCGTTCCTGTGACCCAGAGCGAGATCGAGATCGCTGACTTGCC
>CAZRCH010000017.1:0-34342 GCA_964598545.1 uncultured Methanolinea sp. | reverse complement strand
ACGGGAGGAAGTAACGGGAACGTCTGGTGGCAGGGTGACCATATCAACCGGGTCTACTCTGACTACGTGATGTTCTACGATGTGAAGGACTCCATCAACAGCGGAACAGTCAAGGCGAAGGTCCAGACTGCACTCGGTGCATCCACCATGGACGGCAGGATCAAGTACCTCGCCCTCGTTGTCGCGTACAATGACAGCGACAGTGACCAGGTAAAGTATTGGGTCAATGATGGACATGCTTGGACTGCATCCATGGCAACAGGACAGACCGAATATGCAACTGAAACATTAAATGCTGGTTTCTCTGATGCCGAACTCAAGCTACTACACACAGCCAGTAGCGATGCGAAGTATACCTTCAACGGTGCCTCGAAGACCGGTGCAAACCCGCCAAGTGGCACATTTTTCGGTTTAAATATCTGGGATGTCAAAGATGACATTGCCATTGGTAATCCAAGCACTCTGTCTTACTACAAGGATACCTCGATGTCCTATAAGACAACAATTGCCCCGTTAAAGGCCAGGTACACTGCACCGACCGCCGCATTCAGCGCGACCCCGACCACGATCGATGCCGGCCAGTCCGTAGCTTTTGACGCCAGCGCCTCAACGGGCAGCATCACCAGCTACACATGGGACTTCGGCGACAGTGCATCCGACTCAGGCAAGACCACGAGCCACACCTACGCCACCGCGGGTACCTATACGGTAACACTTACCGTTGATGGCCCGATGGGGAGCGATACCGAGACGGCTACCATCACCGTTAAAGAACCAGCACCGGTCATTGACTTCTCTGCCTCCAAGACGAACCCGATGGTCGGGGAGTCCATTACATTCACTGGAACGAACACTGGCGGAGCGGTTAACAACTGGGCATGGGACTTTGGCGACGGAACCGGAAGCGGCCAGATCGCATCTCACACCTATAACAGCGCCGGAACCTATACGGTCACCCTGACCGCAACCGGCCCGGACTACACCGATTTCGAGACCAAGACCAACTACATCACTGTCGGTGCAGCATCCATTGACGTAAGCGTTACTGACGCAGCCATTGACTTCGGCACCATGGCAGCCGGCGTTGACGAGACCGGCAGCACAACGGTGAACGTTGACGTCACCTACGGTACAGCATGGTCGGTCACTGCAGCAGCAAACAATGGCGGGTACATGAAGGCCGGAGCGCTCCAGCTCGAAAGCCCGTTCCAGTTGTCGAACGGCGGTGAGTTCTCGCCCATGACGTCGAACTTCGCTAACTTCCTTACCGGAGCAGCAGGTGTCGACGGAAGCGGACCAGCGAACGTCAAGCAGGCGATCGCAGCAGCAGACGCACCCGGTGCCTACAGCATCACGCTGACCTTCACCGGTACAATGGCCTAAAGGGACTGATGAGGTGATCTTTCCCACCAACCCTTTTTCCGGGCATCCCCGGGAAAACCGCTACAGTATGCTATCGACCGGAGAATGATTCCCCCATGAACAGGAACTCCCACACACACATCTGTCTCATCACGCTCGCGCTCCTCATAGCCGGAGCCTTTCTCGTATCGCCGGCATTCGCGCTTAAAGTCGAAGGAGCCCGCATTGCCCTCGATGTCGAGCCCGGGAAGACCTACACGTCACCCATCAGCATCTCCATCAAACCCGAGGAGTCGGGAGGCGCCTACACCATCGACGTGATGGGATTCGGGCAGTCCGTGCAGGACGGGAGCTATGCCGCGCTTGACGCGGCGGCAGACACAAGCCCCTATTCGGCACGACCGTTCATCACCATCGACACACCGACCGTAACACTGCAACCCGGCGAAAGGTACGATGTAACCGCAACGATCAGCGTTCCTTCCGGAACACGCGACGGCGGCCGGTACGCGATCATCCTGGTCCACCCCACCGCCTCTGCCTCCGGTGCGCCGGCATCGTTTGCCACCGCGGTGGCAATTCCGGTGCTGCTCACCATAAAGAGCGGGACCATCACGGAAGCCGGTCAAATCTCCGCTGTGGAGCCACCGGTTGCCGAGGTCGGAAAACCCTTTGCGGTAGCTACGACCTTCCGGAACTCCGGGAACTACCACTACTACGGCGCGATGCACAATGTGACCATCACAGATACGCAGGGCAAAGTTGTCGCATCGGTGAAATCGGAACCGTTTGTCCGGGCCATTGTGCCAGGGCAGTCGGTTACGTTCACTACATCCGTCGCCAATGGTCTCCCGCAGGGCACCTTCCAGGTAACGGCGCGGGTGGAGAAGCAGGACGGTCAAGTGCTTGCCGAGAAGAAGGCGAACCTCCAGACCGGAAGCTCGCCAACAACCCAGGCAACCACAGTCGCTCCCAGCACGGGCTTCCTGCCTGGATTTGGTGGACTGATGGCGATCTTTGGATTATTAGTTGCACTCTTCGGAATCTTATGGACCAGAAAGGGAGGAGAAGGATAATGGGATGATGAAGAAAGCTTATCAACACCGGAATCACCATCCTCCTTTCTTTTTTTCCCAGAGATGGCAGGAGAACCTGCCTGCTGCCGCCGGCATCACGAGCCTGCTCTCTTTTCGACAAGAACACCTGTACTGTCACGGAAAATCAGGAGGATAAACCTATGAAAAGATTGACGAAAAACCAGAAATGGAAATTATTTTTAGTAATTCTCTTCCTCACGCTTCTCTCAGGGGTTGGTGCTGCATTGCCTGACCTCAATGTTACTGCAATTTCCGTTAACCTGGGTGGTGGTGATGTTCTTTTCGCTCATGAACCAAACACCATCCGGGCTACAATTAAGAATTTTGGTGATCAGGCGGCAACACCTTTTGACATTACACTTGCGGTGGGGCCATATACAGAAACCAAGCGGCGAACCACCAACTTGAATTCAGATTCCTCGACCACCATAACCTTTAACGGCTATTCCCCCTCATCAACCGGGTCTGTTACCATTCGGGTGACAGTTGATTCTTCTGATGAAGTAGCAGAATCAGATGAAGGCAACAATGTCCGTGAGAGCACTCAAACCGTCTGCTACAACGGGTACAAGGGCAAGCGCTGGACGGCTGGAAATGACATCAACACAAGAGCCGGGCCATATGAGGGACACATCAATATGACCTACTCCCCGGGGAACAGTGTCTACAGCGGGGGCGGCTGGACGGCGAAGACCTGGAGCTGGACACCCTCTGATCTCCTGATCCCCGATGGGGCCACCATCGTTGACGCTCGCCTCTATCAGGGCTACACCTGGGACCAGACCCCAGGCGGAAGCCCCCTCTGGACGATGACGTTCAACACGCAGACCGTGACACCGGAAGCGACCTACACCGACCAGAAGGGCTACGGAGGTTATGATTTACCGCAGGGGCTCGTTGTTTATGGCGTCACGGATGAGTTCGACCTGTCTGGTAACAGCATGACCATCACCCCGCAAACAGGTAACAATAACGCCATCTATGGCGCGTTCCTTGTCGTGGTATATGAACATGCGAACGAGAAGCAGCGGAAAATCTGGATCAATGATGAGATGGATATTCTTTATGCCGGAACGGAAAGATCGGTCTCCATTGAGGAAGCAACTGCCTATGCCAACTTCGAAGGCGTGAGCACAGATGACCTCGCGAGCGCGAAGGCTATTGCCATCCTGCAAAGTGCAGACGAGGCTGGGAAGAGCAAGTTCTTCTTCAACGCGCAGGAGTACACCGGATTCTGGCCGGACTATAAGGGCACGCCGCAGATTGGGTTCACGGTCTACAATGTGACCTCATCGCTCACAAGTGGTGCCAATGTTGCACGGCTCCAGAGCTTTATTTCCGGGTCCGCTGGCGACAACATGTACGCTACCAATGTAATACTCATCGTCGAGAAACAGGATGTAATTCCAGCGCCGGTCGCGGCGTTCTCAGCGGATGACACGACACCGGATGTCGGCCAGACGGTAACCTTCACTGACCAATCCACCAACACTCCGACCTCCTGGTCATGGGCAATCGAAGGAACTGAGGGGACTGACTTCCAATATGTAGAATCAACCTCTTCAACATCACAGAACCCGAATGTGCAGTTCCTGGTTGCAGGCACCTATGATGTGAGCTTGACCGCTACTAACGGAGGTGGAAGTGATACCGAGACAAAGACTGATTACATCACCGTGACCGCAGCACCTGTACCAACCATCGAGGTCACCCTGGGCAGCTCCTCAGTAATGCTCGGTAACATGATTGCCGGCCAGGACGCCACGGGCTCAACCACGGTGAATGTCGAGGCAAGCGGCGGCAGCAGCTGGACGGTGACGGCATCGGACGGGAAGAGCGAGAACACGGGCTATATGGTAAGCGGGATCACGCACCTCGCAAACCCAATCCAGCTGGGGAAGGATGGATCCGGCTACCAGTCACTCAACTCGGGACCTGTAACCTTCTGGTCAGACACTTCGATGGGCAGCTCTTCCGCGACCGCAGACCTCAAGCAGCTGATAGCAGCCGGTGATGCACCCGGGGATTACGAAATCACCATCACCTTCACGGGGTCGATCACATGAGGGGACAATACCAGAATATGGGTGTCATCACTTCCCTCGTCATCCTGCTGGCAGCTCTGGCTCTCCTCGCTACCCCGGCCATCGCCGGGAACTCGGTAACCATAAGCGGCGAGATCCCGGCAGTGCCTGCACCGGTGGCAGCCTTCGTTGGTTCTCCGACCTCAGGGAGCACCCCGCTCACGGTGGAGTTCACGGACCAGTCGACGGGTTCCATCACATCGTGGACCTGGGATTTTGACAACAACGGTGTGATCGACAGCAACGCCCAGAACCCCAGTTACACGTACTCTTCGGCCGGCACCTACACCGTGAATCTCATGGTCACCGGGCCGGGAGGATATGACGACGAGATCAAGACCGGTTATATCACGGTGACCGCGCCGGTGAAACCGATCGCGGCCTTCACCGCCACACCAACCTCCGGCTATGCACCGCTGACCGTTCAGTTCACGGATGAGTCCGCGAACAACCCGACATTATGGAAGTGGGAGTTCAGGAGGGGATCGGGCAGCTGGACGCAGTTTTCAACAGCGCAAAACCCGACATATACTTTCCCGGCGACCGGGACCTACCGCATCAGGCTGACCGCGACCAATGCCGCGGGAAGCAATACCCTGACGAAGAACAACTATATTACCGTCAGCAACCCGCCCAAACCTATGGCCGAGTTCACGGGGACGCCGACTTCCGGCAATGCGCCGCTCTCGGTCCAGTTCACCGACCAGTCCAGCAACAACCCGACCTCCTGGAAGTGGGAATACAGAAAGGGCTCGGGCAGCTGGACACAGTTCTCGACCGCAAAAGACCCGGCATTCACCTTCACCGCGATAGGGACTTACAGCATCCGGCTGACTGCGACAAACGCCGGGGGAAGCAATACTGCAACGAAGACGAATTACATCACGGTCACCAGCCTGCCGGCACCGGTGGCAACATTCAGTTCGACGCCGACTTCAGGGACCTCCCCGCTTACCGTGCAGTTCACTGACGAATCGACGAACAATCCTACGTCGTGGAAGTGGGAGTACAGGAGGTTGACGGGCAGCTGGACCCAGTTCTCGACCGCAAAAGACCCATCATATACCTTCGCGGACGCGGGCATCTACAGTATCCGTCTTACCGTGACCAATGAGGGGGGAAGCGACACCCTGACGAAACCGGTCTGTTTCACGGTCCTCCCACCCCGGCCTATCGCACTCTTCACGCAGGATAACTATATCGGGAGAGCGCCACTGGCGGTGCAGTTCACAGATCGATCCCTGAACGAACCGACCAGCTGGTACTGGGAGTTCGGGGACGCAGAGACTTCAACTGAACAGAACCCAAGACACATTTACACGACAACGGGCATCTTCATCGTGCAGGAACGGGCGACGAATGACGCAGGAACCGGCACTGCGTATGGGATAGTCATTGTCATATAACCACCATTTACTCCAATTTTTTCGACCATCTCTTTCCAAGAGAGAAGCAACCAGAAAAAGGCGTCAATCGATTCCTGGATCCGGGCCTTTCGCCATTGAACGACAGGGCACGGGGAACAGTCACCGCTTGTGTTGAGTTGGACAGTCAATGTCGATTGGAGGTAAGATATCCGGGAGAAGGCCTGCATTAAACCTGCGTAACGCAGGTATCGGCAGATAACGAGATCCAACTGGGTCCCGGAAAAGGAGGTTTTTCTCTCTTTCGAAGAACCCTTCCATACAACACCTGGAATGTGCATTGGTATTGCCTTGTGTGCATTCATATTCCCAATCCAGGGGAGTGAATTGAAGAGGCGTCGGTGAGAAGAAGGAAGGAAAGTATTTGAATTCGAGAAGAGAGTAAAATATTATAACATTGTGCGATAATAATCCCGTATATTCATACGAAAATTTTGGACCACGAATTACCCGGAACTTCCGCTGATAACCATGACACGACGCCAATTTAATAAAATGAGGGTTACCCTTGCAGTGCCGTTGAGTGTCCTTATATTGCTGGCATTGGCCATGGTAATCCCCGTTGTTGGAGGAAATACCGTCACGATATCGGGCGAAATCGTCGGCACCCCCGGGCCTCGTGCAGACTTTTCCGCAAGCCCCCTCGCAGGGAATCCTCCGCTCCTCGTGAAATTTTCCGACCGGTCGACCGGGACACTCACCTCGTGGGCCTGGGACTTCCACAACGACGGGACCATCGATCGCCGGACCAGAGACCCAATCTTCCTCTATACCAGGGCCGGGACGTACACCGTGAGCCTCACCGTCTCAGGACCGGACGGGACCGACACTGAGGTGAAAACCGGGTACATTACGGTTGGTTCGGGCTCAACCGGGAAGAAACCTCTCGCCCTGTTTACGCAGGACAAATACTTCGGGATAAATCCACTCACAGTGAGATTTACTGACCGGTCAAGGGACAACCCGACAGAGTATCTCTGGGATTTCGGGGACGGCAGCATCTCGGCCCAGCAGAACCCGCAACATACCTATACCTCCACAGGACTCTTCACTGTCCGCCTCCAGGCCTCGAACATGTACGGGAGCAGCACTGCGGGGAGTATGGTGTTTGTATTAGACACTGTGTGGTGGCGACGTTAAGCAGGGACCCGCCAGTTTTCATGGGATCACTCCCTACCACCGGTGCCGGCAAGGGGATACACCAGGTATTCTTTGCAGGCGCTCTTCTTTTTTTAGCCCCATTCCGTAAGGGTAAGTAAAGCGGCCGCCATCGGAATTTTCGCAACGGTTTTCCCTGATTGAACCCGCAGTCGACACTTCGGTAAAAAATATCAGGAATCAAGCCTGGATCAAGTCACTGAAGTTCCACCTATCAAAAACCGGAGGCGACTCTTCGCCCGGGATATGTGCACCTGAATTGGAGGTAACCAAGATTGGCCAATATGCAGTAGCACAATCTTACTCATTCATACGAATATTTTTATCCTTCAGACTTGCCGGAGAGAGAATGGCCCAAATACCTCTCGTTCGATGCCTGTCACTGCAGGAGATGAGAAACACGTCAAATGTTTACATAGAGCCTTTCAGGAGAATTTCCTGACCAGGATTCGCGTTACAGTCCACCTGGGTGCTTCAATTTCTCTTTTACATGGTGTCCCGATGGATATCGAAGAGGCTGATAATTATTAATAGTTGTGTATGAAATAATCAGATGTTCGTTTGAAAGGTGGCGACATGATGACTGGTAAGTGTATTGTATCCACTCGATATGTGAAACATCTTGCAATTGTTCTCCTTCTTTTCCTGTGCCTTGTTCCCAGTATCCCTGCAGACGGGTACGTAGGAGGAATTCCACTCAATACTGTTCAATCCGGCACCGTTTCCGGAGGACTCTATGTGGATGCCGACCTCCCTTCGTGGGGATCTACGGATGTCACAAAGACGTTTGCATCCATCCCTTCTGTCGATGATATCGCGTGGGCCCGGCTTTATGTCTCGGTCTACTCCGGGAACATGCAAAACAACTACGGGGGGACGGCGACCGTCTCGTTTGACGGAGCCGGCGACGGGACTTCGTGGATCGTGGTGGGCGCCGAGACGCTCGATACTCCCGGCGGCTACACCTACCCTGGAGAGGGAGGGACAGGACCGATCACGGTGAACGACCACTGCAACAGGGTGACGAGCGACTACCTGATGTGGTATAATGTGACTTCGCTGATAGCGTCCCAGACACCGAAGGCCAGGGTGGTTACCGGGAAGACCGATGGAAGTTTCGACGGCCGGATCAAGATGATCACCCTTGTCGTCGCGTATAACGATGGCGACACCGACGAGGTATACTACTGGGTGAACCAGGGGCATGACGTGGACTCGTATTTGGCGGATGGTGCAGGGATGCCGTACACCGGCCAGACCACCTTCGATCTGTCTTCTCTCTCCGGAAATATCGAGAAAGCAACCCTTGTTGTCAACCACCTGGCAAGCACCGACGGAACCTATGCATGGAACGGTGACCCTATTCCAACCGATCCCTCCGAAGGGAATTCCCAGGGGGCATTTTTCGGATATAACATCTGGGACCTCACGTCCGTCGTGACCCCTGGCGAGTCGAACGATCTTGCCTTTAACCGGACCGTGAACTTCTACAAGATTCCGCTGGCCGCCCTTTCGGTGGAGAAAACATCCACGCCACCTGGCGACCTCGAGGTCACGTTCGTGAACCCGGTGACAGGGAACGTCTTTGCAAAAGAGCCGAACACCGTCCGCATTACGGTGAAAAACAACGGTGCAAGCCCGTCATTCCCCACGGAGGTGCGCCTCACCTCCTCGGACGGGTTTGACGGCCGCGGCAGTATCCCCTCAATCGCCGCGGGGCAGACGATGATCGTTCCCGTAACCGATACCACCGTGCGGACCATTGCAGGCGGGATGGTGACGTACACCGCCACGGTCGACCCAGACAACCTCATCCCCGAGACAAACGAAGGGAACAACGAAAAGAGCAGCATCTCGAAGATAGTCCGCTATAACGGCTACAAGGGAGCCCGCTACTGGGAAGGCAAGAGCGACGTGCTCACCACCCGGACCTATGACCTGCGGGGAGACCTCCTCTCTTCACCAGGGAACAGCGTGTACAAGGCCGGTGGCGTGGGCGGATCGGGATGGTCCTCCTACACCGTGACCTGGACCGGATCCGACATCCCCCTGCCTTCAGGCGCAACGGTCCGGGAAGCGAGACTGTATGTCCCCTACACATGGGACGATTCGCAGCAGATCCCTGATCACTTCCACCTCACCTTCAACGGGAACCAGATGGCCCACGAAGCACACTATACTGACAAGAGCAACTTCGGGGGCTATGAAAACCACCTGTACGGGCTGCTTGCCTACAACGTGACGCAATGGTTCAACCCGGCAGGAAATACTGCGCTGCTTTCCAAAGACAATGTGGATACCAACGCCGCCATGTACGGCCTGACCCTTGCCGTGGTCTACGAGGACTCCGCTGCGGCCAGGAGACAGGTGTTCCTGAACGAGGGCTTCGACATCCTTGGTGCTGACGAGACCCAGTACGGCACCACCCCTGAAGAGGCCACTGCGTATCTCCCGTTCTCCGGCATGTCAATCTCCCCTGGAGACTCATCCCAAGCCCACCTGACCACCTTCGTCCCGTCAGGAAACGGTCCTGAAGGCGACCTCCTCTGGAACGGCGTCACCATCGGCACGAATGTATGGGACTACGGTCCGTCCACGGGCACGCAGGTTGCGGTGGATACACGGGACGTGAAGAGCTTATTGCTCGCATCCGGCAACGAGGCGGGAGTCCGGAGCACCGCCACGGGTGCAACCCCCGTGATGGCCGCCTCCCACGCCTTCCTGGTCGTCGAGTACCCTGAATCTGGCCCCGTCGCGGAGTTCGCCGCGAATGTAACCTTTGGGCCTGCTCCCCTCACGGTCGGATTCACCGACGAGTCCTCGGGCACAATCACCGCGTATGCCTGGGACTTCCAGGACGACGGGGTCATTGACAGCACGGAGAAGGACCCGGTGTATACCTATCCCTCCCAGGGCACCTTCTCGGTGAACCTCACTGTCACCGGGCCGGCCGGGTCCGCGAGCGAGGAGAAGACCGGTTTCATCACCGTAACCGGGCCTTCCCACCCGGACCTCGTCATTACCCAGATTTCCACCAATGGAAACGAGCTCTTCGCACATGAGTCAAACACTGTCAACGCCACGGTGAGGAACAACGGCACGGCTTCCGCGGGACCGTTCACCGTCCGGATCGACGGATCGGGTGCGGTGTACGATGTTGCCATCCCGGGCCTTGACCCGGGCGCTCATCAGCAGGTCCAGGTAACCGATACGATCCTTCGGACCATGGGCGATTCCGTCACCATCACCGCCACCGCGGACCCTGACAACGCAGTCGCAGAGTCCGACGAGTCCAACAATGGGCTCTCCCTCACAAAAATCGTAGTAAACAACGGATACAAAGGGAAGCGCTGGACCGACGGGTCAGACCTTGAGGCCGTCGCGATATACGAAGGTCGGTATGATGTTGTGTACTCTCCCGGCGACTCCGCGTACCGGAGTGCAAAATGGCTCTCTGCGACCGTCAACTGGACACCCGCAGACCTGCCTGTCCCAACCGGGGCGACCATACTCGACGCCCGGCTCTACCAGCCGTATTCCTACAACAAGATGGGCACTGACCCCGCATTTGCCGCATCGTTCAACGGTGAGGGGGTATCACCCGTCGCGACCTACAGGGACATCAAGGGGTACGAGCCCTACAACTACCCGTACGGACTCTACGCCTACGATGTGACAGGCTTCTTTGATACGGATGGGAATACGCTTGCCCTGACCCCGGAGGGGACCCCCGGCACCACGAATGACTACGCACTCTTTGGTGCATACCTGGTGGTCATCTACGGCGACCGCGGAACGACGGAGAAGAGGATCTGGATCAACGAAGAGTTCGACATGGTCTATGCCGGGTCCGCAAGATCGGTGACCTCCGACGAAGCAACCGCGTATGCGGTCTTTGCAGGGGTCGATACGACCGATATGAACAGCGCAGAGGCAGTCGCGGTCCTCGCAAGCGCAGGGGACGCGGGCAAGAGCAAATTCTTCTTCAACGGAAACGAGTATTCCGGCTTCTGGACAGACTACCTCGCAACCCCGCAGATCGGGTTCTCGGCCTATGACGTGACCGGCACTCTTGCCAGCGGCGAGAACGTTGCCCGCCTCCAGAGCTACGACTCCGGGTCCGGCGGTGACAACATGTATGCCATGACCACCATCCTGGTCGTGGAAAAGGCCGAGCCCGGCGTCACTGCCGACTTCAACGCGACCCCGCGCTCAGGCGCTGTTCCGCTCCAGGTCACCTTCACCGACGAGTCCTCGGGCACAATCACCGCGTATGCCTGGGACTTCCAGGACGACGGGGTCATTGACAGCACGGAGAAGGACCCGGTGTATACCTATCCCTCCCAGGGCACCTTCTCGGTGAACCTCACTGTCACCGGGCCGGCCGGGTCCGCGAGCGAGGTGAAGACCGGCTATATCTCCGCGACAGGGCCTTCCCACCCGGACCTCGTGATCACCCAGCTCTCCACCAATGGAAACGAGCTCTTTGCGCATGAGCCCAATACCATCAATGCCACGGTGAGGAACAACGGCACGGCTTCCGCGGGGCCGTTCACCGTCCGGATAGACGCATCGGGTGCGGTGTACGATATCGCCGTTCCCGGCCTTGACCCCGGAGCACAGCAGGAAGTCCAGGCGAATGACACCACGCTCCGGACCATGGGCGATTCCGTCACCATCACCGCGACCGCGGACCCTGACAACGCAATCGCAGAGTCCGACGAGTCCAACAATGTGCTCTCTCTCACGAAAACTGTCGTGAACAACGGGTACAAGGGGAAGCGCTGGACCGACGGGAGTGACATGGAGGCCGTGGCAACCTTCGAAGGACGGGTGGGAATGGCATACTCGACCGGCGATGCCGCGTACCGGGCGGCAGGATGGACCGGTGCGACCACGAACTGGACTTCGTCCGACCTGCCCATCCCCACGACTGCGACCATCCTCCACGCCCGCCTCTACCAGGGGTACACCTTCGACCAGACCCCCGGAGGGAGTCCCGTATGGACCACCTTCTTCAATGGCCAGGCGGTGATCCCGGATGCCACCTATACTGACCGGAAAGGGTATGCAACCTTCAATTACCCCTCAGGCCTCTTTGTGTACGACGTAACCGGCCTATTTGACCGGAGCGGCAATGCGCTCACGGTCACCCCCGGGGCCGGGAACAACAACGGACTCTACGGCAGTCTTCTCGTGGTCGTCTACCAGGACAGCGGCGAACCGGTGAGAAAGATCATACTCAATGAGGAGTGTGACATCCTTTACGCGGGTGCGGCCCGGTTCACATCCGACGAGGAGGCAACTGCGTATGCGCCGTTTGGAAGCGTGGTGACGGCCGGCCTTGGGGAGGCACACATCCTCGCCATCCTTTTCTCTGCAAACGAGGCAGGAAAGAGCGCATTCATCTTCAACGGCCAGGACTACGGAGACCTCTCGTCCGGCTACCTGGCAGGACCGCAGGTGACCCTTAAAGAGTTTGACGTGACCGATGAGGTATCCTCGGGCGAGAACACTGCGCTGTTCCGCAGCGTGGCGGTGGGTGCAAGCGGAGACAACATGGTCGCCGCAGGCGCCATATTCATCACAGAATACACCGAGGCGGCACCCGCAGCTGCGTTCACTGCGAGCCCCCAGACAGGCACTCCCCCACTTTCAGTCCAGTTCAACGATGAATCAACCGGGACGATTACCTCGCGGACCTGGGACTTCGGCGATGGGAATACCAGTGTTGGCCTGAACCCGTCGCATACGTACACCCTGCCCGGCACCTACACCGTGAACCTGACCGTTACCGGGCCGGGCGGATCGGATAGCGAGGTCAAGGCCAACTATATCACGGTGACCGCCCCACCCGTTCCACCGGTCGCCCGGTTTACCGCCAACCCCACATCCGGCACCGCTCCCCTGTCAATCCAGTTCACCGACCAGTCGACAGGATCGATAGCCGAAAGAGTCTGGGAGTTCCGCCCCGAGAGAGGAGTATGGACAGCGTTCTCTACCGCGTCCAATCCCTCGCATACATTCACTGATCCCGCAACCTATGATATCCGGCTCACTGTCCGCGGGCCGGGAGGGGAATCAACCGAGGAGAAGATGGCTTTCATATCGGTACTCCCGCCGGGCGGCCTGCGTGCGGACTTCTCCGCCAGCCCTACTTCCGGATTCGCCCCGCTCTCCGTCACGTTCACTGACCAGTCCACGGGGGCCGTCACCCTGCGGACCTGGGACTTCAACAACGACGGCCGCTGGGACAGCATATCCAGGAACCCCACGTACAGGTTCTGGAACCCCGGTGTCTACACGATTCGGCTCGCGGTGAGCGGCCCGGATGGAAGCGACGAGAAGATAAAGGAAGCCTATATTGCAGTCACAGCGCCGATGAAGCCCCCCATAGCAAGGTTCACGCAGGATACGAAGGTCGGCAATGCACCACTTACGGTAAGGTTCACTGACCTCTCGACAGGGTCTCCCGAATCCTACCTCTGGACGTTTGGCGACGGCGGATCCTCGACCGACCCAAGCCCCGTCCACACCTACCAGGCGGCCGGATTGTACAGGCTCACCCTCCGGGTAGAGAATGAGGGCGGCACGTCCACCGCGACAGGGTATGCCTACGTGATTCGGCCCTTCAGGCCATCCTGATCCTTTTTTTCGCACCACCCGCCTCGCGTGAAGGCCAGATCTCATTGAATCCTCTTCCCCCTGCATTCCTTCTCAGTTGGCAGCAGCCATGAATAAATAATTAGGAATAAATGCTACTAAAATAAAAATTTTTAATACCAATGTGGAAGATTATGATCTGGCAGAGACCCTTCACAGGTCTGCTGTCACCGGCCCTGCAACACCGGTTGAGTGGGTCCTGGCAAACAAGGCCCACGGTCATCACACTATCAGGAGGGCCATGATCACCTGGGGCAGCACATTTCCGGCTTTCACTCGAATTTATCGGAGGGCGGTCAGCACACGGTATACCAGACATAAGGAGGAGGGTATACCAGTGGGGTCTGCCCGGTCCCCGCATCCCCTTTTTCTTCCGGAATATGCTGCCAGGAGAGCGCATCCACCCCATAAAGGAGTACATCCTCCCGAACGGTGCGGGAGGATGAGAAAAGCCGGGCCATTGCTGCCCCGTGACCATGGAACAAGGATGGCCTGAATGCCGTTCATCACCCCCGTCTACAGGGTCTCTCACCGCACCAGGTTCCGGATGCGGCATATCGAATGCGGCGAGTGGGGAGATTCCTCTACAATCGACCTGTCCATGCAAGGAGAGAGGCTGCTTGGGCCTATTCCGAGACACCAGTGAAACGATTTTCTTTTCGCTTTTCGACATCCACGGTCAGGAAAAGACCCTTGCAAATTCGTTCCGGGTGATATCCCCGAGAACCTCTGTTTTCAGGTCGCTGACTGCGTAATACCTGCCGCCGGACTCTTCTGCGATCTCCCTGCAGTAGCCAAGCTGCATCTTCAGGAATGACAAATGCGGAAATTCATTATTCTAACCGAATTAAATTAAGAGGATTTTCCAAAATATGCAATTCCTCATCGAATCATTATAGAAGTTTCGGTATGAGAGATATATACCTGGTAATAGAGAGAGCCACCTGCTCGAATGCGGAAGAAAGAGATAGCGCTTTTACGGGTTCATGTACAGGCTCCTTGCGTAAATGAGGAGAAAAGGCGATCTATTTCCTGCTGTGCGATCGTTCTGACACCCTGCGTGGTCAGTTCGGTTAACGAATAATATACCCCTCCTGAATGCTCGGCGATCTCTCTGCAGTAGCCCAATTGAAAATTGATAAACGACTTCCTGGGTACTTCCGTATCAATGACCACAGTATGGATGCCTTTCTCCCTGAACTGGCCGGCAATAGAGAGCACCTCCTCTTTAATATTTTTCCCAAACCCTGTATTTGCCCTGCCGTCAGATATGAGGATAAGAAGAGGGATAATCTCCTTTCTCTTCTTCTTCTCGTTCATCAGGACTTCGTAGCCCTTCATCAGCCCAAGGGCAAGAGGAGTCTTTCCCCCGGTTTTCATCTCGCGTAGCTGCTTGTAGGCGAGGTCGACACTGCTGGAAAGGGGCAGGACAACTTCAGCCTCGTTGTCTCGGAATGCCACGAGGCTCACACGGTCCCGGTTCCGGTACGAATCCTCGAGAAGGGAGAGCACTGCACCCTTTGCGGATTCCATGCGCTTTTCCGCACCCATGGAACCACTGATATCAACCACAAAGACACTGGTGACAGAGACCTTTCCCACCCGGGTCTTTTCACGGATGTCCTGGTCGTGGATGACGATGCATTTCTTTTCATGCCGTCGGAACTTCTGGTGTGGAGCAGCGGCCCGCACGGTTGCGTCAAAAGCGATGTCCTTCATTTCGTGAGGCATCCGCACCCGTGCATAACGCCCACGGTTCTCGGCTGAAAGGGTGTCGACTCTCCGTCCTGATACGTATAGCCGCTTTATCCTGTCCTTGCAGGATTCGTAACGGATTTGGGACGTCTCTATCGGTTTCCCTATATCAAATACCGTCTCCGGAGGAAGAACGGGAGAGGGAGAGTATTCCGGGTCACTATCGTTCTCTTCACCGTCTTTTTGGGGGGAGAGATTATGCTGGTTTCCGGCATCATGTTCAGGCTGTGGTGGCCTGGTGTCTAAATCCTGCTGTTCGTTATCGTTTTTTTTTGCTCTTCCTGCATCATATCGTTGATCTTCTGCTGGTCCATTCTGGGATCTTCAAATGGCTTCCTGCGCATGCGGTGCGGCAATGCGAGAGCCATCGCCTCGCGGACATCTTCAAGAGAGACCTCTTTTCGGCCGTTGAATGCCGCGACCGTCTTTGCCGTCCTTACAATGGTGATCTCGGCCCGGTGAGTCATCACCCCCATATCAACGCAGGTCTGGGCTATCCGACGGATGATATCATCCGATATATGGACGGATGGGAGAATCCTTTTTGCAGCGACTATCTTCTGGGTAAGGCGCATCTGCTCGGCCTCAAACTTTCGCATGAACTCCTTCGGGTCCGTTTCAAATTCGTCGGCCACGCGGACTATCTCCACCCGGTCATCCACGTCAGAGATCCCCTCGACAGTTACCTGAAGGCCGAAACGGTCGAGCAGTTGCGGTCGCAATTCTCCCTCTTCGGGATTCATCGTACCGATCAGAATAAACTTGGCCGGATGAGAGAGCGAGATCCCCTCGCGTTCAACGACATTCACGCCCATTGCAGCCGAATCGAGGAGGACGTCCACCACATGGTCGTCGAGCAGGTTCACCTCGTCAATATATAGGATGCCGCGGTTTACGGCGGCAAGGATGCCGGGTTCGAGTGCCTTTATCCCTTCCTTGATTGCACGTTCGATATCGATAGTCCCGATAACGCGGTCTTCGGTAGAGCCAAGCGGGAGGGTAATAACCTGGACCTTCTTTTTCATCGTGTCAAGATCTTCGCCATTCCTTCGCCGCTCATTGCAGATGTCACAAAGCTCCTGCTCGTTCGCCGGGTTGCAATTGAATGGGCAGTTCTTGACAATCTCAATCTCAGGGAGAACCTCCGCAAGGGCCCGGACCGCGGTTGACTTGGCAGTACCCTTTTCACCCCGGATAAGCACTCCCCCGATTCTCTGGTTTATAGCATTCAGGATGAGTGCCTGCTTCATCTGGTCCTGGCCGACTATCGCAGTGAATGGGAGGATATTTTTCCTGATGTGGTGAACCATGTGTGAGCATAGTTGGACTTAATGTCATATTAAAGTTTATTTTAGTGTTATCAAATCAAATTTTTTTGAGAAAAATCTAAAATAAATTGTGTATTACGAAATTCCACTCTTAAAGGGCCCGCACGGTTTCAGAGCACCTCACCCTTCCTGAAGCAGTATCCGCTGGCAGAGACAAGCACCACGGACGTGAGGAGGAGGATTGCCAGGTCTAACCAGATGCTGAATACTGCATACCCAATGAGAACTCCGCGGAGGGCATCGATACCATAGGTAAGGGGGTCAAGATATGAGAAAACCTGAATAGCAGCAGGGAGGTTCTGGACAGGGAAGAGCGCTCCGGAGAGAAGAAAGATGGGAAAGATGATAAAGTTGGTCATGGTGTTGAATCCATGGACATCCTTCATAAAGGAGGAGAGGATAAGGCCGATGCAGATGAAGATGACAGATATCAGCAGCATGACAAGAACTGACGCCCCAATCATGTAAACGGATGGGAGGGAAAAACCCAGAAAGACCGAGAGAAAAAGCATCATAAGGGCCTGGAGTATCGAAGTTGATGCACCCCCGGCAATTCTCCCAAGCACGATCGACACGCGGCTTGCAGGAGTCACCATGACCTCCTTCAAAAAACCGAACTGCCGGTCCATCAGGACCGACATCCCGGTAAAAGCCCCAGTGAAGAGAAGTGTCATGCCAACGATGCCAGGAACAAGATACTGGAGGTAACCGATTTCTGGCGGCAACCCTGGGAATTCCACACGGCGGAACCCAAGGCCAAGGAATACCAGCATGAAGACCGGCATCGCGATGGCCCCGATCATGCGGGACTTTGCGCGGGCAAACTTGAGCATCTCCCGAAGCCACAATACGTAAATTGCGGCAGGCTGTATCATCGCATCATCCTCCGCCGCATCCCTGCAATCACGTGGCCACTCAGTGAGCCCGCCTGTTCCCGGATAGATGATCCGGTAAGATGGATAAAGACGTCCTCGAGGCTGGGTTTTCTGAATCTCACCGATGTGATTACTGTTCCTGTTGCATGTGCAAGCGAGAAGAGATCCGGGATCCGTTGTTCACCATCAGTGAGGACAAGCGTAAGGGTCGAATTATCCTTGGTTACCTGATGGATCCACCAACTCTTCTGGAGAACCTGCATTAAAGTCGTCGTTTCTCCGTCGATCCCCAGCGTCACGACATCGCCATGGAGCAGGGCCTTTAACCCTTCTGGTGTGTCGAGCGCGATGATCTTCCCATGGTCGATGATCGCAATACGGTGGCAGAGGTAATCTGCCTCCTCCATATAATGGGTAGTAAGGATAATCGTCATCCCATACCGTTGGTTAAGATCCCTGATATGGTCCCAGATCTTTCTCCGGGTCGGGGCGTCCAGCCCAAGCGTCGGTTCGTCGAGAAAAAGCACGCGGGGGTGGTGGATCAGTCCCCGGGCAATCTCAAGGCGCCTTTTCATCCCCCCGGAGTAGTACTCGACAAGGACATCCGCCTTATCCTCAAGGCCTACAACCCCGAGCACTTCCGCGATCCGCCTCTTCCGTTCTGGGGCATCAATTCCGTACATCATAGCATGAAAGTCGAGATTTTCACGCCCGGTTAGGCCGATATCGAGAGAGGGGTCCTGAAAGATTATCCCAATGTTGCGCCTGACCTCTTCAGGATCTTTTTCGATGTCATACCCGGTTATCGCAGCGCTGCCGGAACTCGGAACCATCAAGGTGGTGAGTATGTTGATGATTGTGGTCTTTCCCGCTCCGTTTGGACCCAGCAGGCCGAATAATTCGCCCGATCTGACCCTGAGAGTCACATTGTCGACAGCGGTCAGGTCTTTAAATGTCTTGGTCAGTCCGTTCAGGGTTATGGCATCCATGGGATCGTGTTCCTTGGTCGTTCTGCCGTTCATGAACACCGGCGTAGAAAGTTGATCTGGTCAGGATTTGTGAAACCAGCGGTGGCAACGGTACCTTCCGTTAAGCCGTGGAAAACAGGGACCATATAATCACCCGGTTCTCCTGGAGCGATGGTGAGACCTTCATCGGAAAAACTCATGACGGTTCCTCCGCGGCGCGGACAGGGACAACGATGGGGTTTCCGAATTTGTCATAAAGGAAGGTAACCTCGACTCCGTACACGTCGCGAACCGCCTTCGGTGTGAAGATTTCGAGGGGGGTCCCGATTCCATAGATGGACCCTTGCCGTATAAGCGCAACCGTATCGGTGTACCGGGCTGCAAGGTTGATGTCGTGGATGGCCATCACGACTGATATGCCTGACCGGTTCACCAGTGCACGGATGATCTCCATCGTGTCCAATTGGTGTTTCAGGTCCAGGCTGCTTGTGGGTTCATCGAGGAGAAGGACTTCGGGCTCCTGCGCGAGAGCACGTGCGATGAATACCTTCTGGCGCTGGCCCCCGCTCAGTTCCCAGATATCCTCCAGGGCAAGGTGATCGATCTTCAGCTCTTCAAGTACCGTGCTGACGACTTCGAGATCCCGTGATGCGGGTTTCCATCCCATGTGCACCCGCCGTCCCATCAGCACGGCATCAAAGACAGTCATCGACATACCCATAGCCTCTGACTGGGGGACGTACCCGATACGCCGGGCAACATCGCAAAGAGGCATGCGGTGGATCTCTTCCCCGTCCATGACAACCTTACCCTGGGGTTTTAAAATCTGGTTGATACACTTGATAAGTGTCGACTTGCCCGAACCATTCGGGCCTAGCAGCCCGAGAACCTTGCCGCGTCCGACGTCAAAGGTGAGGCCCTGCAGCACCGGTGCACTCCGGTACCGGAAGCAGAGGTCCTGGATCACGATCTTCACCAATACATTCCCCTCCGCTTGACAAACAGGTAGATAAAAAATGGCACTCCGATGAACGAGGTCATGATACCAATGGGGATCACCTGCGGGGCAAAGAGAGTCCGGGACGCAATGTCTGCAGAGATGAGAATGAGTGCACCCATCAGGGCTGATGCAGGGAGCAGGAAACGGTGATCCGGCCCTACAATCATCCGGCATATGTGGGGCCCGACGAGTCCGATGAAGCCTATGGTCCCCGTGAAACAGATGATCCCTGAGGTTATCAGCGATGTCAGCACCAGTGTTGCGGTCCTTATCCGGCTTACGTCAACCCCCATGCTCTTTGCTGCTTCATCGCCGGATCCCATTACATTGAGGTCCATTGAATACCAGAGAAGAATCGGGATTGTCACCGCAAGGATCACAAAAACGACCTGTATTGCAAACCAGTTCGCACGCCCGAGGCTTCCCATCATCCAGAACACCACCTGCTGGAGAGAATCGGCAGTACCGATGAACTGGAGAAATGATGTGAGCGATCCGAAGAGGTAACTGATCGCGATTCCTGCCATGATTATTGCACCGGGGGTGAATTTCTTTGCAAAGGAAAGGGCGTAAATTGCGAAGGACGCGATGAGGGTGAATACGAACGCGTTGACCACGACGATGTATGAACCTGCAAATATCCCTATTCCGAGGATGATGGCAAGTGATGCACCGAAGGTTGCAGCAGAAGTGATGCCAAGTGTAAACGGGCTCGCGAGCGGGTTCCGGAGAATCGCCTGCAATACTGCCCCGCAGATGCCAAGCCCTGCTCCGGCAAGGAGGCCCATGCATACTCGTGGAAGCCGTATATTCCAGACAACGAGATCCGCGGTGGTCTCCCCCGGATGGAGGAGACCCTGGCCGATGATCCGGTACACATCAGTGATGGTCATGTCATACGAGCCGATCGTAACTGCAACTCCTGCAACCAGGAAAAGCGCTATCCCGGTTATTGCAAGGAACACCACCTTACGCTGTACGAACGAGAGGTATTGTGCCGCGGCTGTTCCTTGCATTTCTCCTCCTCCCTGCGTATCAGTCAGGGAAGCTGAATGCCCCCTGGCAGGTCACATCATATGACGATCCGAGGAACTTCGTGACATATTCCTGGTGAATTGCCGATGGATCGATATCGGAGAAGAGCTCAGGGTAAAACCATTTCGCGACACGGGCCCTGGCAGCAGGATAGGTCAGGCCGTTGGTGTACCGGTAACTCAGGACATAGACCCTCCCATCCTTGATCGCCCTTATATCTTTCAATGTCGGGTGACTCATCAGTTCGTCATACTGTGCCTTCAGGACCGAATTGTCCGCTGACTCATAGCTCCCGTCATACATGACTCCAAGGATGATGTCCGGGTTCTGCTGTGCCAGCCATTCGATATCCACGGTGCTCTGGGGATTGGAGATGTCCTGCGCGACATTGATCCCGCCGCCGTCGATGCAATACTGGCCGTAACTGTACCACTGGCCCCGCCCTGCTGTCCGACGTTCATTGTTCCGATCGGTGAAGCTTGTGGACCAGATATCGACAAAGACCCTGACCCGATCTTCTTCTGGAACAGTGGCAACCCTCCAGTCGATCTCTTCCATCCAGTGGTCATGCCATGCCTCGTAGGCATTCGACTCCTCGGTCCGGTTGATGAGGTATCCCAGTTTGTTCATCTCAGGCACAAGAGACCAGGGGCGTATGAAGTCAAGCCGGATGACGGGGACACCCTCCGGCATCCTTCTCTCGAAGAAATCGGCGCCTGGCCCCAGTTCCGTGTAGGTCAGGAGCGCATCAGGCCTGCACGAAAGTATTTTCTCGAAATCCGGCTCGTAAGGACCCCCTCCCCCTACATTCACCTTCTCTTTTACTTCGGGAACGACACAGCAATCCTCTAATGAACTGTCGGCAACCCCCACGACCACGTCTTCTGAATTGAGCGCTCCCATTGCATGAAAATTATAGGCAACGATACGTTCGAGGGGTTTTGTGATGACGATGGTAGTACCTTTTGAATCCGCAATTTTCCGCGGGTATTCGGGGTAATTTTGAATGGCGTCGGCCAGCTGGTTGAGAGTGAGATGCGAGGGAGTTCCCGTGCCGTGTTTCGCAGAGAGATACGAGAGGATTTCATCCCTGAGGATGTTCCGGGCAGCCTCGTGAATCTCATCCCTGGTGGTGGGTATCCCGTCGTGCGTGAAACCCATTGCGGGAAGGCACCCGCAGCACACGATGCCCCCGAGAATGACGAGGGTGAGGAATCGGATATGATTCATCACTTTATCCTCCTTGAAAAGAACACGAGTGCAATTGTGATACCCGAAACTGCGACCGTGAGTGCAGTGAAGCCGGGGGTATGCGGGGGTATTGCACATGTGGAGGGGTCCGTTCCCGCAACTGCAATTACAGTCGAGGGCGACTCACCGCTCGATTTTTCCTTTAAGTCTTCCCATTTCCCCTGGATTACGCCGCATCCGGTGGAAGGCGCCCTGATGGTGTAACAAACGGCCTCTTCCCCTGTTACTGCAAAGATAATCGTCTGTCCGTTCTGCTGGACACCGGCCTTGGGATGCCCGGTCTCCACAAAGGCAAATCCCCCGGGTAATTGTTCGATTATTCCTCCGAAAAACGAGGGAGGGAGGGTGACGGTGACACTGACCAGTTCGCCGGGTTGGGGGGTATCCGGGGCAAAAGACCTGGAAATCGCAGTCTCCGCGGCAATTGCCGGATTGCAGAGGAGGAGAAGCCCAATCAGTGCGAGAACGAGTGTCTGATTCCGGCTTGATAAGATCATATCCATGGTTTTTCACTTTTGTTGTTAATAATGTGATCATTTATGTTACGAATTCCGCCTTTAAAGCAAAAATTTGTATTACCGGGCGGGGCATGCAGGATTCATTTCCCCCTACAGGATCTCCTCGATATGTCCTTCCAGTTGCATATACGCCTGGCGGAGTTTCTCCAGCTCTTCGGCAGTCGCCTCCCAGTATCCCCTCTGCTCGGCTTCCAGGAGCCGTTCGATTACCCCGAGTGCGGCAAATCTGTTGTTCTCCATGAGAGCGTACGCATCTCCTCGTCGAAGACGAAGCGTTCGGCAATCGATGACCATATCCAGTTCTCAACTGCATGGGTGGTCGCGGCAAGCCCGAGCGTGTTGTACACCCGCTCTTCGATCTGCTGTGCCCCGTGATATTCGTGCTTGAGCATCTCGTCGATCCATTTGGGGTTGAGAAGGCGCGTGCGGGTCCCTCGTTTGATCACGTCCCTGACATCCTCTGTATAGACGACCTCTTTTGTCGTATCGGAAATCATCAGCATCGGCGCTTCTCCTGATACGGTTTCGACTGCCCTGTTCATGCCTCCGAAAAACTCGAAATAGTGATCGAGATCGACAATCTCGCGATCGTGCCGGTCCCGTATCTGCGAGACAACCTGGATAGTCCTGATATTGTTCTCGTACAGGGACCGCTGGCTCTGTCCATGGATGGTGTCTACGTAGACATGAGACATGGATGCCATGTACACTTCGGCAAGGTCTTTCTCGTCTTTCCAGACACTGTCTTCAGTCAGGGCAAGCATCCTGGTGCCATACTCCCCTGCATGGGGGCCGAAGATCCTGGCGGTGGAGAGTTTCTGTGCTGTCTTTTCATCAAGAAGCCCCTCCGCGACCTGCCCGGTAAGGCTCTCCCTGTTCTCCCGGGTATGTTTCTTGACATAGTTCTGATTCTCCGGCTCGTCCAGTTCTGAGACCCGTGCGACCGCGTCGTTGATCATCTGCATGACGTTGGGGAACATATCGCGGAAGAACCCGCATATGGAGACATGGCAGTCGATCCTTGGCCGCCCGAGTGTTTCCAGCGGCACTACTTTGAGCTGGGGGGCCCAGGCCCCGGCCTTCCGGCTCACTTTCACGCCAAGGTATGCCAGGATCTGGCCGATGGTCTCTCCCCCGCTGTTGCTGGTCTCGAACCCCCAGAGCACGGTCCCGACACGTTCGGGAAATTTCCCTTCCTGTTCAAGGTATTTTGCGATGGTGTTCTCTGCAATCTCCCAGCCCCGCTCAAAAGCCGTCTGCGTGGGGATCCTGGTCGGGTCAAACTGGAGGAGGTTCCCGCCGGTCGGGAGCACCTCGGGCTTGCGGATGACATCGCCACCGACCCTTGGGGTGATGTAACAGGCGTTTAACCCCCTGATGCAGTTCTCCAGTTCAAGGCGGTTATCCGCATACTCGCGTGCAAGGGAGAGGCCCAGGGTGAGGGTGGTATGCAGGTCCCCGTTCCGGTCCTGGCCGACACCCGCACGTGCGATCGCGGCATCTATCCCTTCATCGACAAGGATGTCGACGATCCCGGCACACGTTTTATCAACGCGGTCAAGCACGGCCGCGTAGTTGGCCTTGTCCCTGATCGCTGTCTCATAGGGGATCCCCTGCGATTCCGAGATAATGCGGTTGAGTGACTTTGCCCCTTCCCTGTCATACCTGAGGACGAACTCGACGTAGCGCTTGTAGGCTTCAGGCTGGTAGATTTCACCGAGGATATGGAGGCCCTGCGGGATGATCGAGCGTTTCATCTCGTATACCTGCTCGTGGATGGCAGGGATGCTCTTTGTGTCAAAGTGCAGCTCCTCCGCAAGCGCGAGGATCTTCTCGCGGGTCCGTGCCTCCCGGACTTCCTGCGAGAGGCGTGCCGCTTCTTCGTGTTCTGCGATGAGATCCTCGAGTTCGAGGTATTTTTCGTAAAGGTCTGATGTAGAGAACGGCGGGGAGTTGTAACTGAGCATCGTCCCGTAGAGCCGGCGCTTGGCAATCGTGGCCTCCGACGTATTCGTGACGGTGTAGATGTAAAGGTTCGGGAGGTTGCCGATGAGGATATCGGGGAAGCACTTCTCGCTCATCCCGATCTCCTTGCCTTTCATGAACTCCGCAAGCCCGTGAGTACCGACGTGGAAGACGAGGTCTGCGTTCCAGACCTTCTCCAGCCAGCGGTAGAACGCAATGTACTGGTGGTGCGGCGGCTTGGTCTTGTCATGGGCAGCCTTTGCGACATCGTCTTCTGAAAGCGGCGGGCGGGCAGGCTGAAGGCCGATGAGGATGTTGCCAAACTGGAGGGCAGGCAGGACGAAATTTCCGTTTATAGTCATTATATCCCCGGGAGCCTTTCCCCAGACATTCTCCACTTCCTGCTGCACCTCAGGGTGCAGCGAAGAAAACACGCGGAGGTATGAGAGGGTGTCCCATACAAAGCCAGATTCTGCAGTCTTCTCGATACTGCGCCAGGTGCTTGAGTTGACCATTGCCTTCTCCTCGAAGAGCTCATGGAGTTTCTGGTCGGGTATCTCGACGGTGTACCCTTCCCTTTTCAGGATCTCGAGCATTCTTCTCACACTTGCAAAGGTATCGAGGTAGGATGCACCCCCCAGATTTCCGTCTCCGGGCGGGTAGCTGTAGATGATGATTGCCACCCTCCTGTCATGGTTTGGGATCTTCCTGAGCCGGACCCAGTTCCGGATTCGGGACGAGATCCGGTCGATCCGTTCGGGGATGGCCTGGATCTCCTTGCACTCCTCGCCGTTAACGGTCGCAGGCATCATCCCGCAGATGGGGATAGGCTCGATGCACCCGTCAAGCTCGGGCCATATCACCGACATGATAGAGGAAAATGGTGAGATCCCGGCATCAGACGCTTCCCATTCCTCAACATCCTGGCCGAAGAGGGAGGCAGGCGCAAATACGGGGACATTGAGTTTTTTCAGGAGGACCTGCGTCAGTTCCGGGTTCCCTCCAAGTGGCCCGCCGTTGATCCTGAACCACCTCAGGTTGATGATCGCATCAACAAGCGGGCGGTCGCCGTCCAGGAAATACTTCTCGATCGAATGGAGGGTGTGCTCAGGGCTGGCATAGACCGGAATGATATTCCAGTCCCCGAGTGCACTTATCAGCCCCCGCAGGGAAGGGATGTTCTGGTCAAGGTGCATCCCGCCATGGAACATGACGCCTGCGGTCGGCCTTTCGGGAGAGTAGCCTGCTGCCTTGAAGTATTCGTCCCGCTCGGTGAAGTACCCGAGATCGGGGTGGAAAATGGCGTAGTCGGGGTGCTGGAGCGGGGGTTGCGGCGCCGGGAGCTCCGCGTACCCGTGGTACGTGCGGAGCAGGAGGATGAAGAGCTGGTAATAATTCTCGAGGCCCCCATGGCGCCAGTACTCGATGCATTGCGTATAGTTTGCGATATCCCCACGGTTCATTGGGGTGGATGCCGGCGCGAGCACCCCCTCCATGCTCCAGTCTCGGGTGCCACCTGCGTCGCGTCTCTGTTCGGCAATTGGCGGGCGCTCTTCCCGAATGCCGGGTGTGGGAGGCCCTGTCTCCTTTTTCCCCGCTTTCGCCTTCTCGATGACCTGTTTACCCGAGAGGGCCCCGAGCCGGGTTATTTCGAAGAGACCGCTCCACGGTCCCATCATGTTGACGCAGGTGCAGTCACGCTGCCGCAGCGCCCGCATCGCCAGCTCGTGCGCCTTCCCTGCGCCACGAATATCAAGGAGCACGCAGTCAGATTCCTCCAGGCGCCTGAATATTTGCATCTCATCCGTGTTTTCGTTCTCTATCTGGTGAGGGTAGTAAAGGCGAAAATCCAGGTCGATCCCGTGGTCTCTCCTTACTTTATGCGCCGCTTCGAGGATGGAAGGAGACGTAACGGTGGATATGCAGGTCATCCTGATCATAACATCACTTTCTATACTCCGCACTCATTTCTTTATTATTATCATTCAATTTTTTATGATTTTCGAAGTGTATTTCATATTATATGTAAAACGAAAATTGATTATTCTGGCTAAATTATCATAATTGCAGGAGATGTGAATTGACGCAGAATGCGAATACCGGCATGAGGAGGATGCCTGACGGGACCACCCTTTCCGACGAGCTCCTCCTTGCCATGAGAAGGGTCGAGAAGCTCGGGGTGAGGTATCCTGCCGGGTACCATGAAATCATCACGAGAAAATACACGCTTGAACACGTTCCCTATCCTTACATCGTGATGCAAATCGGGGATCCCAGGATCAGGAATCATTTCCTGTATCCCGGACTGTTCAGAAATCCCGGCGATCTCCTCGATTATGGGTGCGGGACCGGCGACGCCATCCGGCAGCTGATACGCGACGGGTATCCCGGCGACAGGGTTACCGGCTTTGACGTCACCGACTCTAACCTCAACCTTGGCTATGACCTCTACCTTGACAGGGAAGAAATGGAGAGGCGTATGGTTGTATCTGCCTCATTTCCATTTCCTTCTGAAAGGTTCGATATTGTGTATTCCGGCAGTGTTGTCCATGTGATCCGGGAAGATGCGGAACTCTTCGAGTACCTCGGGAACGCCCTCTGTGCCCTGAAACCAGGGGGGTTGTTCTTCGGCTCTACGCTTGGGCTTGCGGAGGGATTTGCCCGCCGGGGCAGGGAGGGTCCCCCGCGGCTGATGCCGGAGAAGGAGATCCGCGATTATCTGTCAGCAGCAGGATTTGGCAGTATCGTGATTCAATGCGAGGAGATCCCGATACAGAGAAACCACCCGGCGCATCTTACACTCTTCCAGTTCTCTGCAATTGCAGAGTGACGGATGGATTTGTCCCAGTAGAGGTGTCCTTTCCATTAAGCCAAAACCCAGTGAGAATTATCAGGTGGTGTTTTTTAAGACATTTCACGAAATAATCCAGTAATAATCGCTAAAAAAGACTGAAATCCCGCAGGGCGGCGTTATCGAAGGAAGTCAGGTTCGGATTGGTTCCTTATTCAGAAAAAAAAGAGCGTGGAATTTTTTCAGCCCTTGATCGGCACCTCGATGAGCGCAATACGCTTCCCGTCGTTCGTGACGAAGTCCAGGAAGAAAGTTGCGCCGATCTTTTCGGTCCGGTTGTAACCCACGTTCTGACCGTAATAGATCATGCTCGGTGCCAGCTTTTCCGTGGCACAGTTTTCCGCAGTGATGATGGCAATATCACCAGGGGCAAACCTGGAAGCTACACGCTCTCCCTTTGAACCATACCACATTTCTGGACGGGCAGGAAGCCCGGGTGGAGGATTCGTTGTTGCAGGCAGGATAACCCCCGTCCAGATCAGGCTCTGGTTAATCACTGTCACATAAGCATCCGACTCAATCGAATCAAAGTTCTTGGACGGCTTGATCAGGATCTTGAAGTCTCCGATAGTCAATACATCCCCGCCATTGTGGTAGATCTTCATCCCATTAGCCACGCTGTATTCTGCAGAGAGAGAGACCTGGGGAGTCTTGGACTGGGAGCCTCCCATCCCGCCTGCAAAAGCAGAGACGACTGCAGCGATGATGATCGTCACCACCAGCATCAGCATCACCCCCACAACGGGCGATACTGCGGAATCATTCTTATGAGCCATTTCAGATCCCTCCCTTGACCGCAACATCCTTTTCATACATTACGCCTCCGGTCGGGATATGGATGAGCTTGACGTTGACGACATCACCAGGTCTGAGATCATTCCATGTCTTTCCAAGAACGGCCTGCATTCCATCGATTTCATCGTGTTGTATGGGGTAAAACCGTGTCCCATCCACATACGTAAAGGTCGGACTCAATGGACCATATCCACCGGAATCTGCGGGGCTTGGACCCCATGGTCCCATCGGATATGCCCTCATGGTCATGCCGGCGGTCAGAGTATAGTTCCCGAAGGACTGGCTCGGTTTCTTTGTATTGTACATCTCAAATCCATCGGTACCAGGTCCGGCACCCCATGGAGCGATGCCATGTACAAGGTGTTGGGGGTTCCCAGTGTGAGCCCCATACATATAATTATCTGTCAGACCATCGCTGACCACGGTATGAGTATTCACATTCCCGTTGCTTGCCTTCCACAATGTGACCAGCTTCACGTCCTTGGTCGGGACGGGCTCGCTGACACCGGTGATGACCATGGAGAACTGGCTCCCGTAGTAGTAGCCGGAGTTACTGATGCTCGTCTCGGCGCTGACGGTCGGCGCTTTCTGCGCACCGCTGCCAAGACCTCCCGCAAAGGCGGAGACGACCGCGGCGATGATGATCGTCACGACCAGCATCAGCATCACCCCGACGACCGGCGAGACCGCATTCTCGTGGATTTTTGTCTTCATCTTCATCTGTCGTCCCTCCTCACGTGGTCGCCACCGTAAACTCCGGTATCATGATCTGGCCGGAGCTGATGACTTTCTTCGAGTTCGTGTCGATCAGGTCGTAGGTGAGGACATCGCCTGCCGCAACTGGGAATGGATAGGATAGACCCTCTTGGAGCCAGGCGATATAGTTTACACCCGAACCACTCCGGACCCCGTAATCTGCGTGCAGGACAAATGCGTCCCCTGCGGCAACGACAGTACTGGATCTTGCGGGGTATTTTTCGATATACTTGTTCCAATTCTGGCTCCAACCGGATATCAGAGGTTTATTCCCGATAGTCCCAAAATTACCTTGAGATGTTACAAGATTCGGCCCTGTCTGTGGTGTCAGCGAGCGGGAAATTAGTGTACCAACGCCCGGCTCACTGAGCTTGCCGAGGTAAAATCCGACTTTGTCCAGGTTGAGTGCATCTCCGGACTTGTGTTCAAATACAATATAAATGTCTGCGGCGGCATCAGTGCCATGATCTGGCCGAGGAAGCCCCTGTCCCCAGCAATTCGCTCCTGGACACGCAGTTGCCGTGGTATCTCTGACGCCATGTATTACCACCTCTTTTGCAATGACCGACGCTTGCGGCACCTTCTCCTGCGAAGAGGCCATACCGCCCGCAAAGGCGGAGACGACCGCGGCGATGATGATGGTCACCACGAGCATCAGCATCACCCCAACGACGGGCGAGACTGCATTGTCTTTCTGAATTGTGTGCTTCATCTCATCTCACCCCTGCAGGACAATCGACTTGTCCATGATGTACTTGCCGCTCGGCATGTGCATCAGCTTGATGTCCAGGCGACAGTTCTTTGCGACGCAGTCCTTCAGAGTCGCGATTCCGGCTTGATATGTCTCATTCGTGCCAGGATAGGGGTTTTCCATGGTCGGGGGGGTTCCGGTATATGTTGTCGGAATAAGCCCCAGGAAATTCGCGGTGTACCCATTGTTGTAGGTCCTCGCAATATCACCTGGCAGCCAGACGGCCTGCCCAAACCATGCATAGTTTGCACCCTCCGGAAATGCTGTAAGGTTTGTAATCCCAGGAACAACCCAGCCGCCCATAACTGTAACATCGTTTATCGGGTTGCAAGGATATGCGTACTTTTGGGGATCGGTCAGGTGCGGACCACGGGAGTATGAGGGATTGCCATTAATTTGCCCATAGCTCTCACTCCGCGCTAGTGGCGAAGAGGGTGTCTGCACGTGCTTGATCGTTGTCCCGTTCTGCAGGGTCAGGTACGTGATAAACTGGCAGTCCCGCGTCAGGATCGGGTCACCGCCAAGGTGCTCGAACGAGATGTCGAAGTTCCCGTCGCTCAGGTACCCGGTCTTCACCGCGATGCTCGCCTGGGGCGCCGCTTTCTGCGACGTGCCCATCCCGCCCGCAAAGGCGGAGACGACCGCAGCGATGACGATGGTCACGACGAGCATCAGCATCACCCCGACGACGGGCGAGACTGCATCGTCTTTCTGTTCTTTGTTTCTCCTCATAGAATTCCTCCAAATCGTAAAAGGGATGCTAATTTCCCTTCAAAGTGGCATCATACCGTGCCAGGCAGTTATGCACAGCATATTCCACGCCGTTTAGTATGATTTTTTTGCATATTAATATTACTAAAATAAATTTTTATTAAGTAATATCATACTAATTAAAATAATTAAGATACAATGTAAAGAGAAAAACCAAAAAAAGTGAACGAGGAACTGTTTTCCAGAATATTGCCCTTCCAGTCAGAAATGAGATATTCTAGCCTTCGTGAGGAGAATGAGATCCCCGAATCATACAATTCTCATTCTCTGCGAAAATTACTTTATTTCTGTTTTTCAGGCGAAATAGACGAAAATATGCGGGCATGTGTTGCGCCCGGGGTCCAGAGATAATAGGTATGATTTAAATAATATTTCATAGCATTTTTCATGAGTATTCTATACTTTCATAGTCTTTAAGAGGAGGACGCATGACACAAGAGACCGTGATGTACAACCCAGCTCAGCCACATGAAAAACCAAGGGCACCCCGCCGCTACTTCACCACCACCGAGATCATCACTATCTCCATGTACGGCGCGCTCGGCATTGTCATCGGGATTCTCGGCAACGTGCTCCATGGGCTCTCGGGCCTCATGTTCATCGGCCCGTTCATCCTCCATACCCTGCTGCCGGGGATCGTGCTCTTCTCCTGCGCGGCAACGGTGAAGAAGGCGGGGACCGCCACCATCTACTCGCTCATCGCCTCGCTTGTCGCGATGCCACTCATGGGTGTTCCCCTCTTCATCGTCATGTACGTTGTCCATGGTCTCATCGTCGACGGGTTTACCCTGCTGCAGGGCAAGAAGATGTGGACCAGGTGGGGGATCATGCCGGCCACCATAGTCTATGGTGTCTCAGGCATCCTCATCCTCTGGTACGTGATCCTCGCGGCGCAGGGCCTGTTCTTCCCTGACTGGATGGTCCTGGCAAGCATCCCGGTCAATGTTCTCTTCGCCATCCCCGCGGCGCTCATCGGGCTGAAGGTCGGCAAGAGGGCGGCTTCGATACTGGGGGGATGATCCCATCTTCCAGTATTTTGGACGGGAGACCCCGGTCCACCACCTCGACCCAAGGACAAAGATCGCGTGGCTTGCGATCGTAACTGTCCTTGCAGTCCTCCTCAAAGCGCCCGCCCTCCTGCTCCTCCTGTTCGGGTGTACGCTCATCCCGCTGATCATCGCGAAGCCACCCCTTCGCCAGATGATGCCGATACTGGCATTTTACGCGTTCATCTTTGTCGGGACCACCTTCTCCCAGGCACTCTTCTACCAGCCTCTCACCGGGCCGCCTCCCGATGTGCTCTTCTGGCTGATCCCTCCTGATCTCCCGGTCCTCGGGCCATTCACCGGGGGCGTGCCGTTCACCCTGCAGGGTGCCGTCTACGGGTTCATCCAGGGATTCCGAATCCTCGCTATGCTGAACGCATCGGTGACCCTGGTGATGACCACCCCGGTGAACCGGATCATGGCAGGGCTCCGCGAGTTGCGCCTCCCCTTCACCTTCATGTTCATGCTCACGACAGCGGTCCGTTTCGTCCCCACCATTATCGAGGAGTACCGGATGATCGCAAACGCCCTGAAGGCCCGGGGCCTCGGCAGGAACCCGCTTCGCCTCGCACAGTACTCGATGGCGCCCCTGATCCTGAACTCAGTTCGCCGGTGCAGCCAGCTCGCACTTGCCGCAGAATCGCGGGCGTTCGGCTCCCGCGAGCACCGTACCTACTACACCGAAGTCCGGTTCGGGCGCGGCGACATGGTCTGTGGTTCCTGCATGGCAGCAGCCTCACTTGCCCTCATTTCGGCTGCGTTTATAGGCCTCGGGAGCCTGCCATGATCTCGATACACAATCTCTCATTCTCCTATCCCGGGTCTGAACGACCCTCTCTCATGGATATCAACCTCCAGGTGGAGAAGGGAGAGTGCGTGGTCCTTGCCGGGCCCTCGGGGTGCGGGAAGTCCACCCTCTGCCTCACCCTGAACGGGATCATCCCCCACATGATCAGGGGGCGGATGGAGGGCAGGGTCCGTGTGGGAGGGAGGGATACGATGGCCCACACCATACCGGAACTGGCCCAGGAGGTGGGGCTGGTCTTCCAAAACCCTGACAACCAGCTGTTTGCCCTGACCGTCGAGGAAGACGTGGCGTTTGGCCCGGAGAACCTCGGGTATTCCCGCCAGGAGATGCGCACCCGCGTGGAGTACGGACTCGGCAGGACACGGATGGAGAAATTCAGGGAAAAGTTCGTCTACAACCTTTCCGGCGGCCAGAAACAGAGGACTGCGATCGCAGGGATACTGGCTATAAGACCGGAAATCCTTGTCTTCGACGAACCGACTGCCGACCTTGACCCGAGGGGAACGCGGGAGGTGCTCGACACAATCCGCGACCTTAACAGGGACGAAGGGTGCACGGTGCTCCTGGTGGAGCATAAGGTAAAGGAGGTGCTCCCGATCTGCGACAGGGTGCTCTGGATGGAGAATGGCCGCATCGTCTCGGAGCATCACCCTGGCGGACCGCTCCCGGAACCTTTCCGCAGGGGATACGGGCGGGAGGGGGAAAAACCCAGGGAACGCTTCGACAGGAAGGGAAATCCACCCGGGGAGATTGTGATACGAGACCTCTCGTACTGGTACTCCGATCGCACCCGTGCCCTCGATAGCATCAGCCTGTCAATCGGCGAGGGAGAACTCGTCGCCCTGATCGGCGAAAATGGTTCAGGAAAATCAACGCTTGCGATGCACCTCAATGGCCTCCTTGTGCCGGGTAAGGGGACGGTCACGGTCTGTGGCATCGACACCTGCAAGGCAGGGAACGGATCCCTTGCGGCAGTGGTAGGCTACCTGTTCCAGAACCCGGATCACCAGATCTTCTCAGAGACGGTACATGACGAAGTGTCAGTTGGACTCAAACACCGGGGTATCCCTCCTCCCCTCCGAGAGCAGAAAGTCATCGAGTCGCTTTCATCAGTAGGCCTCGAGGGATATCTCACCCGGGACCCGAACACCCTCAGCAGGGGTGAGCGCCAGCGTCTCGCTGTCGCGACCGTGCTTGCACTCGAGCCACGCGTGCTTGTCTTTGATGAGCCCACCACCGGCCAGGACTATGCGCATATCAGGGATATCATGTCCTACATCGAGCGGATCAGCCAGCAGGGGAGGACCGTGGTCATGATCACCCACGACATGGACCTTGCCTGGAGCTATGCTGACCGGGTGGTGGTCATGGAGAAAGGGAGGGTCATTTGCGACACGGTGACAACGGACAGGGATGCTCCGGTGCCCGAAATGTTCCGGTGCATCTCCGCGAACATTCACACCGCTTCGGCAAGGAAAGAGGAATGACTCCATGCCAGACGAAGTAATCTGCGTCAGAGGGCTCAGGCACCGGTTCGGCGACCTCCTCGCAGTCGACGATGCAACCTTCTCGGTGGGTGAAGGAGAAATTTTTGCATTTCTCGGGCCGAACGGCGCAGGGAAAACCACCACCATCCATATCCTCACTACCCTGCTCCCTCTCCAGGAAGGGGCAGTGAGCGTGGCAGGGTTCGACCCCTCCAGGGATCCGGACAAGGTCAGGAGATCGATTGGAATCGTCTTCCAGCGACAGGTACTGGACCGCGACCTCACCGCGAAGGAGACCCTGGAGTTCCACGGGCGCCTCTTTGAAGTGCCCGCTGCAAAGAGGAAAGCACAGGTCCGGGAACTCCTTGAACTCGTGGAACTGGAAGAGAAAGCCGACACCCGGATCAAGCTCCTTAGCGGGGGGATGAAGAGAAGGCTCGAGATCGCAAGGGGGCTGCTCACCAGCCCGAAGGTCCTCTTCCTGGACGAGCCCACCCTTGGCCTGGACCCACAGACCAGGATCCGGATATGGGATTACCTCAGGAAGGTGAAGGAGCAGGGAACGACCATTTTTCTCACCACGCACTACATGGA